>QKCP01000025.1 GCA_003246855.1 Ilyobacter polytropus
AATTAAGTTACATATAATCTTATACCATTTATTCTCTAAACTTTTCAACATATCTTACTTAATGACTTCTTAAATATTTGTCAACAGAACCTCCATCATTGAGTTTTAAATCTTAAAGTGATATAATTATATATAATTAAAACTTTATAAAAGAGGAGAAAAAAATATGAAATTTCCTTCAAATGAATGTTCAATAGGTGGATGTGCCTGTAAAATAGGACCTTCTGTCCTTTCAGAGCTTCTTACAAACCTACCAGTTATAAAAAATGAAAATCTCCTTGTAGGCTATGAAAACTCAGACGACGCATCAGTATACAAAATCACAGACGAGATCGCGATTATACAAACACTTGATTTTTTTGCCCCCATGGTAAATGATCCATATATTTTCGGACAGGTAGCAGCAACTAATGCCCTAAGCGATATCTATGCCATGGGTGGAGAGCCAAAGACCGCTATGAATATTGTATGTTTCCCTGAAAAAATGGATACCTCATTCCTTGGAGAAATTCTTAGAGGAGGGGCAGAAAAAGTAGCTGAAGCTGGTGCCGTACTGAGCGGAGGGCATTCCATTCACGATGACAAAATAAAATACGGACTTTCTGTGACTGGAGTTATCAATCCAGAAAAAGTTTTTAAAAACCACGGTTCAGTTTCTGGAGATTTATTAATTCTTACAAAACCTTTGGGCGTAGGAATAATTTCAACAGCATACAGAGTTGATGATGCCAGTGAAAAAGCTGTAGCAAAAATAATTGAAAATATGACCACCCTCAATAAATACTCTATGGAGATAATAAAGGAATCCCCAGTTACTGCCTGCACAGACATTACAGGATTTGGATTTTTAGGACACTCCTACGAGATGGCAGTAGGATCAGACAAGACCTTCATAATTCAAAAAGAACTCATACCATATATAGAGGAAGCAAAAAAATATGCCCAGGAATTCTATATCACCAGCGGTGGACAGAAAAATAGAAACCATTTAGGAGAAAAAGTCAGTTTTGAAGATGTCCCTTTCTGGATGCAGGAGATACTTTTTGATCCACAGACATCTGGTGGACTCCTGTTTTCAATAGGACAGGAACACGCATATGAAATTTTAGAAAAACTCAACAAGCTAGATATAAAATCTTCAATTGTAGGAAGAGTAGAAGACAAAAGAGGGCATTTTATTGTAGTGGAATAAGCTATCTAAAATTTGATGTAGGAAAAATCTATTAAAATAATTTCAAGGAGAGAACAATGGAAAAAATCGTAGATGCCAAAGGACAAACCTGTCCTATCCCAATAATAATGACAAAAAAAGCTCTAAAAGAAATAGATGAAGGCGTTGTGGTGACCTCAGTAGACAACCAGATTTCAAAGGAAAACCTCGAAAAAATGGCAAAGGAAATGGGACTCTCTTTTGAGACTAAAAAAGAAGGAGATACCTTTTCCGTCAGAATAACCAAAGAAATAGAAAATATTCCATCCGAAAACCTAGACAAAAAAAATACTGTTGTGGTGATCTCTTCTGACAAGATGGGTGAAGGAATGGAAGAACTTGGGAAGATACTTATGAAGGGATTTATCTATACGCTTACAGAGATGGATGAACTTCCATCTACTATACTTTTTTACAACTCAGGTGCCCGTCTTACCGTAGAGGGCTCTGATTCAATTGAAGATCTCAAAATACTTCAGGAAAATGGTACTGAGATACTAACTTGTGGTACCTGCCTTAATTTCTACGGTATACAGGATAAGCTCTCTATCGGAGAGGTTTCAAATATGTATACCATAGTAGAAAAACAGATAAAGGCAGAGAAAATAATTAGGCCATAATGAGAATGGAACAATTCGGTCTTATAGTCTCTAATTCAACTCACAAAATAATCCAGATAGAAAAATTTATTCTGGAAAAAGGATTTAAGGTTAGGATAATCCCTGTCCCAAAGGAAATAACTGCCAGTTGTGGACTTTCTATAAAATTTGAAATTTCAGTACTAAATAATATAAAATTAATATTGGAAGAATCTTTTTCAGATTTTTCTATATATATGGTAGAAAAATCAGGTTTGAAAAAAAATATTACTCAAATTTAAATTTTAAAGTTAGATACCAAATAAAAAACAGCAGGAAATTTCCTGCTGTTTTTTATTTTTTGCAATATCCTTTTTCATGAAGAAATTCTAGTATTTTATTCTCTACATCATCAAAATCTTCATAAAATAAACTTATGTCAAAATCCCTATTCTTTATGCTCTTTTCATACAGAGGGTCATAATAATTCTCCATAAACTCCACTGCTAGCTGAGAATACATCCCCTTTTCCACTAGATGTTTATAATAGACTATTTTTTCTTTACCTATGTATCTAGTAAATAGATTTATACATTTTAAAACCTCTTCTTTAGAAGATTCTGAGTAGTCCTCCATTATTATTTCTGTTCTTTTTTTCATAGAAGTGCTTACAAGCATATGGTGTCCTTCATGCATAGCCTGATGGACAACTTCAGGAATATAAACATTTCCTATTCTTTTGCTTTCACTCTCAACAAAAATATAATTATCGGATTTTTTCCTCAGATATTCATAAATTTCCGCTTCAAACCTCTTTTGACTTTGAACCCTTTTCTCACAAAGCCCTCCAAAAAATGATCCCTTATGATCAGCATATTTTTCAAGATCCAAAACACTATATCCCTTTTCATATAATCTCTGTAGAATTTTGGTTTTTCCTGATCCAGTTTTGCCATGAATCACGAAATACTTTATCCCTTGATTTACCCTCAAAAGATCTTCTGATAAGAACTTTCTATACTCTTTAAATCCTCCAGTCAGTTTGTAGCACTTATATCCTAAAGATGAAAATAACGATGCCATGCTGCCGCTTCTCATTCCACCTCTCGCACAAAAGAAAATCAACTTTTTATATCTCTTACTCAAATCATTTATTTGTCCAAAAATTTCAGGCAGCCTTTTAGATATAAAAGTTATTCCCAACTCTTTTGCCTTCTCCTTTGATACCTGTTTATAGGCCGTTCCTACATCAACCCTTTCTTCATCCAGTAAGACAGGAATATTTATAGCCCCTGGTATGGTTTCAAGTTGAAATTCATTTTGAGTTCTCACATCTATCAATATATAATTGTTTTCATTAATAATCTCAGAATAATTTATCTGCTGCATAAATCCCCCCATAAATTAAATAATTCTTTATACAACTATATATTATATGTAACTGTCTAAATGGCAAAGAAAAATTTTCAAAATATAGATATAAAAATAAAAAAAGCAGCCTTCAGGCTGCCTTACACTCTAAATGGTGCGGAGGGGGAGACTTGAACTCCCACGTCGAAGACACTAGATCCTAAGTCTAGCGCGTCTGCCAATTCCGCCACCCCCGCGTGACATAGTGATTATATCATATTTGAAAAAATTGTCAAAAGATTTTTTATAAAAGTTTAAAAAACATATAAATTTGAAAATAATCTTCACTAATTACATTTAATCGTAATGATTTTTACAGAATTAAAAATTATTTATGTAATTTATTCATTTTTACAGACCGCTTAGAAGTATAATATATATAGAAGCATAAATCCACTGCTTATGATGTAACAACATAGTCCTCTACTATGTTTTCAAGTTACTTCCTAGTCCATCGTTTGGGGCTCCCGAAAGGGAGCCTTTTAACATGACCAAAATTTTAAGAAAAAACTTTTTTGTCTTATAATTTTATTTTCCAATACTTTCTTCACTATACCGGACTTGTTTATTTCAACTTCATCACAGTTGTGATTCTTAATTTTATTCTTTAAAAACTTTGGATCTTCGCTTATCACTGTTACAGTTTTTGTATCCATATCATTTGCATTTCCACGGGCGACTGACAGTTTTCTTAAATATTTTCAATCTTCAACATACGTGCATTAAATACACGCTTCCTAACAAATATACCTCTGGTGTTATGCCATTAGTACTGTGTATCTGTTTATCTGTTTATCTGTTTATCAGCATCGTTGCATTTAATTCGACAATCTATGGACTTAAATACAAAAAATAAAAAAAGCAGCCTTCAGGCTGCCTTACACTCTAAATGGTGCGGAGGGGGAGACTTGAACTCCCACGTCGAAGACACTAGATCCTAAGTCTAGCGCGTCTGCCAATTCCGCCACCCCCGCGTGACACAGTGATTATATCATATTTGAAAAAATTGTCAAAAGATTTTTTATAAAAGTTTAAAAAACATATAAATCTGGAAATAATCTCCAATATTCAGCTATTATCCATTCCCAATCTATACCCTAACTATTATAAAACTCATATTGTCGTTGGATATGTCGTATATTTTTTCCACAAGCTTCCTTCCGATGTTTTCAAGATTTCCCATGCCGGAAAATATTTCCTCCATTTCATCCTTTGATAGCAGTTCCCAGACACCATCTGTGCATAAAAAAAATATATCATTTTTTTTCACCTTGATTTTTTTTAGAACATAATCCTCAAGAGCCCTTTCGATATTACCAAGCAGGCACGAAGTCAAAATATTTCTCATCGGGTGTTTCCTTATTATCTCCTCACAATCCGGGTTATTAGAAAAAACATGCTGCACCATGGTATGGTCTGTAGTAAGCTTTGTCATTCTGCCGGCTTCATACAAGTAAATTCTGCTGTCTCCGATATGAAAAACATACCCCTTACCACCGCAAAAAGACAGTCCGGATAAAGTCGTTCCCATATTAAGGCTAGCAGGGTGTTCCTGCGCAAAATCATCCAAACATTTTTTGGCTGCTTTCATAGCTTTTTTTACCTCACCCTCTCTAGTGAGTTTATTTGATTTCCCTACAAAAGTTCCAAGAACCAGCCTGCTGGCGATATCTCCCGTGGACTGCCCCCCCATGCCGTCTGCTATTGCAATCAGCGTATTCTCTCCTTCTAAAAGCTGAAATTCCGGAGTAGACATATCTCCTTCGTTTATCATCAGGTCGCCTATGAGCAGGCTATCCTCATTTTTTTTCCTCACAAATCCCCTATTACTGTAATAGCAAACCTCCATCTAAAACACCTCTTATCCATTTAAGCTGTTAAACTACCTTTATTCAAAACCGAAATTTTTCCTTTAAAAAAGATTCTGCAACCAAAATACAGCGAAAAACACTTGAACTTTATCAAATCTTTTTTCGTGAATAAAAAAAGGATTAGTACCAAAATTAAAGAAAAACATAGTGTAGATGTAGAAAAAAGACTCAGGAGGGAAAACAATGCTGAATATTTTAATCGGAAAATACATATTTAATCCATATCAAATCAACTCTAGTACAAAAGTATTAGAGGACGAAACCGAAACTATTAAAAAATGTTTTGTCTTCTTGTTTCGAGAAGCTAGAAAACACAGCATAAATAGCGTTGTATGTATAGTATACAGCTACAACATGCTAAAACACAGCCATCTATCCGATATTTTCGGTGAAAAAGATCTTAAGCTATGCAAAGAAAAAAATACACCACTAAAGCTCAACGTAGATGGCTATGAAATCAATTTATACTTTGAATCAGATGAAACTTTAGCAAAAAATATCCAAAATTATGCTGGCTCAATTTTTTTCACACCTTATGATGCTGCCGAGAGTATTAAAAAAATAGAAAAATTACTCCCCAAAAACAGTATTCTATACTCTTTAGAGTTCTATGAAAATGATATACGAAAAAAACTAAACAGCAACGAATATGTGACAATAAAGATCTAAATTAACACCAATAAAATCAAATTTTCTATTTTGACAAATAGATTTTTACAAGTTAAACTTATTATAGAATAAAACATGATGTTTTATTCTATAACACAAATAAATAGGAGTTGGTGGCAAGTGCTTATAATGACAGGTATAGTTAAGGAAAAAGATGGAGGAAAACCTCACAAACTGCTGGAATATGTAGATGAAAATGGTACATTTGATTTTTTCGAAAGGTTTTCTGTTATGTTCACAGAAAAAAAATTGGAATCAACAGTATACGACCTGACAGTAAAAAAAGGTCCCGATGAATTCGAATTTGATGAAATCAATATAAGAAAATTTATCGAAACTATTTTTTCTCTTTCTGGCAATATGCATACGTTGGACGATTACGAAAAATTAGTTGAAAAAATAGAGGGCGACAGCGACCTAGACTGGACCCTTATTGATATTCTAAGACAGGTTAGAAACGGCGAAGTATTACAAAGTTGCTTCAAAAAATAAAACCTGGCATATTTTTGCACCTAACAGCCTTATACGGCTGTTATTTTTTTTATACATATAGTATAATTTACTTATCTACGAATTTAAACACTCAAACTTCTAGAAAATAAGGGGGATAAAAATGTTCGAAGGAAAATTTTTTCATTTTGCATACAGTACACTCCTGTTCCTGCTAATCATATTTTTAGCGGAAAAGGTATCTTTTTTCTTAAAACCACTGGGAACAGTACTATCATTTATAATGCTCCCTTTACTTATCGGTGGCTTTTTATACTATCTTCTAAGGCCCGCGGTTCGACTCATAAGCTCAAAAATAAAAAATAAGAGCTTTTCCATAATTCTGACATTTTTGATCCTCATATTTGTAATAGGAACTATATTTTACTTTGGCGGGAATATCGTGTACATAGAGATAAAAAAATTGATAAACTACTTTTACAAAAATTATAACCTCGGCGCACAGAGCCTTAACAAAATAGCTGAGCTAAACAGCAGACATATGGAATTCCTTTCCCAGTTTAACCTGAAAGAAAAGCTAGTTTACATGGTACAGGAGTTATTAAAAAAAATTACAAGTTACAATCTTATGGGGATATTTTCTTCACTTAAAAACCTAGGCATGATCATTCTACTGATCCCGTTTATCCTCTTTTATCTGCTAAAAGACGAGGAGTTGGCGTATGAATCAATTATGAAACTTGCCCCCGCTAAAAACAGGGGCAGGTTTGAAAATATGCTAAAAGAGATCGACCAAGTTTTATCAGACTACATAAGCACACAGCTGATGGTGGCTCTTATTCTAGGAGTCCTAATGCTGGCCGGTTATCTTGTTATAAAAATGCCAAACGCTTTTGCTCTGGCTCTAATAGCAACTATTACATCCATTATTCCAATACTAGGCCCGGTCCTAGGCACTATCCCGGCAATATTTGTAGCCATATCAGTAAACACTTTTATGCTTCTAAAACTTCTTGGAGTAATTGTAGTAGCACAATATCTTGAGGGGAATATTGTAAGACCTTTTGTGCAGGGGGAAAAATTAAGCATACATCCCGTTATAGTCATTTTGGTAGTACTTAGTTCTATTACCCTCTTTGGGGTTTTGGGAGCGCTGTTTGCAGTCCCTGCATATGCATCAATACGTATAGTTATTAAGCACCTTAAACAAAAAAACTCCAACTAGACTTCGTACACGCGTTTTCTTGCTTAATTTTATTCAACATTTATTGTTTAGATACACTTAAATAAAAGGAAAACAGGAAAAATCTCAGAAAAGATATATAGATTATTTCGCGTTGGGAAAGTATCAAGATAACTTTTTCATTAACAGCATTAGAAACTAATGCCAAAAAGTAAACGTCGAGGAGGGATTGTTATGGCAGAAAAAAAAGGCACCCAGGAATGTAGAGACTGTTTGGACAAAATGTACAAATTAGAGGAAGAACTTGAGGCAGCTTATGCCGAAGAAAACGACATACTCATTGAAAAACTTCTATCCGAATTGGAAGGCGTAAACGAACAATACGCTCAGCTTAGAAAGGCAAGAAAGGCAAGAAAGAGCTAATCGTTGCAATTAAAATTAAATACCACTTTCATGGGACTGCATCCGATGCAGTCCTATCTTCTTATATGCAACTAAAAACAAATCAAATTTAATACTCAAAAAATATTATAAATGGAGGTAAACATGTATATTGGATTTTATGTATCTGGTCACGGATTCGGCCATATGACCAGGTGCCTTGCTATGATAGAGGAGATCCTCGAGAGTACCGATAACAGTATCTACCTGGCCTGTGGAAAGTCACAAAACGATTTTGCGAGTAAGTATCTTGAAAGATTCAAAGGCAGAATCATATACAGCACCTTGAACACGGATGTCGGTCTAGTAAATAAAAAAAACTCTCTCGAAGTAGACAAGAACTCTTTGGAGGCAAGATTGCATGATTTTATAGGATCATGGGACGATTTGGTAGAGGGGGAGCTGGAAAAGCTATCCGGACTAGAAATATCCCTATTCATAACGGATATAAGTCCGGTAGGGGTAATGGTTGCCAAAAAACTTGAGAAAAAGGTCATAGGCATTTCTAATTTTACCTGGTTTAACCAGTACGAACATCTAGGGATAGAAAAGTCAATCGTAGATGCTTTTAAAGAGGTATACAAAAATCTTGATTTATTTATCAGCTATAGCCTAAATCTAGATACCAGACACATGGAGTGCCGGACTGATAACGCAGGTCTTATCTGCAGAAAAATTGATCCAACTAAGGTAAAACAGATAAAAAAACAGCACGGGAACTGCTTGTTTATAAGCTGCGGTAAATCTGCAGAACTTGAAAAAATGCATTTAAAAAATTATAACGGTACTGTCTTCTATACAGAAGGTGTAAGAATAGATGGCGATGCCCACTTTATAAAACTCCCACACGACACCCAAGATACACACAACTATATGGCGGCCTCCGATATGGCTGTAATAAAAGCCGGTTGGGGAAGTATTGCAGAGGCCCTTATAGGACACACCATACCGATACTCATAGAGAGAGATTCTGTCCTGGAAGATAGTTTCATGATTCAAAAACTGAAAAAAGACGGCTTAGCAGCTTCCATACCTGAAAACGAGCTGAGGGAACTAGATTTTTCTAGGCTGCAAGACAGAATTTCATCCATAAATCTAAAAAAACTTAATTCTATAAAGAACGATTTGGAATCCATTATTTCAAAAATTTTAAATATTATTTAATTTTTTTCTAATGTAAGTACCTGCATTTTAGCCACTAAAATCAGTGATTATAAACATTTTCTTCTAAAGTAAAACATATTGACGCTTTTTTAGTGATTGAATTTCGGTTTAAAAAAGTGTATAATGTTTAGAAAAGGAATGATTAATCGAGAGGTGGAACATGAGCAGAGAAACTTTAGAATTAAATGTACTTGATTTTAAAAAGATAGCTAAAAGTTTATCCAACCAGGTGAGAATAGATATATTAGAACTTATAAGATCAGAAGAGTTGAATATAAACGAGATAGCTTCCAGATTGGGGATCCCACTATCAACAGCCACTGTTAACGTGCAAAAACTTGAGGAATCCGGCCTGATATATTCCAAGCTTCAACCCGGAATAAGGGGATCTCAAAAAATATGTTACCTTAATTACGAAAAAATTATTTTGAACTTCATCGACAAAAAGAGTAACGAAAAAAAGGAGAATACTAAGTATATCTCAATGCCAATAGGAAATTTTGTAGAATGCAAGGTTCAACCAACTTGTGGCATACTTTCAGAAAAAGGGCCCATCGGATTTTATGACGATGTAAAGAGTTTTTATCTACCAGAGAGGGTTCACGCCCAGCTTATCTGGATAGGTAGCGGATATCTAAAATACCATTTTCCAAACGACATCCCATACGGGGCGAGTCTAGATTCGATGGAACTATCTACAGAGATATGTTCTGAATCAACCTTGTCAAATGAAAGTATCCCTTCAGATATCACACTATGGGTAAACGATGTAGAGGTCGGAACTTGGACTTCACCTGCTAGCTCCACTAATAAAAGAGGCAAACTCACTCCAAGCTGGTGGGAAGACCACAACAGACAATACGGGATTTTAAAATGCTGGAAAGTGGACAAAACCGGATCATTCATAGACGGTATAAAAATTTCAGATACCAGCATAGAAAAGCTAGGCCTTCTCGAAAATCCTTTTATCTCTATAAAAATAGGAATAAAAGAAACAGCCAAAAACAAAGGCGGCTTAAATTTATTCGGCGGTAAATTTGGAAATTACGAAGAGGACCTTTTACTTCGTTTAAGCTATAACTTCAACAAAAGTAACGATAAAAAACTCAGGTAGAATTTAGTTCATCTGAGTTTTTTTATTTAAATTATTTTTTAGGTCTTATCATTATGGTCTCATCACCATTTTTCAGCACTATCGCCAGCGATCCGGGTCCGTAATATGAGAAACTTTCTATTGTATTCAAATCAAGAAAAATCTCTGTGCCATTTTCAAAATAGAGAAAAACAACATTATTGTTTTGCCCCTTCAACTTTGTCTCTTTCAGAGTATCAAAACTCTTCATACCGGTACCACTAAAAAACACCTTTATCTCGACGTGCTTGTCCAAAAATTTATCTAGCATCTCATAGATTTTCAGCCTACCTTCAAGACTATCGAAATCCTTACTTTCAACAAAACTCAATTTACCCACCAGCCTTTCAAAGCAGCCTAACCGCTCCTAAAGTTTAAAAACCTCAACAGATTCTACCCATATTATTAAGAGTTTTATCTTTATTTCCTTGTTGTATAATATTTAAAGATAGGAGGGGTAAAAATGAAAATAGAAGAATATGAATTTGGAAGGATCAAAGTAGACGGAAAAAACTATTCGTCTGACGTAATAATATACCCAGAAAAACTGGACGATTCCTGGTGGAGGAAAGAAGGGCACCTTCTTCAATTAGAAGACGTTCTCAGCATAGTCGAAGCAAATCCCAAACTTGTTGTAATCGGAACCGGTTATTACGGCTGCATGAATATCTCCGAGGAAGTTAAGACTGAGCTTAAAAGCAGGGGCATAGAATTAATAGCCGCCAACTCCCCTGAGGCAGTAAAATTGTTCAACCAAAACAGCGAGCCAAGAAAAATTGGGGCGTTTCATCTGACTTGCTAAGCATTTTTTATTTTTAAACACCTACAAAATCACATTACTTAATTCAGATTTATGTTTAAAACATTAGATATACTACTAATACGGACAAGTATTTTTATATAAACTTTATTACTAGTTCTAACTCGCAGCTGAAATAGCGGTTTTATACTCTTAACTTTTAACAGATTTTGAAATTTAATCACAGTCCTATTACAAAAGTACTTAGAAAAAACGCATAAAACAAAATCAAAAAATTGAAATAAGTTATTTTTTTATTTTTTTTAGACCATTAGTGCAATAATAAAGTCAAAAGTATAGTGAATAAATAGTTCTAATTTTTTCAAAATCCTCCTTTGTTTTAAGGCCGCCTTTTAAGGCGGCCTTTTTGAGTTCCAAAAATAAGAAAAAGCCCTTGTATAAAGGGCTACCCTATGCTAAAATAATACTCTAAGTCTAAAATCTTTGATTCAACAGTTCCGCTGTAATACACCGGCTTAAATCATCTCGTTTTTACAAAACACTTTAAAATTCGAATAAAACTAGACTTAAAAAATTTTATATGTAGTAAAATCTATAAAAAATGGGCTGCCTCAATTCATAAATTAATATTTTAGGGATGAATATTAAAATTATATATAGTTATATTGAGGTCTTTTAATCGATTTTCATGGTCCTACGTACCTATCTTGAGAAGGATATAGATATCAGGAGTTAGTCCGAGGCAGCCCATTCTTGGCATAATTAAAAGTTTAATTCTTTTTTTTGAAAAGCTTGTTTCCTCTCTTTTTTACTGTACAACTTTAATTAAAA
The DNA here is from genome assembly GCA_003246855.1 of Ilyobacter polytropus. GTDB lineage: Bacteria > Fusobacteriota > Fusobacteriia > Fusobacteriales > Fusobacteriaceae > Ilyobacter_A > Ilyobacter_A polytropus_A. Next base: position 11,700 of record QKCP01000025.1, read on the forward strand.
AAACACTACCAGCACCGTAACAACGAATAATTTAAATTACCTGAATTAAAAAATTTTGAAGTTTATTTACTAAGAAAGTTTGCAAAAAGAATTCGAATAGTAGACAAAACTACTTCCTCTTAAAGAAAGAAACAAATTCATCTAAGAAATACAAAAAAGTTACGAAATATTAAATTGAAATTTAAAATGAATTTTAAAAAATTTTGAATATAAATAAAAGAAATTTAAAGTAATCTTGAAAAGGATTGACTTCTAGAAATGATTATTTTGAAAAGAAATATAAAATTTAAACTATATGCCATAAGTATAAGCCCATAATTTGACAAAGTCAAGCCATTTTGCAAAAATTAATTACATTTAACTGGAGTTTAATGATGTTTTAAAGGTCTGGTTTTATACAGCTACACTCCATCCAGGGTTTTACAAGGGCTAAATCCAAACCACTCTTCCATAATTTAAGTACAGTTGCTTGGTCAATATTTCAAAACATAATATAACTTTAACCTTATCCAGTTATTGTATTTCTCTCTCCTTTTAATTTTAATAAATTTAAAAATCTACTTTTAAATATTCAAAACAAACTTTAAAACTATATTTGAGTATTTTTTGTATTTACGCCATTGCCTTTGAGACAACATTGCCAAATTTCACTTTTGTTCATTTTAAGTCCACTTTTTAACCATCACAACCTCAAACCTTTATTTTGTTGAAATTTTAAGTTTTCATTCAGTACCAAAACCGAACTAAGACGTTACGCTATTCTGGCCTGAAATTTATACCCTAGTATAAAACATTGAATTTTGTTTAATTATTCACCCGGTTTTTTTATGATTTCTCTAACATTCTTCAAAATTTTACCGTTTTTATAAAAAATTCGAATTTTCTAACGATCAATTTTTACATTCTTTTAGAATAGTACTTTTAATCAGTTGTTTATTAGTAGCTCAACGTTTACAGTCTCCCCATATCGTGTACCCTAATTATTAAAGCTGTTGTGTTTACAAAAAATTTACTTTTTAAGTATATACTTTACTGAAAAATCTACAAACGATTAATTTTTTTATTTTTTTTGAAAAAATATTTGACATATAGCATTCGCTATGGTACTATAAACGTACAAATTAAATATTGAATACATGACCCTTATAGGCTTGTTACTATTCAATTAGGCAAAACCTATGTTGGAGCATAAATAGAATTTCAAAAATATTACATTTCGAGCGACTTTTGTGGTAATATTTTATTGTAGAATTGTGTTTATGTTTTAACGTAGGTTTTTTGTTTACTCAAAAGGAGTCACATATGAAGATAAACAAGGTTATCAACAACAACGTCGTGTTAATAAGCGGTGCTGAAGAGAAGCTTGTTATGGGGAAAGGGATCGGTTTTGGGAAAAAATCCGGTGATGATATTACCCCTGAAAAGATCGAAAAGGTATTTAGTCTGGACGAAAGTGAACCACTAAACGCCGACACCACCTACAAAGCTCAAGTTCTAAAATGCGTAAAAATTCTAGACGATGTCAAGCGTTATGCTTACAACAACTTTAACATAACATTTGGGAAAAAATCATACATGAACCTTTTTGATCATATGCTTTTTTCATTTGAAAGAAAAAAGTTTAACCTAGATTTGAAAAATACTCTTTTAGATGAAATAAAGACCCTTTATAAGGAAGAGTTCCAAGTTGGACTTTACGCCGTCAGTCGGATAAAAGAAGATTTGGGAATAGATATGCCGGAGGACGAAGCTGGATTTATAGCTTTAAACTTGAAAAACTCTGTAGATCAACAATCGATGAGTGTCACACTGCAAAAGACAATGGTGATAGGGGAGGTAATAGACATAGTAGAAGAAAGCTTGAAGACCAGACTAGACTCTTACCCTTACCACTACGAAAGACTCGTAAAACATTTAAAAGATCTTTGCGATAGAATGATTACGAAGGCTGAGATAAGAGCAGATGATACCGAGCTATTAAATTTTTTAAAACACACTTATCCTATACCTTTTGAATGTGCTATCAAGGTTGGGGTGCACCTGCAAGAATCTTACGCTTTCAACTTCACCGACAGCGAGCAGGCTTACCTAACTCTTCATATTAAAAATTTCATAGAAGGTGGCAAGAATGCAAATGAATGAAAAATTAATAGCCGAAAGGATAATATCCTATGTTGGTGGTATAGATAATATAAGCTCAATCTCACACTGTGCAGTCCGCCTAAGGCTTTCATTAAAAAACGGATCACTTCTAGATAAGTCAAATATCTCTGAAAGTGTACCCGAGGTAAAAGGCATAATAAAAATATTTGGAGAATACCACTTAGTCGTTGGACCGAGTTTGGTTCAAAAACTTTACCAGGAAATATCTAATAAAATGTAGTTTTCAATTAAAATTCTAAAATATACTTTAAGACTAAAAAATAAAAGAAGATAAGGGAGGAATTATTATGTTTAGCAAAACAGTAGTAATAACAAATGACGCAGGACTTCACACAAGACCGGGGAACGTATTTGTAAAGAAAGCAAAAGAATTTGATGCAGATGTATTCGTTGAAGGTAACGGGAAAAAAGTTAAAGGAACTTCACTTCTTAAATTATTATCATTAGGACTAAAAAAAGGGCATGAAGCTACTGTTTATGCTGAAGGAACTCAAGCAGAAGTTGCTGTGAATGAGTTATCTGAATTACTTGCTACTTTAAAAGACTAATTTTAGGAGGTGAAATGTTTATCAAATAAATTTTGATAAACATGTATTTATATGGGCAGAACACTTAAAGGTATAGCAGCTTCACCTGGGATTGCAATCGGAAATGTTTTCCTTTACGAAGAAGTGGAGCTGGTATTTAATCAAAAAACTGTAGAGGATTCTGAAGGCGAAATAAAAAAACTTTTAGAGTCTCGTAATAAAACGAAAGCTCAGCTTGAGGACCTTGCCGAAAAGACTAGAGAAAAGCTAGGAGACGACAAAGCTGAAATCTTTGAAGGTCACATAACTCTTTTAGAAGATGATGACCTTTTCGATGAAGTATGCGAAAAAATCACAGATGATAAAATATCTGCTGAAAAAGCACTTGACGAGGGGATCGAAGAATACTGTGCTATGATCAGCGCTTTAGAAGATGAATACCTGAGAGAAAGGGCAGCTGACTTAAAAGATATCGGTGGAAGATGGTTGAAAAACCTTTTAGGGGTTGAAATTTTCGACTTAGGGGCACTTCCAAAAGATACTATAGTGGTTGCAAAAGACCTTACTCCGTCTGATACTGCACAATTAAATTTAGACAACGTACTGGCATTTGTTACAGAAATTGGTGGTAAAACTGCACACTCTGCAATTATGGCTAGATCTCTTGAACTGCCTGCTATAGTTGGTGTAAAAGATATTTTAGGTATTCTTAAAAGCGAAGAAAAAATAATTGTAGACGCTTTAGACGGCGACATCATAATCGAGCCTACCGAAAGCGAAATAGACACTTACTGTAAAAAACTTAAAGGGTTCTTAGATGAAAAAGAAGAGCTTAAAAAATTAAAAGACTTAAAAGCAGTTACTAAAGATGGACATGATGTTAAGCTATGGGCAAATATCGGTAGCCCTGCTGATCTTGATGGTGTCTTGAAAAACGGTGCCGAGGGAATCGGACTTTATAGAACTGAATTTTTATTCATGAACAACGACAGACAACCTACTGAAGATGAGCAATTTGATGCTTATAAAACTGTTGTAGAAAAATTAGAAGGTAAACCTGTTACAATAAGAACTATGGATATAGGTGGAGATAAAGCTCTTCCTTATATGAAGCTTCCAGAAGAACTAAACCCATTCCTTGGATATAGGGCTCTTAGAGTATGTCTTGATAGAAAAGATATGTTCAAAACTCAACTTAGAGCATTACTTCGTGCTTCAGCCTTTGGTACACTTAAAATAATGTTCCCTATGGTTATATCTATTGAAGAGGTAAGAAACTCTAGACTGCTACTTGAAGAGTGCAAATCTGAACTAAGAACAGAAGGTATCGAATTCGATGAGAACATCGCTATTGGTATAATGGTGGAAACTCCTGCAGTTGCTGCTAGAGCTAAATATTTTGCCAAAGAGGTAGATTTCTTCTCAATAGGTACAAATGATCTTACACAGTACACTTTAGCTGTAGATAGAGGAAATGAAATGATCTCCTCACTTTACGATACTTACAACCCAGCAGTGCTAGAGCTTATTAGAATGACTGTTGATGGAGCGCATGAAGCTGGAATAACTGTTTCTATGTGTGGAGAATTTGCTGGCGATGAGACCGCAACAAAACTTCTTACTGGTATAGGATTAGATGCACTTTCAATGAGCGCTATCTCAATTCCTAGAATAAAGAAAAATGTTCTTGATATAAACTATGCTGATGCCAAAGAATTTGCTGTGAAAGCTCTTTCACTTGATACAGCACAAGAAATAAAAGATATCTTATAATATGGTTTAAATTTTTTCAACATATAGTCAAATTATTCTATTATGATTAATTTGCTCCTAGAATTTACCCCGGTCTGCAAAGGCCGGGAACCGATATTTATTTTTTCAATATATAAATGCTGGTCTTTACGGCCAGTTTTTTTATTAAAATTAATTAACTTTAAAAAAAATGTTAAAATATGTTATAATTATTCTCGCAAAAACTAGACTTTTAAGGAGGAATACTTATGTCATTTTCCATGGTTGCGTCCCATGCTAAAAGACCTATTATTGAAGATAAAATTTTCGGAGCAAATAGAGCTGCTCAAGAAGCTGTTAAACAGCACGGTTTTGAAAATGTGATAAACTCCACAATAGGAGCATTTTTAGATGATCACGGAAAACTTATTTTGATGAAATCCGTAATGGAAAATTTAAGAAATCTATCTGATTCAGAAATAGCAGCTTACGCGCCTATATCTGGTATACCGGAATTTTTAGAGGCTGTAAAAAAGGCTGCATTTAGGGACAAAACACCTGAAGGTTATATAGAGGCGGTTGCTACACCTGGTGGGTCTGGAGCTATTAGACATACTATTTCAAACTATTCAAACTTTGGCGACACTGTTATAACTTCCGATTGGTACTGGAGCGGTTATAAAACTCTCGCCGAAGAAAACGGCAGAAAGCTCGATACTTTTAAACTTTTTGATGAAAACAAAAACTTTAATATAGATTCGTTCAAAGAAAAAATAGTGGAGGTTTTGAGCACTCAGGATAGAATCGTTATTATCTTGAATACGCCTGCACATAACCCAACAGGCTTTAGCCTAAGTTTTTCTGAATGGGAAAATGTCATCGAACTTATCCGTGGATTTGCAAAAGACGAAACTAAAAAGATCACTCTGCTATGCGACGTTGCATACATAGATTTTGCAGGTGATGATTCCCGTGACTTCATGAAACTTTTAGGGGGGCTTCCTAAAAATGTTTTAAGCATTATTGCATTCAGTTTGTCTAAAGGGTATACTCTTTACGGTATGAGATGCGGTGCAATCATATGTGTTTCTTCTGACAAAGAGGTTGCTGAAGAGTTTAAGTATGTTTGCCAGTTTTCAAGTAGAGGTATATGGTCTAACAGTACAAGAGCACCTATGCAAGTCCTTGCTAATATCTTCGCAGACAAGGAGCTTTTAGAAAGAGTTGACCATGAAAGGGAGGAGCTCAGACAGCTTTTAGAAGGCAGAGCAAATATTTTCTTAGAAGAAGCTCAAAAAATCGGGTTGGAAATGTGCCCTTACAAGTCCGGATTCTTCATAAGTGTACCTTGTAATAATCCTGACGAAGTGGCAGAAAAACTCAAAAAAGAAAATATCTTTGTTGTTCCTCTGAAACTGGGTGTCAGATTTGCCCCTTGTGCTGTTTCATTGGAAAAATGCAAGATGGTTCCTAAAAAAATATTCGAAGCTATAAACTCATAATAAAAAACCTGGATTTTATAAAATCCAGGTTTTTCTATTTAAATTTTACGTACATGGTTATTTAAGGGTATCTCTCAGCAATAGTGTCCATTACCTCCTTTAGATAAATCGACAGATTAAAGGTTTTATTGTAGTATTTGATATTTATATAACGTTTTATACACATGAGCTCGTAAAGACTTATGTGTTTTCCCATTAATTCTTTGCAATACGCTGAGCTGAGATAATTCCCGTTCTGATATATTTTGACGCTGCTCACATCAAAAATATTGTATAAAACCTCTACATTTTCACCGATATGTTTTTCTAAACTACTATGAATATAGAATAAATTTTGAAATCTAACCCCGTAGTTCTGAATTTTCCTTTCACTCTTTAACCTGCTAAGGAGTATATCGAGTATATCTTTATTAGGAATCACCCTCAATTCCTTGAGACCGCCAAGCCATTTATCCTTAGTCCTGAAATTATGCACATTCTCTATATAGTCCTCCACCCTGACCTTTAGAAGTCTATAATCCACTTCAAGCTTTTCAGTTTCTACCATATCCAGTAAATATACCTCATTCAGATTTTCATAAAATTCACTCATCTTGTTTTCTCCAGATGAAAAATTTATTTCCATATCAAGTTCTCTTTTTATTTCCTCTAATCTTTTCTTTTCTTGCACTCTGATGTCATTTATTACATACTCTTTTGGCTTACCGTAAACACTAAATGAGTTCTGAGCATCTTCTAAAATAGCTGCTCTAAAAAGCTGTAAAGCATCGTCTAAAGTAGGAGGTTCAAAACTTATATAAAAGCTGCAAACAGCTTTTGAGTAAGTATCATAAACTATGCTTAAGTATGGATTTTTTATTTCATCAACAAATTCATCCAATATTCTCACATTTAAAACCCCAGTAGCAAATTCAAACATTTCATTGGATTCTTTACTTTTTAAGGAGTAAGGATCTGCGTATTTTTTTATAAAAGGGTCCAAATTATTCACTATCCTATAAACTGTATCATAGCTTATTTTTTCCCCACCCATTTTTTTTATAAAATTTATGACTTTATCATGTAAATCCTGAATTTTAATATCGGGATTTTCCCTGTAAATTTTTTCTACATACTTTATAGTTTTCTTATCCACACTTCTGTAAGTGTTTTTATCTTTTCTAGTCGTCTTCTTCAATCCGTTTAAGCCATTTTTTTTATAATAGCTAACCCAACGTTTAAGGGTACTGTACGATACATCTTCTTCGTCACTTATATCTTTTAAACTTTTTCTATTCTCAAGAAATGGTTTTATGACTTTATATCTTTTTTTCTCTAAGTTATCCTCTTTTCCCACAATACACCTCTTTTCCGCCAATTTTATATTATAAAATTATTCTATATCAAAATTTTTAACTTGTCAATTTTTTAGATTTTTTTTGAGCCTTTTTCAAATAAATCCATGACACAATGCAGTTGACCCCACCTTATAAAATAAAGCTGGAAATGTCGAACGGTTATTTTTTACCCTCTAATGGTTCAAATAATTTCAAAAACAGTTGACAAAAAAAACAAAAAAGAGTATTATATTATCATGAAGCAGATACAAAAAAACTGCTTTATACAGTTTTACGCTGAAACTACTGGAATATACAAAAATTTAGGGATCATTTTTTTACAAAAAATAACCGTTCTAAAATTACTCTACTTTTATATAAAAGTTCAGTTTTAGACCACGGCTAAACTTGTGTACTGTTTCAATTCAAAAGGATGCCTAGGTTTTCCAGGTATATTTAAACTAGATAAATTAATATATTTTAAGGAGGATTTTTTATATGGGTTTTTTCAGTAAAATTTTTAAAAAAGGGTCAGAGGCTCAGGATTCTGGTCGTATTTTCGAAATTTATGCTCCTATAGCTGGGGAAATTATCGATCTTTCAGAAATACCTGATGAAGCTTTTTCTTCTAAACTTATCGGAGACGGGGTTGGCTTAGTACCAACTGAAGACTGCGAAATAATATCTGCCCCTTGCGATGCAGAAGACATTAGCATTTTCGATACAAATCATGCAGTTTCTTTTGAAACAAAAGATGGAGTTGAATTAATCGTTCACTTCGGTATCGACACTGTTCAGTTGAATGGTAAAGGATTTGAAAGACTTGGTGCAGATGAAGGTGCTGTAAAAAGAGGGGATCAGCTAGTAAAATATGATTTGGAATATATCAAAAAACAAGCCAAGTCACATAAAACTCCGGTTATAATCTCTTCTATGGATATGGTGGAGAAAATAGAACCGATGAGCGGAAAAGTTAAACCTGGTGACCTTTTAATGAGGGTTACTTTAAAAAAATAATGGTTTAAAACAAGGGTTGTATGGTATGGGGTTTTCTTAATCACTATTTATTTTAGGAGGTTTTTTAATGAAAGCATTTACTCAGCTTCAAAGAATCGGTAAAGCAATTATGACGCCAGTTGCACTGCTTCCTGCTGCTGGACTTTTCTTGGCATTCGGTAACAAATTAGGTATTCCTTTAATGGAACAAGTTGGAGGAGTTATATTTGCTAATCTTCCTCTACTTTTCGCAGTGGGTACAGCGATAGGGCTTGCTGGCGGAGAAGGGGTTGCAGGACTTGCATCGATAGTTGCCTTGCTCGTTATGAACGTAACTATGGGAAATCTTACTAACGCCACTGAAATGCTGGCTCAGGGTAATATGGCTTATGCAGAAGTTTTAGGTATCCCTACTCTTCAAACAGGGGTGTTTGGGGGTATCATCGCAGGTGTCATAGGGGCTTCCCTTTACAATAAGTTCTACAGTATAGAATTACCACCGTTTTTAGGCTTCTTTTCAGGTAAAAGGTTCGTACCTATAGTAACCGCTGTTGTAGCTTTCTTAGTTGGAATGGCTATGCCTATTATCTGGAAACCTATACAAGCTGGACTTTTCCAACTGTCTTACCTTGCAAACGGTACAAACACAAATGTTTCAACTTTTATATTCGGATTGATTGAAAGATCGCTAATCCCATTTGGACTACACCACATTTTCTACTCGCCGTTCTGGTTCCAATTTGGAGAGTATATTGACAAAGCTGGACATGTTGTACAAGGAGACCAAGCGATATGGTTTTCAATGCTAAAAGATAATGTAACTAACTTTTCCTCTTCAACTTATCAAGGGGCTGGTAAATTCATGACAGGTAAATTCCCGTTCATGATGTTCGGACTTCCAGCTGCTGCACTTGCTATGTACCACGAAGCTAAGCCTGGTAGGAAAAAAGTTGCTGCAGGTATACTTTTCTCAGCTGCACTTACCTCTTTCTTAACAGGTATTACTGAACCAATTGAGTTTGCATTCTTATTCGTTGCGCCGGTTCTATACGGAATTCACTGTGTATTAGCAGCTACTTCGTTCATGATAATGAACATGCTAAACGTTAGAATAGGTATGACTTTCTCTGGTGGAATTATCGACTACATAGTATTTGGAGTAATGCCTAACAGAACTCAATGGTGGCTTGTTATCGTTGTTGGATCGATATTGGCTGTTCTATATTACTTCTTATTCAGGTTCGCAATCAGAAAATGGGACCTTAAAACTCCTGGTAGAGAAGATGATACAACAGAGGAAGTTTCTACTCACCTTGGCAACCACGAGCTTGCGGTACTTACAATAGATGCGCTCGGGGGTAAAACAAACCTAGTTTCTGTTGACGCGTGTATTACAAGACTTAGAGTTGAGGTAAAAGACACGGGGGCAGTAAACGACGGAGAACTTAAAAAACTTGGAGCCGCAGGAGTCTTAAAAGTTGGAACTAATGGAGTTCAAGCTATATTCGGTTCTAAAGCACAGTTTATATCAAATGATATCCAAAAATTAATCAAATAAAAAAAAGCGGGAATATTCCCGCTTTTTCTATTTAATCTAAATAATTATATTGAACACATCTGCAATTCATGACATTCCTCTAACCTCTTCATTTCTTTTAGCATAAAGACAGCAGTTATTAAAAATGAAACCACATCTGCAATAGCTCCAGTAAGCCAAACACCATTAATGCCAAATATTCTAGGCAAAATTAAAAGCAGCGGTATAAACAAAAATACCTGTCTAGACAAATTTAGCATTATAGACTTTTGAGGATATCCAACTGATTGGAAATAACTCGCCCCTATTATCTGAACTACTGCCAAGATAATCATAGAAAGATATATTCTTATACCACTGACTGTAGTATCTATAAGGACAGCATCGGATTTATTAAAAAGCGATATAAGTATTTGAGGAAAAAATTCTATAATAATAAATCCTAAAATCGCTAAAGCCATCGCCGAAAATATAGCTATTTTCAGTGTATCCTTTACCCTACCATATCTTTCAGCGCCGTAATTAAAACCTATGATCGGCTGTGCCCCCTGGTTTATTCCATTTATTACTATAACCATGAAAAGATAAACGCTGTTTACTATACCCATTGCACCGACAGCCACGTCACCACCATACTTCAATAGAGCTTTATTTGCAAAAACTGCAACAAAACTTGCCGCCAATTGAAGCGAAAGAGGTGAAAGCCCTATTTTAGATATTTCCTTTATTATCTCTTTTTCCAACTTCAGGTATTCCAATTTTATTTTGAGGATACTTTTTTTACTTTTTGTAAAATAAAACATAACAAATGCCGCTGAAACCATGTTCGAAATAGCTGTAGCATACGCAGCTCCACTGACACCCAGTTTAAAGTAAAAGATAAATATAGGGTCTAGAATTATGTTTAATATAGCTCCGATCAGCATGGCTTTCATTGCTAGTTTAGAGTTTCCTTCAGCTCTTATTTGATTACACATTCCAAGTGCAATGAAATTAAAAAATATGCTAAAATTTATTATCCTCATATAATCCCTTGCATATGGCAGGGTATTTCCACTGGCTCCAAACAAAATCAAAAGCTTATTTAAAAAAATTGTAAAAAGGCACATCATTATTATACTTATAATTGTAAACATTAAAAAAACGTTTGATAATACGCGGCTGGCACCTTCATTATTATTTTGTCCGAGCCTAATGGATATAAGAGGAGCCCCTCCCTGCCCTACGAACATTCCAAAAGCTATTATAATTGTAAAAATCGGAAAAGTTATACTTACTCCGGCTATGGCATAGGTTCCTAAATTACCTATGAAAATTCTGTCAACTATGTTATACAATGCAAAAACCAAGCTACCTATTATAGCTGGTATTGAAAATTCCAAGAGTAGCTTTGGTATGCTCCCATTTAAAAGTTTTTCATTTTTTCCCATTACATTCACTCCTTATATTTAAAACATATTTTTCCAGTATTAATTTAATTCAAAGATATCTATTAAAAAGCTAAAGCATCCTAACTGCACCTAAATATTCTGCTATATCGAATCCTCATACTGAGTAAGCATATAAACAGAAGACCTTTTTCTTAAACCAAGAGTTATGGGGATACCTATTAAAACTATAATAGTTGCTATAATGCTCATCTCATTTATTCCAAGAGTGGATGCTTTAAGATATAATATATTCCCCGATAACCCTACAGCCTCAAGTTTTTGCACATGCACTACTGTTCTCGTGCTAAGAAGCGATGCAAATATTCCTACAGATAGAGATCCCACAGACTGCCTTATCCAATTGTTGGCTGCAGAAGCATGCCCAGAAAGTTCTTTGTGCACAGCAGCCATCCCCAGATTTGTAACCGGCATCATGGACATGGAAATACCTATATTTCTAACAATCATCCAACATGTCACATACCACTTTGATGTGTCGACTACAAGATGCCCCATTTTCCAAGAACCGAAAGCTATAAGCATGATACCTATAATTATAAGAAGTTGCGGCTCCATTTTTTCATATAGTTTCCCAACCAGCGGCATTGACACTGCCATGACCAATGAAGGAGGTAGCATTACAAGCCCTGCATCTATAGGGGATAAACCTTGGACATTTTGCAGAAACAGTGGAGCAAATAGCACTCCCGAATAAAGGGCTATATAAATTATACCAATTAGAACGATGCTCAATGTAAACCGCTTGTATCTAAATACCCTGAGATTTAACATGGGCTCCTTAGTAGTAAGTTCTCTATGTATAAATAATGCCAAACATAAGACACCGGCTAATACTAATAGGAGGAATTTAAAGGATTTCAAGCCCCAGTTCGCACCTTGGCTAAAGGCTACAAGCAGCGATACACTGGCTCCAATACATGTAGCGAACCCTATAGAATCAAAAGTTTTAGTTGAGCTCAGCTTATAATAAGGCATAATAAAAACAGACATTATAGTTGCTACAATTCCTATTGGCACGTTTACAATAAAAATTGATTTCCACCCATAGTTCTCAATGAGCCATCCGGCTATAGTAGGTCCAAGGGCTGGTCCAAGCATGGAGGCCAGTGCCCAGATACTAATAGCAAAAGCCTGCTTATTCTTGTGTATAATTTGATAAATTATGGCCATTGCTGAAGGGGCTATTACTCCACCAAAACACCCTTGGAGAATACGAGAAAAAATCAATAGGTGTATATTTTGTGAAGTAGCACATAAAAATGACGATAGAGTAAAACCAATAAGGGCAAGTATGTAAAGACGCTTGTAGCTAATTTTTTCCCCAAGATACCCCGTTATAGGAGCTATTATCCCAAGCGATAAAATATAAGCTGTAAGTGTCCATTTTACTGCGTCCAAATTTGTAGAAAAACTTTTCATCAAAACTGGTATCGCTATATTTATTGCACTTAAATTGAAGACTGCTAAAAAAGCTCCTATAAATATTACAGACATTAACGGCCAAAATGACACATTTTCATTTCCCTTCAAATATTACCACTCCTTAAAACTAAAAAGTTTATATAGGAACTATTATAAATCATTCTAGTTGTTTATGCAACTATTTTTAAGATTTGTATCACCTAGAATTTATCTTTAAAAAAATCATAATCTATGCTATACTTTCTTAGTCAATCAAGTAAAAATGGGAGCTGATATTATCGGCTGAGAGGAAGTATATATGCTTCGACCATGGACCTGATCTGGGTAATGCCAGCGTAGGGAGTTGCGAATCTGTCTCTCGGCTGGGGCAGTTTTTTTTATTTATTTTTAAATTATAGGATGGTGACATATACAGTGGAAAAAATAAACTTAAGCTTGCAGATAGTCCCAATCATAGAAGATGAGGGTAAAATGTACGGGGCAGTGGATAAGGTAATAGAAATGATAGCTAAAAGCGGCTACAAATATGAAGTCGGACCAATGGAAACTACTATAGAGGGGGACATTGACGGACTGTTACAGATTGTAAAGGATGCACAAAAAATTTGTGTAGAAGAGGGTGCTGTTAGGGTAGTAAGCGTCATTAAGATAGATTATAAAAAAGACGGGATAGGGATGGATGAAAAAACTAAAAAATATAGGGGATAGGGGCTTACAGGCTGCTTTCATTCTTTTCTTAGCTTTTCTATGGGAATTCATAAGCATAAAACTCAGGGTACCGAACTACATCCTGCCGGCTCCTTCTAGGATTTTAATGGCTCTGTTCTCGAAAAGAGAGATACTTTGGGTGCATACTAAGACCACTTTTTTTGAAGCAATGTTAGGTTTTCTAATTGCAATTATATTAGCGGTTTTATTAGGGCAGCTTATGAACTGCTTTAAAAAGCTAAAGGTAGTGCTTTATCCTATCCTACTAATTTCCCAGACCGTTCCACTTATAGCCATAGCACCACTAATACTAATATGGTTCGGATTCGGGGTAATGCCAAAAATAATTATCGTGATTATTATATGTTTTTTTCCTATACTGATAAGCTTTTTGGACGGTATGGAGCAGGTGGACGAAGATATGGTGCACCTCATGCAAACCATGAAGGCCAGCAAAGTTCAGATTTTTTTCAAGCTAAAAATCCCTGCAAGCCTGCCCGCATTTTTTGCAGGTTTAAAGATCTCTGCTACTTATAGTATAATGGGAGCTGTTATCGGGGAGTGGCTTGGGGCTAAAAACGGGCTGGGCATATTTATGACCAGGGCTATAAGTTCTTTTAAAACCGATGAACTTTTTGCCGATATCTTTATAGTAGTCGTCCTGAGTTTTTTTATGTTCAAACTTGTAAAAATATTTGAAATAATTCTTATGCCATATAACAAAAAATCAAGAAATGGAGGAAAATAATGAAAAAAGTTTTAATATTAATTATTACATTGGCTCTTTTGGCCGGCTGCGGAAGTAAAAAAGAGGAGCTTCCTAAAGAAGAACTTTCCAAGGTGGTTGTGACTCTAGATTGGACTCCTAACACAAATCACACTGGACTTTATGTTGCCAAGGACAAAGACTTTTATAAAGACTTGGGCCTTGACGTTGAAATAGTACAACCTTCCAGTGGGACAGCGGAACAGCTTGTTGCCACTGACAAAGCTCAATTTGGAGTAAGCTACCAGGAATCCGTTACTTTTGCACGTTTAGAGGAGGTTCCTGTAGTCTCAATTGCCGCCGTTATACAGCACAATACCTCTGGTTTTGCAGCTTTGAGTACAAAAGGTATAAAAACCCCTAAAGATTTTGAGGGTAAAAAGTACGGTGGCTGGGGATCACCTATAGAAAAGGCTACATTAAAAGCCCTTATGGATTCCGTTGGAGCAGATGTTGAAAAAGTGGATATCCTAAGCAGCGGAGCCACTGATTTCTTTGCTTCAAGCAAAAAAGATATAGATTTTGCGTGGATATTTGCAGGATGGACAGGTATAGAGGCAAAATTAAAGGGTATCGGTATAGACTACATCAGTCTTAAAGATTTCGCACCTGAGCTTGACTACTACACACCTGTGATAATAACAAGCGAAAAAAATATTTCAGAAAACAAGGAACTAGTTGAAAAGTTCATGCAGGCGACAAAAAAAGGGTATGAGTTCGCAATGAAAAACCCTGAAGAGAGTGCTGAAATACTGCTAGCGAATGCACCTGAACTTGACAAAGATCTTGTTGTTGAAAGCCAAAAATTCCTAGCCGGAGAGTATCAAGCCGAGGCAAATTCTTGGGGAATACAAAAGAAATCCGTATGGGATATGTATACAGACTGGCTTTTTGCAAACGGTCTGATGGAAAATAAAATTGATACTACTAAGGCTTTTACAAACGAATTCATAAAGTAGTTAACATTTAAGGATATCATAGCTATGCTATGATATCCTTTTTATGAAAGGAGTTAAAGAGTTTGAAGATAGAGATAAAAAATCTAAACAAATCGTTTAACGAGATGCAAATACTTAGGGGTATTGACATCGAGCTAGGTTGTGGGGAATTTGTTTCAATAATTGGCCCAAGCGGATGCGGAAAAAGCACTTTATTCAAACTCTTAACGTCAATGGAAAGGGAGTTTTCTGGAAAAATCAGGATAGAAAACACCGATATAAAAGAGTACAACAAGTGTATTGCATATATGCCTCAAAAAGACCTGCTGTTTCCCTGGAGGACTCTTTTTGAAAACCTTATGATTCCCTTAGAGCTGAACAAATCATCAAAAATAAAGTTTAAGAGCAGGGTTATGACACTGATAGAAGAGTTTGGGCTACAGGGATTTGAGAATTCCTATCCGGCAGAACTTTCTGGTGGAATGAGACAGAGGGCGGCCCTTATAAGGACTGCACTTGTAGACAGCGACATACTTTTACTTGACGAACCTTTTGGTGCACTAGATGCCATAACAAGGGTGAAAATGCAGAAATGGCTACTAAAACTTCTACAAAAGCTAAGGCACTCCGTTCTCTTTATAACCCACGATATAGACGAGGCCCTATTCCTATCGGATAGAATCTACGTGCTAAGCGATAGGCCGGCAAAGGTACTAAAAGAGATACGCATCAAAGCTGATAAACCTCGTGAAAGAGCATTTCTCCTGTCCCAGGATGCCCTCAACTACAAAAAAGAGATACTAAAGTATCTCGAGTATTAGGTGATTAGTTTGAATTATATAGTCGACATCCATTGTCACATTGATCAATATGGCGGTAAAGAAATTAAAGGAATTTTAGATAAAAAAAATTATATTATTATGGGTGCCGCCATAAATTATAAATCCAGCAAAAAATTACTGGAATTAAAAAAAATCTATCCGGAGCTAAAAGTAGCATTGGGCATACACCCAGAGTATCCGGAAAATTTTTCAGATTATGAGGCTGTAGAGAAGCTCATACGGGATAATCACAGCAAGATATCTGCCATCGGTGAGATAGGTTTACCTTACTTTTCTATGCAAAATATACCCGAATTGGAAAAAGACATATTAATAACTAAGGCTAATTGTCTTCTAGAAAAATTCATAGCGCTAGGAAAAAGGTATAACTTACCCCTTATACTGCATGCGGTCTTCGATGCTGCCCCCATAGCCCTTGACCTTTTAGAGAAACACGGCATAAGAAAAGCCCTTTTCCACTGGTTCGAAGGGGATAACAAAACACTCCAAAGAATACTCGAGAATGGATACCTGATTTCGGTAAGCCCTGACGTTATGTACAACCAAAAATACTCAGAATTCGTAGACAGCATCCCAATGGAGTGCATCTGCCTGGAGAGTGATGGTCCATGGGAGTACGGAGGTAGAAAGGGAATGCCTGAAATGGTGGAAGAGGTAGCCGAATACCTGGGGAGTAGAAGAGGGGTATCCAAAGATAAAATATATGAAATCTCCTATGAAAATTTTAAAACTTTGACCATATTCTAGTTGAAAGCTGGTGATTAAAATGGTTTTGGAAACTGAGAGGCTAGTAATGCGAAATGCCAAGATAACCGATTCTCACCTCATATTGAGTTACTTCAAAAAAAATTGGGACTTCCTAAAAAAATGGGAAATAATGAGGGAGGATAAGTTTTTTACATTGGAGTATCAACTTCTTGATATCTTGAGAAATGACAAGCTTTACCGGGCCGGCATCTGCTACAGGTTTTGGATTTTTAAAAAAGAGGGACAAAAAATAATAGGTTCCATAGCCCTAAACAACATCTTCCACGGAAACTTTCTTTCGTGCAGTTTAGGGTACAGACTAGATAAGGATGAGGTAAACAAAGGATATACAACAGAAGCTGTAAAAAGGGTAATAAAGCTGGCCTTTGACGAACTAGGACTACACCGTATAGAAGCCAACATAATGCCAGAAAATCTGCCTTCTATGGCGGTAGTAATAAAATGTGGTTTCCAAAATGAGGGCCTTGCTAAAAAGTATCTGAAAATAAATGGCAAATGGGAGGACCACGTACACATGACTCTTCTAAACAAAAATTTGGAATAAAAAACCCCAGGATATCCTGGGGTTTACTTTTCTCTAAGTATATTTTCTTCTACACTAGCCCTCGAACTCCTTACTCCGTTCAAGATGGCATTATTCAATGCTACTACAGCATCTTTCAAATCAGCCCCAGCAGATGATACCGAAAGATCGAGCAGCGTCGCTTTAAGGGTTTTACTGTATATTTTCATACTCATTGTTATATAACCGAGGTATTTTTCACTGCTTATTACCTTCTTGTTATAGCTTATGTCCGGCTGTCTGTTTATATGGAAGGAATTTACCTCCACAGTGAACACCGTGTTTACCTCTTTATCTTCTACCTCACTCAAAATCATTCTGTCCCCATTTTTTCGGGATATCTCCACAAGCATTTTTTTCACTGCACTCTCTAACAGTTTTTTGCTGTCTCCGCCCAAGTTACCTCTTACCCTGACGTACACCACCCTTTTTTTATTTAACTGTTCCATCACTTGATCTAGAAAGTCCTCAAGCTCTATTTTCCCTATGGAAAAACGATAGGATTTATCGCTGCCCAATAAAAAAGCTATTGCGGCATATGAATCATATTTTTTTCTGCTTTCTATAGCCTTTTCTAAGTAAGCCCGTTTCAAGAGTATATCATCGACCTTCCTGGCTTTTTTATAATCTTCAATTATGGAATTTTTTAGTTCTGATATCTTGGCTTCATATAATCCTAGCTTATCCTGGCTTATCGTTGCGTACACTCTGTATTTCTTCCTAAAAAGGCTTTTTTTGACTCGATACTCCACTCCATAAAGGATAGTTCTAGATTCTAACCTCACCATGTCCTCTTTTATTTCATCTATATAACCATTGTTTACGCTCTTTATCTGAGAAAAACTAGCGTCAACTTCTACCTCAATCTGGCTTGAAAGGTCGGCCATGGCCAGCTGCTTAGCCTCTTTTTCATTTTTAGCAAAACCATAGCCTGTGAGCTCATTTGAATATGCAGCAGAAAACATGAAGACACCTAGCAAAATAAATATCCAAGCTCTTTTCATTATCCACCTCTTCTCCTTATATGTCCAGACTTTCAGTTCCCCTGTCAACAACTACTGGCTTTTCCTCCACATCGTTACCTGACACCCTTTTAAGCAAATAAGTACCGTAGGCTATACCGGTTACATTTTTAAGTATTTCATCATTTAGCCGTTTTTCATTCAGGTAGACGGTCCCTGGTCCATTTTTCTTTATCACAAGCTTTGAATACTGAGTCCCACCTTTTTCCATAATGAAAAACTTGTTTCTAACACCCTCAAGCTCCACTTCTACAAGCGAGTTCAAATCCCTATAGCCGTTTTTCTTTGCCATTAATGGGAAGTATCCGTGTACGACACCCTTGAATTTATCGCTTGACAGTTTGACATAGCCATTCTTATCTGAGTATAATACGTCACCTAAAACTTCAACAGTTGCGCCGGCTATTGGCTGGCTGTTGACGCTGTCTTTAATTGAGATAATCTGTTTTTCTTCAAGTTCCGAAAATCCTTCTAGATAAGTTTTCTCGCTTATGGCCCACTCGCTGCCGAAAACAGAAACGCCGGTCAGAATTAAGATAAAAATCAAATATTTCATGTCGCCATCCCCTTTAATATTAAAGGGCAATAGTAACCTACTGCCCTAAAAATATGTTACTCTTCCATGTAGAGTGCCTTTTCGATCTCCATGTCAAGCTCTTCTTCAGCCTCTTCTGCCCCTGATACGTAGCCTTTGGCCTGCCTCATGGCATCCTTTGTGGCTTGAGCTATGCTGTCGTACTCGGCAACTACCAGCATGAATATCTCGTTTTCTTTTGATATCCAAGTATCCTTTATGTGAGATCCTATAAGAACTTCACTAACTATCTGTTTGGATATGCTCTCGCTGGATTTTTCTATATCTAAAAACTCATCTTCCCCAACCTTACTTACATAGGATTTGAAAAGTGAATTTACCCTTACTGCTATCTGGGACGCAAGTTCTGTCCTGGCATTTGCCATAGCCTCTTTTCTGGCGAAGTCAAATCCCGCCTCGCTAATTTTTGCAGAGCCAACACCGGCTAACCCATTATCATATGAGGGCCTCACAACCCATGCCGGATAGGTTTTCAAGTTTTCGTAACTTACCTCGGAACCTATGGCTTTTTCCGCTTCCTTTTCCCTTTTTTCCTCTATGCTAGAACAAGCTGTCAGTAAAATTAATACAAGAAATAGCAATTTTTTTTTCATACTTATCCCCCCATTTCTATAATTATTATACTTTGTAGTGCGTTGAAAAGTCAACAAGTCCAAATTTACAGTCCTTAATTATTGCTTTAGGTATTTATATATGATATAATTTAATGTAAATTTTATTTTTTGGAGGTACTGATGCTAGGAATTATAGGTGCTATGCATGAAGAAGTTGTAGAGCTAAAGCAACTTATGGAAAATATAGAAGAAGAAAAAGTAGTAAACCTCACTTTTTTCAAGGGTAAACTTTGCGACAAAGATGTGGTGCTTGTGGAGGGCGGAATAGGAAAAGTAAACGCCGCCGTATGCACAACTCTTTTGGTGTCCCACTTCAATGTAGATAAAGTCATCTTTACCGGTGTAGCTGGTGCGGTTAATCCTGACTTGGAGGTAGGGGACATAGTTGTCTCTACAGAACTTATACAACACGATTTCGATGTAACCTCTTTTGGAATTGAACATGGTGTAATTCCTAGAATGAAGGAATCATTTTTCAAGGCAGATTCACAGCTAGTGGAACTGGCAGAAAACGTTGCACACGACCTTTTTGGGGCTGAAAAAGTGAAAACAGGAAGAATATTAAGTGGTGACCAGTTCATAGCATGCTCTGACAAGATAAGCTGGCTTAGGTCTACGTTTAACGGAGAGTGCACAGAGATGGAGGGGGCTTCTGTAGCACATGTTTGCTACCTATTCGACATTCCTTTTGTTGTTATAAGGTCTATTTCTGACAAGGCAAACCACGATGCTAAGGTGGACTTCACGGAGTTTGTCAAGCTCGCATCAAAAAATTCAAAAGACATAGTTATTAAAATACTAGAGAAATTAGATGCGTAATGGATTTATCCATTGCGCTTTTCTTCATAATATACTTTAACCAAGGGGTGCTTTAATGGAAGTAGAAAAGGTGCTCGACGAGCTTTATTCTTATACTGTATTTGGAATCAAGTTAGGCCTAGATAATATAAAAAAAATCTGTTCCCTGATAGGGAATCCACAAAATAACTACAAGGTAATCCACATAGCCGGTACAAACGGTAAAGGTTCCACAGCATCTATGATAGAGTCCTCCCTTATAGATGCTGGATACAGCGTTGGGAAGTATACTTCGCCACATATCTTAAAGTTCAATGAAAGGATATCCCTAAACGGGGTTATGATATCCGACGAAGATGTCTGCCGTTATTTCCAGCTGGTGAAAAGCAAGCTAGAAGAAGACAGCATACAAACCACTTTTTTCGAGATTACCACTGCCATGATGTTTTTGTACTTTTCGGATAAAAACTGCGATTACGTGGTGCTGGAGACCGGCCTAGGTGGCAGATACGATGCCACCAACATTGTAGACCCGGTACTGTCCATAATTACAAATGTCTCAATGGACCATATCAACATTCTAGGTGACAACCTGCAGGATATAGCTAGGGAAAAAGCCGGCATAATAAAAAGAGGTCGCCCAGTATTTTTTGCGGATGACAAACCGGAATTAATCCAGGCGGTAAAAGAGAAAACAGAACTTTACACAAACGTCCTGGAGACATTTAAGCCCCACTCACACTTTTTAGACAGTGAGAACTTTAACACTGTGGTAAACTTAGACGGCGACTCTTACAGGGTTTCTCTTTACGGGGATTTCCAGGTAAACAACTTTCTTGCAGCTTATGGTGCCTTGAAGTACATCGGGATAGAAAATAAGTTTATAAAATCCGGTGTGGCTAAGGTAAAGTGGCCCGGGCGTTTTGAGATAGCGGCCAGAGACCCCCTGCTCATCTTAGACGGGGCACATAATTTTGACTCAGCAAGGGTGCTAAAAGAAAATATACTGCATTCATATAAAAAAGAGGATGTGGCTGTCATATGCTCCCTACTAGAGGATAAGGATATCAACACAGTCATGTCGGAGATCAGAGGGTTCTCTGACAGTATCATCTTGACATCCTTAAAAGGGGTGCATAGAGGACTTAGCGGGGCGGATCTACTCAGCAAGATTTCCCTAGAATTTGACTTTGAGGTGGTAGAAGATTTGCCGCAAGCCTTTCAAAGGGCTCTTTCTAAAAATAAGAAATTAGTCGTTGTTTGCGGTTCATTTTACCTAGTTTCCAAGTTTAAAGAGGTGGTAAAATTTGAAAGTTAGAGGGTTTTTCTCATTTACCATAACCGTTTTTTTTATGGCTGCAGTTGTTTTTTCATTTCTAAGCGTAAAAAAATTATACATGCAAAGTGAAAACCAAAAAGCCATAATAACAAGCGAAATAATTAAGAATATAGGTATAAGAAACATCGATTTTTATAAAGATAAAAAATACTACAATAAATTTTCAAAAAAATATTTTTCCGATAAAAGAAAAAATGAGGCTGTCTTTACGCCTACTTCACAGCTTTACTATTTGCAGATAGCTACATTTTTAAACGTTGAGAATGCTATGTCTTTTCAAAAGAAGTTCGGGAATTTTGACCTCAGAATAGTGGAGGTCAACAACCAAGATAAAAGACATTATATAATAATATCCAATTATTTTGATTCCAAAGAAAAGGCACTTGAGCTTGCAAAGAGCTTTAAACGATACAGTCCTATTTTGAGAGAGAGGTAATGCTATGGAAAAGGGTGTAACTGTCGAACAAATCATCGATAACTTTCAACTCGACATTCTGAATACCGGAGAAAGCCTGGAGAAGGAGATCGTCCTTTCTGCAGTTCACAGACCAGGGGCTGAGTTGACCGGCTTTCCCATGAAGGACATACCCGAAGTGGACAGTTCTATACATATCCTTGGAAAAGAGGAGATGAAGTATCTGCAAACACTCGACGGCTCCACCAAAAAAAGAATACTGGAAATCTATTTTTCCTACCATTTCCCTTGTGCAATAGTAACTGCTGGCGCCAATATAGATGAACTTTTTATACAATGTGCTAAGCAATGCCATAAAACTGTGCTCCATACAAATATGAAAACAGAATCTTTTATTGGAAGGTTAAAAAAATTCTTGGAGAGCGAACTGGCACCAGAGATTGTCCTCAACAAATTCACCCTGCTAGAAATTTTCGGTATGGGTGTCTTAATCTACGGTTATTCAGAGGCAAAGATAGGTACCGCTATAGAGCTGATTGAAAAAGGGCACAAGTTCATATCTGATAGACTCCTTACCCTAAAGAAAGTAGAAGAGGATAAAATAATAGGTTCCAACGGATTCGCAGAGGACTCCGATGAAGGAAAATTTATTTTGAATTTAACAAGGGGACATACGGTTGACGTGGTAGATTTTTACGGTATAGGGGCCACTAGAAAATCAAAGCAGGTCAATCTTGTAGTAAGTCTAGAAAAATGGAATGAAAAAAAATTCTACGACAGACTTGGAATAGAACAAGAATCTATGAACATACTCGGAGTAGACATCCCTAAAATAACCCTTCCAGTTAGAAAGGGGAGAAATCTAGCAATTATTGTGGAAACTGCGGCAATAAACCAGCGTCTAAAGCTTACTGGTGTAAATTCTGCAATGTATTTTCTAATGGAAACTGAGAAGCTCATAAAGCAGAACAAAGAAAAAAGAGAAGAGGTCGAAAGCATGGGATTCATTAAAACCTTAAAAGTTATTCAGCTGAAAGAAAAATTCGGTTTAAAAGTTTTAAACGGACTGGAACTTTTAGATGAAAAGTTGATAATCAACACTAGCCTTCACAGACCGGCACTTGAATTTTCTGGTTTTTACGATGTCTTGGAAGAAGGTGGAGAGAATCGTCTCCAACTTATAGCAGATGCAGAGTTTAAATATCTTGAAAGTCTTCCAAAAAATATAAGAGAGAACAACCTGGCTAAATATCTTGACTACGATTTCCCAGCTATTATACTTTCTGGGGTGGAGGAGATACCTGATTATTTCCTAAAAGAGGTGGAAGGAAAAAACAAGATTCTGCTATCTACCACATGCAACATAACCGAACTTATAGCTGACGTAAACGAATTTTTAGAGATATACTTTGCCCCTTCTTTAACCATGCACGGTGTTTATGTAGAACTTTTCGGATTTGGGGTACTCTTAACCGGTAAAAGTGGTATCGGTAAGAGTGAAACCGCCCTTGAACTTATACACCGTGGTCATAGATTGATTGCTGATGATATGGTTAAATTCACACGTCACCCAAACCACCAGGTTATAGGTTCGGCAGAAAAACTGCCTTACTTTATGGAGATTAGAGGGCTCGGCATAATAGATGTAAAAGCCCTTTACGGTCTTGGTGCGGTAAGGATGATGAAGCAGCTAGACTTCATCATCGAGATGAAAGAGCTAGTGGAAGACGACTATCTTACACAAACCAACTACCTGGAAACAGATATAGACATCTTAGGAATTCCTGTGAAAAAAGCTGAACTCTACATCTCTTCAGGAAGAAATGCGGCGGCAATGGTAGAGGTTATAACTATGAGCTTGAGGTCTAAAAAGATAGGGTATGACCCAGACTTTGAGTATAAGCAAAAAAGCAAAGCCCTGCAAGAAATAGAGGATTTGATACAGGAAAAAAATATAGAAAAAGAAAAAATTATGCAGGAAATTAAATGCCTTGTCAACGGTAACTGTGATTAGGGGGAACTATGTCCAAAAAATACAGAAACTTACTGCTTGACTACATAATAATAAATTTAGGTGCCCTTGTTGCAGCTGTGGGTATTGGACTTTTCCTAGCACCTTCTAAAATAGCTGCCGGGGGCGTATCTGGTATTGCCATAATACTTTACCATCTCTTTGGTTTCAATATAGGGATTAGCATGCTGTTTTTGAATATCCCAATATATCTTGCCGGCATAAGGACTTTTGGAAAGTCATACGGGTTCAAAACATTTTTTGGAACAGTTATGCTCTCATTCTATATAGACCTATTGAGAGGCATAGTCCCAAATGCAGATAATTTGATAGATTTTTCCACTGGCGGAAACATGATACTAGGGGCTATGTTCGGCGGTGTTATTGCAGGTGTAGGACTTGGGTTTATAATGAAATTTGGTGGCAGTACTGGCGGCACCGACATACTAGCTCAGATTCTGCATAAATATGCTAAAATTCCAGTTGGTTATGCCCTTATGACGGTGGATACCCTGGTTTTAATAAGTGCTGCTGCTATATTTGGACTTGAAAAAGGACTCTATGCCATATTAACTCTATATACAACCGGCATCCTGATAAACAAAGTTTTTGAGGGTGTGAGCTACGCTAAGATGGTATATGTAATAAGCGACAGGCACGAAGAAGTCAAGGATATAATAATATCTAAAATAAACAGGGGTGGGACCTGCCTTGCTGGCAAAGGGCTCTATACCGACATTGACCGAAAAATAATCATCACGGTGCTTAAAACAAAAGAGATTTACGAGCTTAAAAGGTGGATAAAGGACATAGATCCAAACGCCTTTGTGATAATTTCAGAAGCTTATGAGGTCCTGGGTGAAGGCTTTTCCCCATTTAACAAGCAGTCTTAGTGATTTCTAGAAAGGATATACACATATGGATAAAATTGTATTGAGAAATATAAAATTCTACGCTTATCACGGGGTTCTTCCTGAAGAAAATAAGCTAGGTCAGAACTTTTACATAGATTTAGACATCTACAAAAACCTCTACGAGGCCGGTGAGAGCGATGAGTTAGACAAAAGTATAAATTATGCTGAAGTCTACAAGATCGTAGAAAGTATTACAACCGGCAACGTGTACAAACTCATTGAAAAATTAGCAAGCGAAATCGCAAAAGCTCTGCTTTTCTCCTATGATATAGATAAGGTATGGATAAGAATAAAAAAACCGGAAGCCCCTATAGATGGACACTATGATTTTGTAGGGGTGGAGATATCTAGAAAGAGGTCAGACTATGAGTAACTCCGTCTACCTCAGCCTGGGGTCAAACATAGGGGATAGATTTTACAACCTTTTAGCTGCAATAGCAGAACTTGATAAACTGCCCAAAACAAAGGTCGCCAAGGTTTCAAAGTTTTACGAGACTGAACCTTGGGGGTACCAGGAGCAGGAGTATTTTATTAATTGTGCTGTTGAGTTAAGAACAGATCTGCTGCCTTACGAACTCCTTAAAAGCATAAACCACATAGAAGACTTCTTGAAAAGAAGAAGAATGGTGAAATGGGGGCCTAGAACCATAGACATAGACATAATCTTCTACTCCAACCTAAATATCAACACAGCTGAGCTCTGCATACCCCATCCTATGTACACAAAAAGGAACTTTGTTCTCTTGCCACTTATGGACATCTACTATGACAAAAAACAGATAGCAAGATACCTTAACGTAGACTTAAGCTCGTTAAAAGAGTACAGCTACAACAAACCTATTCTCGTAAGCTCCTGCCTAATGGGTGTCCCTTGCAACTACATGGGTAAAAGCAAGCAAAGTTGTCTATTCTCAAAGGTTTTGAAGAACCTGCAGTATGTGCAGGTATGCCCGGAGGTGCTCGGTGGTCTGTCCACTCCTAGGCCGCCTGCAGAAAGGATCGGCAAAAGGGTCGTGACGGCAAAAGGGTGTGACGTCACTAACAGCTTTATTGCCGGGGCCAATAAGACTCTGGAAATAGCAAAAAAAAATAGGATAGAGATAGCCGTCCTAAAAGAAAAAAGTCCATCTTGTGGCTACGGAAGAATCTATGATGGTAGCTTCACATCCATATTGGTTGATGGAAACGGGGTTACAGTTGATTTATTACTTGAAAATGGGATCAACATAATATCTATTTAACGGAGGAATTTTTTTAATGAATAATTTTTTGGAAATAATCGAAGAAATAAAAAATGCAAACAGTATAGTAATCAGCTCACATGTCAACCCAGATGGAGATGCAATTGGTGGCGGACTTTCTCTTATGCTTGCCATTAAAAAATTAAAGGATAAGGATGGCGATAGCGGTAATAAAGAGGTAAGATTCATCTTAGAGGAGTCCGTCCCTAAAAATCTAAAATTTTTAAAACTTAGTGACATGGTAGAAATCTACGATTCTTCAAAAAATTATGATTTCGACCTTTTCATAGCAGTTGACTGTGCTACAAAAGAAAGGCTTGGGAAAGTAAACAGCCTATTGTCTTCGGAGAAAAAAATAATAAACATAGACCACCATACCAGCAACTCGCTCTTCGGACACCTTAACTACGTGCACGAGATATCTTCAACATCTGAGATAATATTCAATTTTATTGAAGAACTGGGGATCTGTATGGACCTGGATATGGCAGAAACCATCTATACCGGTATAGTGAACGACACCGGAAATTTCGCCCACGACAATGTTAGTTCCGATACTTTTAGAGTGGCTGCTAAACTTAAAAATATCGGCGTAGACACCAGTAAGGTGGTAAGAGAATTTTTCCAGACAAAATCTATGCCTACATTAAAGCTTATGGGGCTGACTTTGAGCGGCTTCAGGTTCATAGACGAAAAGAAGCTTTCATACTTTTTCCTGACTCAGGAAGCTTTAAAAAGTGTAGGCGGCACAAAAGATGAAACCGAGGGCCTAGTAGAGATACTTAGATCATATGAAGGCACAGAAGTCGCTCTATTCCTAAGGGAAGAGGAGGATGGAAAGATAAAGGGAAGTCTTAGGTCAAAAAGTACTGATGTGAATAAAATAGCCTCTATTTTTGGTGGCGGAGGACATGTAAAAGCTGCTGGCTTCAATACTAAACTAGGGCATGAAGACATCGTAAAACAGGTTTTAGAAAAACTTTAGTACCGGCATTTTTTACCGGTTAAAATCTGGGGGAGGTTTACATGGTCAAAGTAAAAAGCTTCATATTGGGGTTACTGGTTATTTTTCTACTTTCTGCTTGCGGGGAGACAACTAGTAAAGTTAGAAAAGATGAAAAAATAGCAAAACTAAGAGATTATGAGACAGAAAAGACATTTATGGGGCCAAAACGCAGGATTGCTGTGGCCAGCTTTAAAAATGAAACTAGATTCGGTGACAGGCGGCTTGGAAACTCTGTTACAGATGTTTTCGTAACTGAACTTTCAAAAACCGGAAGGTTTACCATACTTGAACGTGAATCCGTGGATAAGCTGCTTCAGGAAACTAACTTCTCTAGCACCCTTGGTCAAGGTACCGTGGCGGCTGAGCAGCAGTTCCTAGATGCAGACTATATAATAACCGGCGCAGTGACAAAATACGGTGTAAACACTGTTGGTAAGAAAAAGTTGATCTCATCGTCAAAAGAACAGAAAGCTGAAGTTTCAGTGGACGTTAAGATGGTGGACGTTAGGACTGGAGAGGTCTTGTTCAGCGAAACTGGAGAGGGTGTGTCTACTATAAAATATGGTACTACCCTAGGTGTCGGCACCAGCGGCGGGTATGATGAAAGCCTTGAGCAAGAAGCTTTTAGGGCCTCTGCCATAAAAGTTATGGACAACATAATTGAAACCGTGGACAAAAGACCTTGGTCTGCAGCGGTTGTGAAATTTTCCGGGGATAAAATTTATATAAATTCCGGCATGAAAAGCAACTTGAAAATAGGAGCAAAGCTAAACGTATACAGGTTTGGGGATAAAATCGAGTACAAAGGCCAGTTTTTAGGCTATGAGGAAGAAAAAGTGGGAACAGCCATAATCGTAGACTACCTAGGGGAAGATGCGTCTATAGCAGCCTATAATGGGAAAAGTTTCAGGGCTCCTGGGATAGTGAAATTAGAAGATTGATAGGGGTTTGTACCTATGAAAAAACTTTATGTACTTTGCAAAATAATGTTTTTTGGTCTGATGCTCTTTGGCTGTATTCGCCAAGAAAAGGTGTTGAGGGTCAGCCCAGGCATTGCTCCAGTTACACTTGCAGTACTTCCTGTAAACAACCTTTCAAATGATGTGCACGGAGCCCAGGTATTCCGCGACCTCCTCTACAAAAGACTGGCGCAATACCAAAAGGGATACAGGATAATGGATATCGAGGAAACTGACAGAATACTAAATGAAGCTGGAATAACAGATGGAGGACAGCTTTCGGCTATTATGCCGATAGAACTCTGTGAGCTCCTGAGCGTCGATGGTCTTTTATACACTGATTTAAAAAATCTGGAACTCCTAACCCTGCCTTTTTACCATACTAGAAAGGTGGAAGCACAGTTCAGACTGTATAACTTTAACCAGTTAATCTGGTTAAAATCCATAAATACAAACAACAGATATATAGAGATAGAAAATATGCTTAAGGCTATTGATGATCCCGAAGAGGGATTCAAAAGAGCCGGCGAATCAATGCTTGTTCACCAGGGAATAAAGTTTTCCACCATAGCCCTTTTTGGTCATGAACTTAGGCCGGAGATGGAGATGACCTTGGATAATTTGCTGATAAACATCCCACACGGGAGCTCTGAGAACTCCAATTATTTAGACGTAGTTTCAAGCAGGCTCGAATGGCTGCATAGGAATATAGAGGAGGGCAAGTCTATTGTCAGTGAAGAGATGCACATGCAGGAAACTGATCTGGAAAACGTTTATGACGACGGTATAATAATATTAAATTAAAAAGGGGTAGAGGGATATGTACGAATTAATCTTTTTAAGACCGAACAAATTAGACGACTGTAGAAAAATTGTAACCTACATAAAAGACGGAAAAATAGTGCACATTAACTTAGAGGATCTAGATGCAAGGATGAGCCAGAGAGTTCTTGACTTCATAAGTGGCGCAATCTACATTAAAGAAGCACAATTTATAAATCCTACTAAAAATATCTTTGTTTCTATTCCAAAAGGGAGGACTTTTTACCAAGATGAAAGTGTAAAAATTTCTCATAAAGACCAGGTCTCAGAGATACTGGACCTAAGATATGATGAAGAAGAGGCTATAAAGCCAAAGTTTAATAAGTAGTGGCTGAGTTTGCGATGAATTATTTAGTTCACAGCATCCTGTCTAACGGAGAAGATGAACATCTAGGAAATTTAATAGGTGATTTTGTCCGTGGGAACATAAAAACCCTTAAGTTTTCCGATGGTATAAAAGAGGGAATAATCCTGCACAGGAAAATAGACAGTTTTTCAAACTCTAATTGTTTTTTTATGAAAAGTCGTAGAAAATTGAAAAAATATGGACACTACTCCGGGGTAATTATTGATATCTTTTATGACCACATTTTAGCGAAAAACTGGGAAAAGTTTTCAAAAACAGACTTATATTCCTACACTCAGAATATTTATTTTCTCCTTGAAAAAAATAGGGAGATTCTCCCTGAGCGTTTTCTTCCGGCTTTCCGGTATATGAAGTCTAGAAATTCACTTTACAATTACCAAAATATTGATTTCATAGAAGATGTACTGCACGGGGTGAGCTCTAGATTCAAGAGGAAAAACAACATATACGAATCTGTAGAAGAATTAGAAAAATACTATTATTGTTTTGAAAGTGATTTTTTTTGTTTTTTTAAGGATATGCAAGTTTATTTAAATAGAAAAATGGAGGCCGAATAGCCTCCATTTTTCTATTTAAAACAATTCGTTAAATATATCGTCTACTTCTAAGTTTTTCTCGTTTTGCTGAATATCCTCTGTCCTATCTTCTAACTCATTTTCTAACTCATTTTCAAGATCATCTGCGCCATCTTCAGCATCCCTTTTAAAAAACTTGTCCAGTCCCATTTTAAACTTGGATGAGTTTTCTACAGGTTCATATCCTCTTTCGAAAAGAGCCCACCTCTTATTAGGAGAACTTTCATCCGCCAATAGCCCATTTTTAGAGTCTATCAGCTTATACACAAGTTCACCATTTTTAACAGCATCATCTAAAAACTCAAATTTTCCAGGTGTGTATACTCCTCTGTACACCATATTTTGGTAGTAAGCCCCCCAAAGTGGTGCAGCTACTCCTCCTCCAGTAAATCCTTTCCCAGTAGCACGGTTATCGTCGTATCCAAGGTACAATACTGTTACAAGTTCAGGGGTTATGCCTGCAAACCACGCTGATCTACCCTCATTTGTAGTACCTGTTTTACCACCTTGAGCTATGCCCTCACCATCAATACCCTTTACCCTTGCACCCCTACCGGAACCGTTATTAACTACATTTTCAAGCATATGTACAATAAGGGCCACTTTATTTGTGTCAAATACCTTCTCTTTTTCTATTTCGTTTTCATATATTACTCTGCCATCTCTGTCCTCTATCTTAGTTATGAAGATAGGCTTTACGCTGTACCCGCCGTTTGAAAAAGGCAGGTAGGCTTTTGCAAGTTCAAATGGGCTTGTGCTCATTGTACCCAGTGCGGCACTAAGGTCATCCGGTATATCTGATTCTATTCCGGCTTCCCTTGCTGTTTTTATGACATTTTTTATACCTATTTTTTGCAGAAGTTTTATCGCTATGATGTTGACGGATTTTTCCATCCCTTCCAGAATAGTCATATTCCCCTCAAAAGTTTCACTGTAGTTTTGAGGTTCCCAACTTCCAAACTTTACCTCGGAATCTTCTAGGACCTCATTCATTTGGTACCCCTTATTCAGAGCCGTAAAGTATACAAACGGCTTGAAGGCCGATCCAGGCTGTCTCTTTGACATGGTAGCCCTGTTAAAGTTTCCGCTGGTAAAATCCTTCCCGCCTATTATACTTTTAACATAACCGTTGCTGGAATCTATTGTCACCATTCCGGCTTGCATATCCTTAGTGTTTTGCAGGTAGGAGTAGCCTTTAAAGGTTTCCTCAGCCAATTTTTGCATCTTCAGATCCAAGGTGGTGTATATCTTCATCCCGCCTTCGTAGATCTCTTCTTCACTGTACATTTTGAAAAGCTCTGCACTCACTATACTTGTGAAGTCAGGTGCCTTATACTCTTTATTCGTATTCTCGGTATTCACCACTATTGTTTTAGGGGATATCTTTTGCCCCCTTTTAAGGTCGCTGTCTAAAACAAATTCATAGCTCATAGCATCTTCATATTCATCTTTTTCTATGAAACCAAACTTACGCATCTGCTTTAACACCAGGTGTCCACGGTCAACTGCATTTTTCAGGTTGGTTTTCGGGTTATACTTATTCGGCCTGTTTGGCATACCGGCAAGCACCGCTGATTCTGCCAGGGTAAGCTTGCTTACATCTTTTTTGAAAAAAATTCTGGCGGCGGTTTTTATTCCGTAAGCCCCGGAACCAAAATATATCTCGTTTAAGTACTTATTAAGAATTTCATCTTTTGTATATTTCTTTTCTATCTCAAGAGTTATTATAGCTTCTTTTACCTTTCTAAGCACGCTTTTTTCGTGGGTTAGGAAAGCATTTTTTGCAAGCTGCTGTGTTATGGTGCTTCCGCCCTGGGCTTTCCTCATTGTAGCTATATTTACCATCATGGCCTTGGTAAATCTTATAGGATCTATCCCGAAGTGTTTTCTAAACCTTTTGTCTTCTATGGCTAAAAAAGCATTCTGAGTGTACACAGGTATCTCGTCAACCCCAGCAAGCTCTCTTCTCTCCCTATATATCATATCAACTACGTCGCCGTTGCTATCGTAAATTATGCTAGGGACAGCTGGATTATAATCTTCAACTAGGTTGCTTATATCTGGTAGCCCCTTGTATGCCTTGACTATTAAATAGCTCGACATTCCAACTACTAAGATTGTTAAAATTAACCCTGTAAATAAAACTGTTCTCAAAAACTTCTTCATTCTTTACTACTCCCTTTGATACTTTTTGATTTCTGCCTAAGTTGGCCACAGGCTCCGCCTATGTCGCTGCCTTTTTCTCGCCTTATTGTAACATTTACTTTTCTTACATCCTTTAGATGGCTGTAGAACCTGTCTATTTTCTTTTCACTTGGTCTATCGAACTCGCTACCCTCAACTGAGTTATATGGTATAAGGTTTAATACATGGTCGAATTCGTGCATAAAATCTGCCAAAACTTCTGCATCCCACTGGCTGACATTAAAATCCTTTATTAGTATGTACTCAAAGCTTATTCTCCTGTTTGTTACTTTTTGGTACTCTTTTAAAGTTGTGTAAAGGTCCTCTAATGGATATTTTTTATTTATCGGTATAAGATGATTCCTTTTCTCATCTGTTATAGCGTGCAGAGATATTGCTAACTCTACAGGCAGTTTCTCTTCCATCAGAGCCTCTATTCCAGGTATCACTCCCGAAGTTGATACTGTTATTCTCCTCATAGATATGTTCTGCCCTTTTTCGTCAGAGAGTATCTTTATGCTTTTTATGAGGTTTGACATGTTTAAAAGCGGTTCGCCCATACCCATAAATACTATGTTATTTACTTTCTCTCCTTTTTTTAGGATCCTTCTGCTTATTGTATAGACCTGGTTCAATATTTCATTTACATTTAAGTTTCTCTCAAAACCATCCTGACCTGTTGCACAAAATACGCACTTTACAGGACATCCAACCTGTGTTGATATGCATAGTGTATTCCTATCCCTGTGCTTTAGCAGAACAGTCTCGATAGTGTGCCCGTCCTCTAGACCGAATAAAAACTTTTCAGTCCCGTCCTGCTTAGACACCTGGTGCTTTAATATGTTCAAGTACGGTATGTAGCTTTTCTCTTTCAAGATATCTCTGTGCGTTTTGGATATGTTTGTCATATCGTCTATATTCCTTATCATTTTTTCATGCAGCCAAGCATACACCTGCTTTGAGTTGAATTTTTTCATGCCAAATTCAACCAAAAATGATTCCAATTCGCTGTAGTTCAAATTAAGTAAATTTATCATATTTAATCCTCCTGTTTCCGATTTTCATTCCCCTAATTCTATCATAAAATTCAAAATCTTACAAGCTGGCCTATTTAAAATTTAATTGTTGAAACCCAGGCGGAAACTATAGTAAAATTAATATAAACGCTGCTCTGCCTTTGGATGGTTCCACCGCAAGCTTATTGTTCGCAAATTAGATTAACTTATGAGGAGGTTATTAATGGTTGTTGATTTTGATAAAATCGTAAATAGAATAGGTACCAATGCAACAAAACTTGAATTTTTAGAGGAGTATTTCGGGCAGGAAGGCCTCATCCCGCTTTGGGTGGCAGACATGGATTTCGAAAGCCCAGAGGAGATAAAAAAAGCTGTGGTATCAAGAGCTGAACACGGAGTATACGGGTATACGATGCACGACGATGCCTACTACAACTCTATTATTAACTGGAACTTGAGAAGAAATGGGTGGCGGGTAGAA
This sequence comes from Ilyobacter polytropus, assembly GCA_003246855.1. GTDB lineage: Bacteria > Fusobacteriota > Fusobacteriia > Fusobacteriales > Fusobacteriaceae > Ilyobacter_A > Ilyobacter_A polytropus_A. Next base: position 45,288 of record QKCP01000025.1, read on the forward strand.
AAGGATTGGATTTTACCTTCTCTTGGCGTAGTTACTTCCATAGCTTTCATAATAAACTCACTAACTTCTGAAGGGGATGAGATAATTGTACAGACACCGGTATACTACCCGTTTTTTAAAACCATCCAGTCTCTCGGAAGAAAAGTGGTGTACAACCCTCTAAAATATAAAAACGGGAAGTACTCTATGGATTATGAAGACCTGAAGAATAAGATCAATCCTCGTACAAGGCTAATGGTTCTCTGCAGCCCGCACAACCCTGTTGGGAGGGTATGGACTAAACAGGAGCTGGAGAAATTAGCAACCATCTGCATAGATAACGGGATTTTGATTATATCCGACGAGATCCATTCCGACCTCATATACCAAGGCTACGTTCACACACCACTTGCGGGGATATCAAACAAGATATCAGAGTCTACTATAACTCTTATGTCACCTAGCAAAACCTTCAACCTAGCTGGTTTTTTTACCTCATATATACTTGTTCAAAATGAGCAGATAAGAAAAAAAATCAAAAACGCTCTTAACAGTTTTTCAATACATCAAAATATTTTCGGTATCTCTGCTTTAAACGCCGCATACTCCAACTGCGAATACTGGCTGGAAGAGCTCATTGACTACATAAATAACAACAAACTGTATGTACAGAACTTTTTAGAAAAACACATGCCGGATATTAGGCTTGTAGAGCCAGAAGGAACTTATCTTTTATGGATTGATTTCAATGGATTAAATTTAAAGAAAGAAGATCTTGATAATCTGATTTTAAAGCGGGCTAAACTTGGTATGAGTGACGGGGCGACTTTTGGAGAAGAGGGGGAGGGGTTCAAGAGAATGAACATCGCTTGCCCGAAGGCTGTTTTAGAAGAGGCTATGGAGAGGTTGCTTGTTGCGTATAAAACAATGAATAACTGCCCTCAAAAATGATTTTTTAAATAATGACTACTTTTAATTTAAAATTAATCCTTTAAGCGTAATATAATATATATGCATGTTTTTATTTGTGCTTGACGTCTCCAAGAAGGGAGGGATTATTTTGAAAAAATATTAATCGGATTATTTGTACTGTCCGTAGTGGTCACTGCCCAAATGCCCAGTGATTTCGACATAACTCTAAAAGCCGGACTTGATATCGAACCAGAATACAGCTCTTTTGTTATAAGCGAACAAGAGGGCTCTGAAGAAGTAAAATATGAGTTAATCCGTGAGGATTCCAGTAAAAATGGATTTGAGGTATCATTAGAGGTTACAACTCCTATATATTCTAACTTTGATTTTGGATTTGGTATAGCTTATCAAAGGCATGGGAAACTAGTTAGTGCAGATAAAGAATTTAGCGGTTATACGTCTTCTAACGTAGATGGCTATATAGAAATTGAAAATGAGGGTTCCACTATTTATGAATACTATAGCTATTATGTACAAATCCCCTATGATTTAGGAATTCAACAACTACTCGAAGAGGATACCCCTTATGACTCATTACCACTCTATCTGACTGCTAGATACAATTTTATGAGCTACAAAAATATAAAGTTTTACCTAAAGGGAAATTTTGGATATTCACTCAATGTTAACGAACCAGACCGTTTAACTCTTGACCCAAATGCTGAATTTGAAGAGTATATTAACGATGCTTCTGAACTCATTGGTTTAGACTTAGCTGAATACCTAGCTGATTCAACGGGGATCCCTTTAAGTGATGTAATTGCATCTCCAGAATATTCAGCAGAATTAGAAAAAATTAGGGCTGGCGTGGCAGACGATATATCTCGTGGTTTCTCAAAATATGTAGATGTTGATGTAGAGAACGGATTATATTGGGGTGCGGGTTTTGGATTTGAATATAGTAACTGGATTGCAGAACTTATGTACCAAGTAAACTATGCTGAAGTAGAATTTACAGTCAATCAGCCAATTGATCCAGATTTAGGTGTAGATATAGATGTGACAAGAAATTTCAAAGATGATTTAGACTACTCTAGAGTTACGCTATCACTTGGTTACACATTTAACTTAAGTTACTAAAAGTCATAATTATTGGATAACAAACATAAAAAAGGCGCTGCTAACAGCGCCTTTTTAGCAATCTCTATTTTTATTCCCTATTTTTCTTCTACTCTTTTAAGTATAGCCTCTACAAATCCTGAAAAAAGAGGATGAGTTCTGTTTGGCCTCGACTTAAATTCTGGGTGGAATTGCCCCGCTATATAGAACGGATGATCTTCTATCTCCACTATCTCAGCAAGCCTTCCGTCAGGCGAGCTACCGCTTATCTTAAGCCCCGCTTCTGAAAGCTCTTGTTTGAATTCGTTATTGAATTCAAATCTGTGTCTGTGTCTTTCATATACAAGGTTATCGCCGTAAAGCTCTTTTGCAAGGCTGCCTTCTTCTAACTTACATGGGTAAAGTCCAAGCCTCATAGTCCCGCCCATGTCCTCTATGTCCTTTTGTTCTGGTAAAAGGTCTATCACAGGATATTTTGTTTCCGGATCAAATTCTGTTGAGTTGGCATCTTTATATCCAAGTACATTTCTAGCATACTCTATAACTGTACACTGCATCCCAAGGCAGATTCCAAGGAAAGGGATCTTATTTTCTCTTGCAAACTGTATAGCCTTTATTTTCCCTTCGACAGCCCTTTGCCCGAAACCTCCAGGAACTAGTATTCCGTCGTAATTTTTAAGCATCTCAACATTGAAAGTTTCTGCTTGGATGTAGTCTATATCTGCCTCTGCATCCAAATTGAAGCTGGCGTGCTCTATTGCTTCAGTTATACTTAAGTAAGCATCTTTAAGTTCAACATACTTACCTACAACCGCCATTTTAAACTTTTTCCCTGGGTTTTTCATTTTGTGGACCATTTCTCTCCACTGTTCAAGATCAGGCTTATTATTTTCAATTCTAAATTTGCTGCATACTACATCCGCCAATCCATTTTGTTCCATTATAAGCGGAACTTCATAAATTGTAGGTGCATCTGGTGCCTCTATTACAGCTTCTTTGTCTATGTCACAAAACAAAGAAAGTTTTCTTTTGATATCATCGCTTACAGGGTACTCAGTTCTGCAGACTAGTATGTCTGGTCTTATACCGATACTCATAAGCTGTTTTACGCTGTGTTGGCTCGGCTTTGTTTTAAGTTCGCCTGCTACTTTTATATAAGGTAAAAGTGTAACGTGACAGTAGATTACATTCTCTTTCCCAACGTCATACCTGAACTGCCTGATTGCCTCTAAAAATGGAGTGGACTCGATATCTCCAACTGTACCTCCGATTTCAGTTATAACTATATCGGAGTTGTTTTCCTTACCAACAATCTCTATCCTAGATTTTATCTCGTTTGTTATATGAGGGATTACTTGTACGGTTCCGCCCAAGAATTCCCCTTTTCTCTCCTTGTTTATTACAGAAGAGTAGATCTTTCCGGTTGTAACATTGTTGTATTTGGTAAGGTTTTTATCTATAAACCTTTCGTAGTGCCCTAAGTCTAAATCAGTTTCCGCTCCATCTTCAGTAACGTAAACTTCTCCGTGTTGGTAAGGGCTCATCGTTCCCGGATCCACGTTTATATATGGGTCAAATTTTTGTATAGTTACGCTGTACCCTCTCTCTTCTAATAATCTCCCTAAAGAAGCTGCTGTTATTCCCTTCCCTAAAGAGGATACAACTCCCCCAGTCACAAAAATATACTTTCTTTGCTTCATGACCATCTCCTTTAAAATTTTACTAATCTTCCATCCCTAATAATAGAAAAAATCTCATAAAAAAAAGACGAAAAAAAAAACTTTCGTCCTAAGTTTTTTTTTTGGGGACCTTGAGGTCCCCAAAAAAATATTCAGCTTTTCAGTAATTTACCTATTAATTATATCAAATTTTTTCTATTTGTCAAGAGATTATTTCCCTTTTGTGTAAGCTCCTTCAGAACCGAAAACATCTGCAAGCTTAGTTTTGTAGTATGCCTTCATTAGTTCTTTTGCTGGCCCTAAGTATTTTCTTGGGTCAAATTCAGCAGGTTTGTCTCCGAATGTTTTTCTTATACCTGCAGTAAATGCTAGTCTTCCGTCTGTATCTACGTTAATTTTAGCTACAGCAGATTTAGAAGCTAATCTTAATTGCTCATCAGGAATACCGATGGCATCTTTTAACTCTCCACCATATTTTTTGATCATTTCTACATATTCTTGAGGAACTGAAGATGATCCGTGTAATACGATTGGGAATCCAGGTATTTTCTTTTCTATTTCTTTTAATATGTCTAGTCTTAATTTAGGGTCATCACCTGGCTTGAATTTGTGAGCTCCATGAGAAGTCCCTATTGCGATTGCTAATGAGTCTACTCCTGATTTAGCTACGAATTCTTCTACTTCTTCAGGCTTTGTGTATATTGTTTCTTCTGCTACTACGTCATCCTCTACCCCTGCTAATACACCTAACTCAGCCTCTACGCTTACATCGAATTGGTGTGCATATTCCGCAACCTCTTTAGACATAGCTATGTTCTCTTCGAAAGTATAGTGAGAACCATCGATCATAACAGATGAGAATCCGTATTCGATACAGTCTTTGATTGTGTCAAAGTCTGGACCGTGGTCCAAGTTTAATGCAACAGGTATGTCTGATCCTTTTGCTCTAGCGATTTCAACTGCAGCCTTAGCTAACAAAGGTACTACTTCTTTACCCATATAATTTCTAGCACCTGTTGAACATTGCAGTATTACTGGAGATCCCATTTCAGCACAAGCTTCAATTATGGCTTGCATTTGTTCCATGTTGTTGAAGTTGAATGCAGGAACTGAATATCCGTTTTCGTTAGCTTTTTTAAACATCTCTTTAGTGTTTACTAAACCTAAATCTTTGTAATTGTATTTCATATACCCCTCCTAGATATTGTTCGTTATCTCGTTAATATATTAACAAATTTTTTAATTAAAATCAAGCATTTTCGTCTTTTTTTCACAGAACTCTGTATACTTTTTTTAGTATATATCTAAAGAAACCCTTGAAATTCCTATTACTTTTAAAGTATATTAGTACCTCTGGGACCAGCGAAATTACGACCTCAACTATTTTTTGGTACTCCGAGAAAAAGTTCCTGAAGTATCTTTGTGAATTAAATATCCAAGAGGCCATGATTATATTAGTTACTCTAAGCAGATTTACTATAGCCGTTTCTAAGCCTAAATCCGTAATATGTACCCCAAATAAACTCCATAAAACTCTTCCTTCTTGTATATAAAGGATCTGTACCATACATGTACTGGCATAAAAAAACATAACAAACTTCAGTTTTTTTATGTAGCTCATGAGATCCCTGTTCTTCCATAGATTTACAGAAAAAAACAACAGCCCAATAACAGCTAGACTCTGCCAGCTTTTCAGGAAGAGATTTGTCAGGAATAAAAATATAAGGCTATTTCTTAATAACATCTAGTCCACCCATGTACGGTCTCAAAGCCTCTGGGATTATGATCGATCCGTCTTCTTGTTGATAGTTTTCTAGAATTGCAAGGAGAGTCCTCCCAACAGCTAATCCAGATCCATTTAATGTATGGCAGAATTCACTTTTTTTGTTTTCGGCTTCTCTGTATTTAAGTCCCATCCTTCTAGCCTGGAAATCTTCGCAGTTTGAACATGAAGATATCTCTCTATATTTGTCTTGGAATGGCAGCCATACTTCTAAATCATAAGTTTTTGTAGCTGAAAACCCTATATCCCCTGTACAAAGCTGTATGACCCTGTATGGAAGTCCAAGTCTTTGCAGGACATCTTCTGCATTTAAAACCAATTTTTCAAGCTCGTCATAAGAGGTTTCCGGCTTTACTATTTTTACCATTTCCACTTTGTTGAATTGGTGTTGCCTTATTAGCCCCTTCACGTCTCTACCGTAAGATCCGGCTTCTCTCCTAAAACAAGGCGAATAGGCTGTGTAATATTTTGGAAGTTCATCGTTTTCTAGTATCTCTTTTCTGTGGATATTAGTTACCGACACTTCAGAGGTAGGTATTAAAAACATATCATCAGTTGTTTTGTATGCGTCTTCCTCAAATTTTGGTAGCTGTCCTGTCCCTTCCATTACCTCTCTTTTAACTATAAATGGTGTCATAACTTCAGTGTACCCGTGTTCTGTTGTGTGCATATCCAGCATAAAATTTATAAGTGCTCTCTCTAGTCTAGCACCCATCCCCTTATATACTGTAAATCTCGAGCCTCCAAGTTTAGCCCCTCTTTCAAAATCCAATATACCTAGTTCCTCCCCTAGATCCCAGTGTGATTTAGGTTCAAAGTCAAATTTTTTAGGTTCTCCCCACTTTCTAACTTCAACATTATCCTCTTCACCTTTACCTATAGGCGTAGACTCATGGTATACGTTTGGCATGGTTAGCTGGAAATAGGATAATTTTTCATCTATAACCGCTATCTGCTCGTCAAGCTCTTTTATCTTTTTGCTTACGGCTCCCATCTCCTCTATTATTTTAGAAGCATCCTGCCCCTCTCTTTTCATCTTGCCTACTTCGGCGGATACGTTGTTCCTTTTATGCTTTAATGTATCCACTTCCGTCAAAAACTCTCTTCTTTCAGCGTCTAATTGCTCGAACTCCTCCAGGTCTACAGATGCATTCCTATTTTTAAGCATCTCCTGTAAAAACTCGATATTATTACGGATATATTTTAAATCCAACATAAGCCCTTCCTCCTCATACAACTTTTTATTTAAAATTATCTTCTATACCCTAGTCTCGTCATTTTATACTCCGTTGTTTTAAGTTCCAAGTATTTGAATAACGACTTAGGAGACATAGCCTCCAGCTCCATCTTTATATAGCCTAGTTCTCTTTCAAAACTTTTTATCCTAGGTTTCAAGTCCCTTTTTTGAGCTTTCCCCCTTTTAAGCCTTTCTTCGATTATTTCATCCATTTGGTAGAGCCCTTCCAGTCTGTCCAGCACATCTTCCGATGCCTCTACCTTATATATAACGTTGGTGTATTCGGTGGCCAAGTTTGATTTCTTTTCCACGTCCTCAATTTTAACAAACTCCAAGCCCTTTGGCGAATTCTCATTGATCTTATGCATAATCTCGCCTTCAGGAAGCTCATCTATAAACTCTATATCCATAGGTTCTTCATATGCTTCTTCTCCCAGGGAAATTGGTATAGCCATTGATATTTTTGGCCTTGGTGTAAACCCTTCCGAATGTTTTAGCCTTATTCCTGCCTTCCTAAATATCCTCTCAACAAGTCTCAGCATGTCCAGATGCGATATATATATCATATCCCCGGTTTTATTAAAAAATATCCTTTTCTTCATCTTCTCTCCAATCTAGGGTGCCTTATCTGTATCTATTATTATTTTTTTGCTTATATTCTTATCAAACTGCACGTAATTTCCCATGGGTATCTTAACCCGTGCCAATATATCCCCATCCGAATTTTTTAACAGCACCAGAATTTCGTCAGCCTTCACCTGTTCTTTAAAACTATCTTTAAATTCATTGAAGTTTTTAAAAACTTCAGATTTTTCTTCCTCCTTGACCAAGTCCAGATATAGTTCCCCTACCTGGAGTTTCTTGGGCAGACTGAATTTAAACTGCTTGCTTGCGAAACCTTTTTGATGCTGTAGGTAGTTTATCTTTAAGGATACTTCATTCCCTGGACGATACACGCTTTTATCTAAAAATGCATCGGAAACATATATAAGTTTTTTGTCCCTATAGGTATCTATTCCTATCTCTATTTTACCAAAATCTAAAAAATTAAACCTGTTGTCAACAAGGCTTAAAATTTCATCCGAGAGGTTCCCTACTAGTATTTCCAGTGCGTTGGTATCGTCTAGAAAGAAGTTTTCAAACTCAAGTATTTTTTCATTTCCTTCATTGTAGATTGTGCAGTTGAACACCGCTGTCTGGCAGTCATCCGTAGTATAGTTCCTTAAAATAGACTTTTGGAGTGCCGCGTTTAGATAAGTTCTAAAGGTATTCTTATTTTTAGGCATCTCAAAATTTATCTTTTTACCGCTGTCTAATCTTACCTCAAATTTATAGGTATCTATCTTATCGCTAAGTATTCCTAAAAGGCCGTTTATATCATCCCTTTCAACGAGCCCAACAGTCTCCGTAGAACTCCCAATCTTAAAGGAATTTTTTGTGCTTACCGTGTAGTCTATATTCGCTTTGTTCAAAAAATAATATATATCCCCTTTATTGCTGAGAGGATGTCCATATACCAAGACTTTTTCCCCATAAACCATAGAAAGGGTGCCCAGATTTTCAAGGTAGATATCTCCTCTTACAGGACTTATAGAGACAGCCATACCAGGCCTAATATCGCCTATATTGAAATCTGGATTTTCTGGGTTTAACTCGTATCCATCTATGGGTTTTATGAGTGCTATATTGGAATTTATGTCGTTTGCTGAATAAGCTACAGCGCCTAATAATCTTGAATTCACAAAAACAGGAGAACCGCTCATTCCTTCTGAAATACCTCCATGCTTTTCTAGTGGATCACCGCTTACCTTTGCCAATACCATTTTCGATGCGCTGTTCTCGTCATCTACTACGGCAAGCACTTCCACACTAAAAGTTTCTATCTTATTGCCATTAAATACCGTATACGCTTTTCCAAGCATTCCTTTTTTTATTTCATTCAGTTTCACATATTCAAAGGAAAAAGCCCGTAAAAAGATAAACAAAAAGCTCAAAATAATTAATTTTGTCATAAAACACTTCCTTTGAAACAAACAATATCCCCGCTAATCAAGACTCATTCTACCATATTCCATTTAGGATTTCAATTTATTTACTGCCCGAAAAATGATTTAGATTTTATATTTCTTGCGTGCAAGACTCAGTACAATCCCTCGCCGGATATGTCCATATAAGTCAGGTATAACCTCAGGTCAAACTCCACCTGATGGTAATTTTTTTCCATGTTCAAGCAGAGTTTATAAAATGCCCTGTCGTGTTCTTTTTCCTTTAAGTGTGCTAGTTCATGCACCACTATATTCCTCAGAAATTCCTCTGGCATATTTTTAAATTGGCTCGCTATCTTGATCTCATTCTTGACCTTTATCTTGCTTCCCTGCTTCCTAGGTATGTATGAATGCAGACCCAGAGCCTGGTGACTAAACTCTATTTTAGGATCGTAAACTACCTTGCTTAATGGTGCGCTCTTTTTGAGGTATCTATTTTTTATATCCATTGCATAGGAGTAGAGAGCTTTGTCCGAACTTATGCTGTGCTTGCTAGGATATCTGCTGAGTATGATCTCCCCTAGACGTTTTTCGCCTATGGCCCTCTCCACTTTTTCCAAAATTTCTTCAGAATATCCTTTCAAATATTTTAAATCCATATATCTTTTATCATCCCTTCAAAATACTAAAAATTATTCCAGTGAGTATGTAAAAATCAGCTAGGTTAAAAACCGGGCTATTTTTAAAATTCGGTTTTATGAAATCCACCACATATCCCCTGTGTATTCTATCGATTGTATTTCCTATACCACCTGCAAAAATAAAGCTTATATAGGATCTATAGTAGCTTTCCTTGAAAAACAGGTATGCTAGAAAAAAAAGAAGAGATATTCCCATGAAGAGTATAAGCTTTTTCCTATCGTGAAGCTTATTGAAGGCTATACCCCTGTTTTCTACATATATTAGCTCAACTCTGCCGTTTAAAATATATTTTCTCTTACCCGATTCCAAATTTTCTTTAGCCCATTTTTTTGTATAGAGGTCTAGACTACCTAGAGCAAAAATTAAAATTATGTAGTACACCATAACTTCCCACCTCAGCTTCTAAAAACTTTCAAAATTTATAAGAATCGTTTAATCCAATTTTCCCAATTCTTTCGCCACAAATTTTACAATCTCACTTATGTATGATTCAGAAAAATCAAATCTTATCCCAGCTGTTTTATATATCTCCTCTATTGGTTTTGAATACCCTAAATTAAGAAATTTCTCATAATTCTCCAGTGCTTTGCCTTTGTCCTCTTTATAATTTTTGTAAAGAGCTATTGCTCCCAGTTGGCTCATTGCGTATTCTATATAGTAAAAAGGAACCTCAAATATGTGCAACTGCTTTAACCAGCTTCTACCCTTTTCTTCTTCTAATCCGTCCCAGTCTATGCCGGTGTTAAACCTGTCCATGAGCTCGTTAAACTTTGAGTCCCTCTCTGAAGCCACGTGTTCTGGATTCAAGTACAGCCAATGCTGAAATGCGTCTATTATCATTACCCATGCTAAGGTTTCCAAACTTTTTATGTACTGCTCCCTTTTTGCTTTTTTCAAATCTTCATCGTCCGTATAAAACTGGTCCCAGTAATCCATGCTCATAAATTCCATTGACATAGATGCCAACTCCGCCACCTCGCTGGGTTCTTCTTTGTATGTCATTATCCTTTCATCTGCAGTGGCGAATGAATGCAGGGCATGTCCCGATTCATGAAAAAAGGTCACCAGATCTGTGTGTATTCCAACTGCATTCATAAATATAAAGGCGGCTCCTGTTTCGTGCAGCGGATAGTTGTAGCCTCCCGGCGCTTTCCCTTTCCTGTTCTCTAGGTCTAAGTAGCCGGATTTCTCCATTTTTCTAAGTTTTTCAGAAAATTCAGGTTTTATTTTATGGAGTGCCTCACTGCTTTTCCTGAAAAACTCCTCCACTTTATTAAAAGGTTTAAGTATCCTCCCGTCTTCACTCGCATCTACATCCCAAGGCCTTAAGCTTTCTAGACCAAGTTTTTTTCTTTTCGTCTCATTTACACTTCTCAAAAATGGTACCACTACTTTTTCTACAGATTCATGAAATTTGTAGAGATCTTTTGGTGTATATGAGAATCTCCCTTTAAGTTTATGCATATAGTCTCGATAGCTCTCAAATCCTTTATTTTTGGCCATCTCTACCCTGATATCCTTCAGTTCGTTAAAAAGGTTGTTGAGATTTTCAGACTCAACCGCCATACTTTCATTTATGGCTCTCCATGCGCGCTCTCTCAATTCCCTTTCGTTTTCCCTTAGGTATTTTCTCATCTGTGTAAGTGTGTGCTCTTCACCTTGAAATTGAACAGTTATCCCAGAATATATCTCTGCGTATCTGTTTGAGAGTTCACTCTCTCTTACTTGAAGGGGTATGTTTTTTTCCTCAAACATCTCTATATCGTTGGCTAATATACGTTTAAAATTTCCGTATTTTTCATCTGATAAGCCAGAAAAACAGGTGCTATCATATATTTTTTTGTTTATATCAAAGGAAGCTTTTTCATATTTAGAGATTATTTTAGAGTAAAACTCATTAAATATTTTAGAGTACTCCTCATTGTCAGCATTGCAAGTCATTTTTATATATTTCCATGCTAGCTCTTCACTTATTATCATAGAAAGTTCGCTGTATTTCTCTATTAGCTCTACGAGCTCTCCTATCGTCCCCACAGGGGTATTCAAGATTTTAGAAACCGCTTCTTGCAGCACTTTTTCATCTGCAACTTCAAAACCTTTAGAAAAGTATTTCCTATCCATCCTGCCTCATTCCTATCTTTTTAAAGTATATTTATCATAACTGTCCAAGTTATTTTCAGATATTATCTTGTTTAACCTCACAACATACTCTTGTTTTAATTCAGAATAGTTTTCCAAATGCTTCGTCAATTCTACATAATTTTCCGTTTTATATGCATACTCTCTAAACTTCTTATAATAGCTTAGTACCGCTATTTTATAAAAATAATCCTCCAGACACTCCTTAAGGCTGTTGTACTTCTTCAGGTACACCTTATATCCATTTCTATATCCAAATTTTGAAGGTACTCTTGGTTCAGTTTCATCAAAAGACCATATCCCAAAAACGTTGTTTGCTTCTTTGAAAAATCTTGAGGTACCCCATCCACTCTCAATTATCGCTTGTCCTAATACAATTGCTGGTGGAGGTGGGCTAAGTTTTACAAGGAGCTCCTCTATACTCTCATCCTCGACCTTATATTCAGACAGCAGCCTTTCTAAAAACTCATTTTCGCTCTTCTTGAGTTTTTTCCCTGACTTCATCTTGGCATATATCTTTTCTGTTTTTCTCTTTTTCTCTAATATTTCCTCTTTTACAATTAAAATTGTCGGCAGCATCAACTGTACAAATTTCTCTTTTTTTTCATTCACGTCCAGCTCAGCCAAATCGTAATTATTCACGTCATAGACTATTGGTTTTACTTCTTCATCTTTAAAACTAACTATACTGTCTTTATTGTATACTGTTTTTTCCTGGAAGCTTTCATCGGCCACCACCTCTTCTAAAGTGAAAATAGGGTCTACCTTTTTCTGAAAGCTTGATGTGACTTTAAAATAAAAAAGTTCAAAAGCCAAGAAAAAAATCAGCACCTGAATTAATCCTCTTCTCATATCATCCCCTTTTTTGAAACACAATTATATTCTTATCGTTATTCTTAACTATATCAAATTGAAGCTTGCCAGCTATCCATTCAAACGTCTTTGGGCTATAAAAAGATATGTGAGTAGGGTCCTGGATGTACCACCACCTTGCAAACTCAAACTTTTTCGCAGTATGAAAGTTTGTCATTATTGCCAAGTATCCTTTTTCTCCTATATGCTTTTCAAGCTCAATTAAAACCGGCATTGGATCCCATATGTGCTCAAATACCTCTGTAGACAATATCATATCATAAGTTTTGCCAGTATATATCTTTTCTGGAGAAAAATACTTGTCGTAAATATCAACTTTATACCCTTGTTTCTTCAAAACCGTTGCGAGTACAGGTTCTGGACCAGATCCATAGTCCAAAAAATATTCCGGTTTTTTTATTCCATCTAAGGTATAGGCTATGAATTTATCAAAATAGGCTGTATACACAGGATCATCTGCGCTATTATTATGATTCTCATACCTCTTAAACTCTTCACCTGACTCCAATATATGTGATTTATCCATAAAAATAAAATCACAATTGGAACAATGATGGTAAAGTTTTTCCCAGCTCTTATTAGCTACCTCTATCTTTTTGTATACATTTTCCCCGCATACATTACAAATCATATCTACCACTCCTAATTAACTTTCAGGACCTATATTATACTTTGAAGCCTCCATTTTGTCAAAAAAAGGCCGCTAAAATTTTAGCAGCCTATTTATCCTCTTCTAAATTTTTTAATCTTTTTTCGAATAATTTAACTTTTTTTACAAGTTCAGGGAGTCTTTTTAGCGATATCATTACTTTTAAGTTCTCTTTGTGGTCAATTAACGGGTATCCAGATACAAATGAGTTTGCCTCTACATCATTTGTAACCCCTGATTTAGGCCCTATTGTCACATTATCACCTATCTTCAGATGTCCTGACACTCCAACCTGCCCCGCCAAAGTTACGTTATCCCCTATCTCTGTACTGCCGGATATCCCTACCTGAGCTACCATCAGACAGTTTTCTCCTATTATATCATTATGCCCAACATGCACTAGGTTGTCAAACTTGGTATAGTTCTTTATAATTGTATCCCCAATAGCACCCCTGTCTATTGTTGTGTTTGCCCCTATTTCCACGTTGTTTCCTACTATTACCCTTCCTATCTGGTCTATCTTGGTGTTGTTACCATTCACCTTGACGAATCCAAACCCATCAGACCCGACTACTGCGCCAGGTTGTACTATGCAGTTATCCCCTAGCTCACAGAACTCCCTTATAGATACATTGGAGTAGATGGTACAGTTTTTACCTATCTTTACCCCTTGAGATATAGTAACATTTGGGTATATTACAGTACCTTCTCCTATATGAACATCATGCCCTATATAGCAGTGTGGCCCTACCTCTACCCCCTCTGCAAGTTCTGCGCTGTCTTCTATGGATTTCACCATTTTTTTCAGTTTGGGCTTGAAATATGAAAGTAGTATAGGCATAACTTCCCTCGGGTTTCTAGTGACTTTTATGTAGGTCTTCCCCTCTGGCAAATTTTCTATCGGAGGCACTATAACTGCTCCCGCTCTTGTTCTTAGTATTTGTTTTATAAATTTCTCGTCAGCTGCAAATGTAAGATCCCCCTCTTGGGCTTGAAAAAAGGGAGAAAGACCTTTTACCTCAAGATCTTTATCCCCCTCTATTTCTCCCCCTAGAAGAGAAGCTATCTCTGAAATTTTATATTTCATCAGCTCTCCTCCAGTCAGTTTATTTTTATAAGTCTATTTTTTCAGATTTTTCCAAGAATTTCAACACCTTTTCGGTTATATCCTCTCCACCGAATTTTACTGCACCGGCTTCAAAGACATATTCATACTTTTCTTTTTTGGCAACTTGTTTTATAGCTGTGTCTATGTCACTAGATACTTTAGAATATTCCTTATATTTAAGCTGCTCCAAATTTTGTTGCAGCATCTGATAATACTGTTTAAACGCCTTTTCTTGTTTTGCATAATTTTCTTTATCTTCTTTGCTTATCTTATCCCCTTTAGCTTGAAGGTCCTTAGATAATTTTTCAAGTTCCTTGGCTTTTACATCTACATCTTTTTGCATTTTATCCTTTTCATTATTCAGAAGTTTGGTAGCATTTTGAGTACCAGAATACTTTTGCATTATTAGTTGAGTGTCTACTGTACCTAGCTTTAAAGCAAATGAAAATACCGACATCGACATTAAAAGTGCAATAATTAAGATTTTCTTCATTATTTTACCCCCTGAAATTTATTTTTAATTTTTTTTGACTGTTTCTATTATTTAAAGCTGTATCGTATAAAATCTAGAATGTCTGACCTATGTTAAAGTAAAATTTACCACCGGTTTTGTCTGAATCCCCTATAGGCCATCCGTAGTCAAATCTAAGCGGACCAAGAGGTGTATTCAGCCTGAATCCTAAACCATAGGACTGTTTGATATCGTTAGGGAAATCTTCATTGTACTCTAGCTTTTCCCCATCACTGTCCCATGCCCTACCAAAATCATAGAATAGTACAAACTGGGTCATGTCGTTTAATTTTGTCCTGTTTTCTATGTTTCCATAGAGCTCTTCTACCCCTCTGTATTCACCGTAGTCATATCCCCTAAGTGAGTTTGCTCCCCCCACTCTAAATTTCTGAGAATCTTTTATGCTATCCGTAGCTATACCGCCGACTACCCTGTACGCCATCACGTTGTTATCGAATAGTCCCCTGTGGTATTTTCTGAGCTCCAGTTCTGTATCGTAGAAATCGCTGCCGTCTAGAACCTTACCTAGTTCTATTGTATACCTAGCATACTCCCCTTCTGTCGGGTTGAATATACTATCTCTCGTATCGTATATTATCGAAGGATAGACGCTGACTACTTCGTACTCATCGTTAAGTTCATCGTCTACGTCGTACTCCTGTACAAACTCAACCTTACTGCCTAACTTTACCCTAACGTTTTCTGTGAGACCTTTACCTACAGATGCTTTAAAACCTACCTTTTTAATCTCATTGGCAAGTATACTGTCGCTATCCGTGTACTCGGTCCTGTAAATTCCCCATCCCCAAGAAACCCTGTCTGTATCCTTTATCCATGGGTCTGAAAAACTAAGTTCATACATTATCCTGTCCTCAGAGGTTGCTTCGTAAGATAGTTTTACTGTCTGGCCTTTACCCTTGAAGTTGGTATCCTGCAAAGATAGGGTCCCGACAAGGCCAACTGCAGACCCGTAGGAAATTGCACCATTTATGGATCCGGTCCTGTTCTCATCAAAAAGCATCACCAGTATTTTGCTGTTCGGATCGTCCGGTATTGATTTAAACTCGTATTTTATATTCTTAAAAAGTCCTATTCTAAAGAGGTTCCTAATAGATTTTTGAAGTTTATTCCGGTCGAACACTTCACCCTCTTTGAGTACTATCTCCCTATCTATGACAAAGTTTTCTGTTTTGAGGGATGATTTTTCAGGGCTCCTTCTTTCGCCACTTTCTTTTTTAATCATTTTTTTGTAGATTATCTCTTTTATCACGCCTTCTGTAACTGTTATTTCCAGCTCCATTTCAGGTGTGAGTCTCAGGTTGGAGAAGTTTGCAAGTGTATAGCCTGCTTCATGGTATTTATTCAGTATCCTGTCCTTATCCTCTCTGAGTGTGTTTATATTGTATACCTCTCCTGATTTGGTTTCCATCACTCCTAAAAGCTCTTCTTCTGTAAACAGTGTATTTCCGGTTATTTTTATTCCGGTTATTACCTGATTTTCTAGCACATTGTACTTTACGTATATGCCATCTTCATATTTTAAAACTTCCGGACTTACGTCCCTAAAGTATCCCGTTTCTAGTATCTTTCTCTGCCCTTCGAGTATCGCGCTTTTGGAGAAATAGGCCCCCACTTTTGCCGGTATTTTAGCCAAAATCTCTTCGTTGGATAAAGTCATGTTACCGTATATCTCTACGCTTTTAATTATGAGAGACTTGTCCACTGTTTCTTGCTCTGAAAGTGGTAATATCCCCTGTTCTCTCAATAAATCCTTTGCGTTTTCGCTTTCTTTAATTTCTATTACAAGCCTCACTCCGGCATCGTATAGCTGCGGGTACATCGACAAATCTTCTATATACGCCTTTTTTTTCAGCTTGAGGTAGTCATTCAGCATCTGAGTAGTGCTGTATTCCTCACCCATTTTAGATTCCATGTCGTTTAAAATTACTTCTACCGGTATCTCCTTATTGTTCACAATTTGGATGTCGGTTATTTTTATGCTTTCATCCATCTCTGAAAATGCGGAGAAACTAATTAAAAGCATCATAACATATACAACATATTTTTTCATCTGCAACCCTTCCCTCCATCTGCTACTTGAATTTAAATATATCAAATATCGAATCTAGCCTTTTTTTAAAGTTTAGATTGATATGGTAGTTTAGTTGGTTTTCTCTATCACCTGAAAGGTCAGATGATAGTTTTTGTGCACCTATCCCCCAAGATATATTCTCCTTTATTTTGTAGTCAAGCCACAAATCATAGGTGTCTATTGTATCTGTGTTCTGTGTATCTGACAAGCTGGCCTTTGCATTCCAGTTTATAACATCTTTGTAAAGAGGGTTTTGTAGTTCTATCGCTGCCCCTAATCTAAGTGTCTCCGAGTCTACATACTGACCCTCCTGATATTGATAAGCCACTATATCCGATGAGATTTTTATACTCTCTATACCAAATATCCTTTCGAGTTCACTGGAAATTGGTCTGAATAGCTGCTCACTTATCTGCTTGTCTAAAATGTCTTTTACCACTGCGTTGGCCGACGACTCGTCAAGTGTATTGTGAAATATGAGCAGTGACCCTATATCCTCTTGTGAAAGCCCTGAGCTTGAGGTGAGCTGAAGCTCAAGATTGTCGTACTCCCCGTTTATATTCACGTAAACTTCTTCGTTTGCAATTTCAGATCTAGCAGTTATAGATATGCTAGGGTTTATGTCTGGAAAATAATCATTTTCGTCGCTAAAAATAAGTACACCATTCTGTATTTCAAACAGGTTGTTATTGAATGTTATTACTCCGTCTTCTGTAAATATCCTACCCAGAAAATTGAATTTACTGTTTCTATATCTTAGCTTACCTGCACCTTCTATGTTTGCTTCAAAGTCCTCCACCAAAGGCATCTTTTCTATCCTGAACTTAATTGGCTCAGCTATCATGAGGTCTATATCCATCTTAAAACCATTTTGAGCTTGCTTTTCTGGCTCTATGGCTAATAAGTTGGTATCTATATCCCTTCTGAAGTTAAATACATCCTTTTTAAAGAACTCTTTTAAGAAACCCAGCTTTGGCTTAACCTCTGTATCTTTTTTTGCAGTTTTCTCAAATACCGGTATCCCTAGTATCTCCCCTTTTTCAACAACTATATCTCCTGTGACTGCATTTTTCTGCAGTTTAAGATCGGAGCTAAGTATGAGGTCTATAACTTTTAGATAGTTGTAGGATATACTGTCTAGCTTGAGGTTCAGGTAGTAGTCGTTTAGGTCTATTTTTTTCTCTTCTAAATTTTTCAGCGACAACTCAGGAAGTCTCAAGTAACCTTCCATATCGATATCCCCATTATTTACTTTACCATCAAACTTAGCTATTTTAACCTCTTTTTTATCCAGATTTATATCTGTAGATATTCCACTGAAGTCAAGTTTTTTATCCTCTATGCTAAAACCGAGGTCTCCTATACTCAGCTTTCCCTGGTTTCCTTCATCGCTTATGTACAAGTCCATCGTGGCCGCTCCAACTAGATTCGATACATTTTTTTTGTACAAGAATATGTTCAAGAATTTCAAATCGATATCTTCTGATTTTAACCTGAACTTATAGTCAAAAGGTTGGTAAGCCATCTCGCCAGTTAAATTCAGATTATTTCCCTCATAGTCGAGGTTCATTTTATTTATCTCAAATCTGTTCGAGTCTCCTACCACGTAGGCATCTATATTTTCAATGTCAAACTCTGATACCTTTATATTTCTGCTTCTCAATGCCGCACTATACTTTAGCTCTTTAAATTTACCCTCAAGGTCCATATCTATGAAAAGTTTCCCTTGAGCAACTTTTTTATTAAAAAGGTAGGACAGTTTTTCAAAATCTAAGCTTTCATTAGGCATAGATATCTTCAAATTTTCATTTTCAAAATCTATATAACCCTTGGCTCCTAACAGCTTCTCATCGTTGTTATCTAGCAGTGAAAACTCTTGAAAATTCAAAACGCCGCTGCTTAGGATTTTTTTGATGTCTCCGCCCCTATAAGTCATTCTCAATTTTGCATCAGGTACCTGTCTACCTCTATAGTACACGTTATCTAGTACTACATCTGAGGCTGCCTTCACATCATCAAAATTTCCCCAAGCGTTTAATTCGCCTATTACCCTATATCTGAAGTTTTTATCGTTGTAGTAGGAAAAAAGACTGTTCTCAAAAATATTGAACTTCAAGTCAAAATTCGAGTTTTTGATGTCCACCTGGCCGTTTACCAGATTCTTATCTATGTATAGATTCTCAAACTTAAGCTGGCCAGCTTTGTACATGACCTTACCCTTAGTGGCTATATTTTCAAAATTCTTGTAGTTTAGCTTTAGATTTTTTAGGTCAACTGTTACAAGCGGGTCAGATATCCTGCCTTCCACTTTTCCGCTTATTTCACTCGCTGTCCCACCGAAGCCTTTCTCTTTTAAGAGATGTACTTTTTCAAGGTAAAAATCTTTAAGCTCATACTTGAGGTCAATATTACTCTCTATTATATTATAGTAACCAGAGATTGTCAAAAGATTGTTAGATATCTCTTGGAAATGCAATTCGTTATTTTCAAAAGAGCTCTTTACCAGGATATCATATAATTTTTCCCCGTTATACCCAATATTTCCAAACTTAGTATCTCCGTAAGCTTTTAACTCTTCGTCATAATTTATGAAAATTTTCGTTTTTAAACCTTCGTATTTAAGATAGTATTTTCCAATTTTACTTTCAGCATCCACGTACGCCTCAAACTTTTTGCCCTTTCCTTTTAGGAGAGCCTTTCCTGTGAATTCAGCTTCTATATCTTTTTTCAGAAGCTGGCCTACATCTAGGTTTAACTTTTGAAAGTTTACCCTATAGGTCAAGTCATCTAGGTTAGCTATTCCAATAGCCTCTACATCATAACCCGCCTTTTTGGCGCTGGCATGCTCTAGAGTTACGACGTTGTCCTCCGCAGAAAATTTAAGAGCAAGCTCCTCAAAGTACTTGTCTTTTATGACTATGTCACCTGTGCCCTTTTTAAGCTTCTTAGTCCCGTAATTATAGACTACGTCTAAGTATCCGTCTACTCGGTATTCTCCTCTGTAGAAAATATTGAAGTCTTCTATTTTTTTGCTGCTTAGCTCAAATTCCTTTTGGGCACTGTCTATCTTCCCAACAAGGTCTATTATGGCGGAGTTTACTGTAAAATCCCCTTTTTTAGTTTCCACATTATAAGCTACATTACCGTTTAGACTGCCTAAGTTGCTATCAGATATCAGGTTCTCCACCTTATATTCTATATTCCACTTCTTGTCTTCTATTTTAGCGTCTAAATTTAGCTCTCCTTCTACCGCCGTGTCCAACCTGTCATAAATGAAATTTGTGGACAAGTCCTCCAGACCGATTTTTTTATCCTTGTAAGTGAGATTCCCGCTTATTCCGCTTAACTGAAAACCGTTTAACTTTAATTCTCCTAGACTAAAGTATGTGTCAACTGAAAACTTACCTTTTTCAATATAGAACTTGGCGTCGACATCCTCTATGTATACATCTTCTTTATAATTTAGGTTCAGGTCTCTTATAAGCTTATACTTCAAAAGGTCTTTGTAGTTCAAGTCTCCTGACTTGAGGCCCAGAATATACTTCTCCCCATATTTGTCCAGTGAAAACTTTACGCTATTTTCATCCAGGAACATAGATGACGATATCTTGATATTTTTGCCGTCTAGCAGCACTTTTGCATTTACAGAATAAAAACTGTCCTCCAGATCCTTGTAGCGCAACGTACCGTTGCTTAGATTGGCATAGCCAGTGTAATTTCCCGGCTTTATTGTTATATCAACATCAGCCACGCCACTTTCATACTCGACGTACTTCTCCGTAAAAGCATACTGCATCATCGTATCGTCAATCTGGGCATCCTTCACTTTGATATTCATGGAATATCTGTTTTTATTACTAAAAGAATAGTTGTACCAGCCGGTACCCTCATTTCCTGAAAATTCCAGGCTGATGCCGCTCCTGTCAAAGCGTACGTATCCGTTAACCGCATCCAGATTTTTCTTTATGGGCCTGTCGAAATGGAAATCCTGGTACACCAAACTTGCATTTTTCACTGTTATGGTTTTTATGGGCACCTTGCTGCCTGCCGGCTCTGATTTTTCCTGTTTTTTCCCATTTGAAAAAAGCTTAGCGAAGTTAACATTCCAATCCTTGTCCAGAGTAACATATATAAGTGGATTTTCTGCCCTTATATCTTCTATTATTTTCCCGGTTATAAATCCGATTAACCTATATTCTATAACAACTTTATCTGCTTTTACTATTGGTTCTAATTTTTCTTGATTTGGGTTTATCTCCCCGTTCATTGTGAAGTCTAAAACCTCTATGGTCCTGTTTTCCTTAAACCTTATATCCGAATACTCGACCTCTATCCCTACATACTTTGCCAGAGCCGTCTTCAAAATGTGGTCAAAATTATTTTTAACCCCTACATACAATTTATATCCAGCAAAACAAAATGTTAGAAGCAAGAGTATCAATATAAGTTTTCGGTACTTTTTTAGTAATTCCACCATATTACTGCACCCTGCTTTCTAAAAATTTATAAAGGTCTCTTGGTCGGGATTCCCGTTCTTCTAGGATATTTTTTATCCGTGTTCCCAGTTTTCAAAATTTCAATCACCACTCTGTCATCCTCACAGAAAGGCAGTTTAGACTTATGAATATTTACTATTTCACTTTTCAGTTCTATTAGAGCATTCTGGGCATCTTCTACTTCACCTTTGTACTCCATTTTTTGTGCCATGAAATACCCACCTACCTTTAAAAAAGGTATCATATACTCTAGGATAATATTTAATTTAGAAACACCCCTGCAAAATCCCAGGTCGAAACTTTCCCTTTTCCCGTCTTTCTTTATATAATCTTCTGCCCTAGAGTTCACCACCGTAACGTTGTCTAGAGCTAGCTTCTCAGCTACCATCTCCAAAAAATTGGTCTTTTTCCCCACCGAATCCATAAGCGTAAACTTTACCTCTGGGTTCATTATGGCAAGTACCATGCCTGGAAACCCGGCGCCGGTACCTATATCTATTGCAGATTCTATATCATTTTTCATCAAATTCTGAAGTAT
This sequence comes from Ilyobacter polytropus, assembly GCA_003246855.1. Taxonomy (GTDB): domain Bacteria; phylum Fusobacteriota; class Fusobacteriia; order Fusobacteriales; family Fusobacteriaceae; genus Ilyobacter_A; species Ilyobacter_A polytropus_A. The sequence continues at coordinate 67,090 of QKCP01000025.1, forward strand.
AGCGGAGTCTAAAAAGTGTTTTTCAATCATGGTCTCTTCATCTCTTATAGCTGTCAAGTTAGTCTCTCTGTTAGCCTCCATCAATAGTTCTGCATACTTCAAAAGGTTTTCAACTTTTTCTATATCCAACTGAATCCCGAGTTTCTCAAGCCCATTCAGCAAGTATTCTCTCATGTATTCACCTCAAATTTTAATTTGTAAAAAGCCGCAGAACCATATAAAATATCATCCTTCAAAATATCTGCGGCAATGTAATATTAATTCTTATTTTCCTCTAAGATACATTAAAAGCACCGATACGTCTGCAGGTGTTATTCCGGATATCCTTGAAGCTTGGCCTATATTTATCGGCTTCGTATTCTTTAGCTTTTGTTTTGCTTCATTTGTAATCCCACCTATGGCATCATAATCAAAGTTTTCAGGTATATACTTTTCTTCTAGACTCTTGTGTTTTTCTATCATTTTAAGTGACTTAGCTATATATCCTTCGTACTTTACTTGTATTTCTACCTGATACTCAGTATCATAGTGGTATTCTCCGAGTTCAAATCCATCCATTAATTCCGCTATATACTTTATATCTTCATAGTTTACCTTAGGTCTTCTAAGAAGCTCTTTTAGAGTCGTACCTGACTTAAGTTTTGTTTCCCCTATTCTTTCAAGTACTTCATTTACTCTTTCATTTGAGCTCCCAACACTCGCCTGTGCTATTTTTTCTATTATTTCACGCACGTCCTCCTCTTTTTTCAAAACCCTTTTATACTGGGATTCTGATAAAAGTCCTAATCTGTGCCCTATATGAGAAAGCCTTAGATCAGCATTGTCCTCCCTCAAAATAAGCCTGTACTCCGATCTCGCTGTAAACATCCTGTAAGGCTCGTTAGTACCTTTTGTTACCAGGTCGTCTATAAGTGTCCCTATGTATGAATCTGCCCTATCCAGTACAAGTCCATGTTCCCCTTTTACCTTTTGTGCCGCATTTATTCCGGCAATGAGCCCTTGTGCAGCGGCTTCTTCATATCCGGAAGTTCCGTTTATCTGCCCAGCAAGAAAAAGTCCGGATATTTTTTTTGTCTCAAGGGTATACTTTAACTCTTCAGGAAGTATGTAATCATACTCTATCGCATATGCATACCTCATTATTTTGGCTTCCTCTAGCCCGGGTATCCTAGACAACATACTATATTGCACGTCTGCAGGCAGACTGCTTGAGAACCCACTTATATATACTTCATTTGTATTGTATCCCTCTATCTCCAAAAACAGGTGGTGTCTCAGCTTATCCTGGTATCTAAATACCTTGTCTTCTATGGAAGGACAATATCTAGGACCTACCCCCTGTATACTTCCATTAAAAAGAGGAGACCTTTCCCTGTTGCTTAGTATGACGTCATGTACCTCTTGATTTGTATATGTTATATAGCAAGGTATCTGCTTCCTTTTCTTTATTTCTTCGTCCTGGCTCCTATCCGAAAACTTCAGTAGCATTTCAGTCTCACCTGGCTGCTCTTCAAGTTTGGAATAGTCCAAACTTCTGGCATCTATTCTAGGCGGAGTTCCTGTCTTAAATCTACCAAGTTTCAAGCCAATCTTTTCAAGTGATTCAGGAAGTTCGTCTGAAGGCAGCTCCCCCATTCTTCCTCCTCTAAACTTTTGTTCACCGATATGAATTAAGCCCCTCATGAACGTACCTGTAGCTATGATCACAGTTTTGGTTCTGTACTCCACGCCCTCTTTAGTTCTTATCCCATTTATCTTTCCGTCTTCTACTAAAATGTCTGTTACCATCCCCTGTATCGACTCCAGGTTTTCGGTATTCTCTACTGTCTTTTTCATTTCCATATGGTAGAGCTTCTTGTCAGCCTGAGCTCTTAAAGATCTTACCGCAGGCCCTTTTTTTGTATTCAGAACCCTTATCTGTATAAATGTTTTATCTATATTCCTGCCCATCTCTCCGCCTATGGCGTCTATCTCCCTTACCAGGTGACTTTTTGCCGGACCACCTATGGATGGATTACAAGACATCACACCTATATTATCCAAAGTTATTGTAAATATAGCTGTTCTCATTCCCATTCTGGCGCTTGCAAGAGCCGCCTCACAGCCAGCGTGCCCCGCACCGACCACTATAACATCAAAGTTATGCATTACTACCTCCATCTATATGTCAAATTCTATTTTAAATTTTCAAGGGTGTGCGCTGTCTTAGCGTCCGTTACAACTATTAGCACGTCGCCGGATCTTACCACGGTATTTGCGGTAGGATTTGCATTTAACGTACCATCTTCTCTTTTTACCCCCACAACGTTAACATTATAATTATTCCTTATGTTCAGCTCCAAAAGGCTCTTATTCTCAAAAATAGCCGGCGCCTTTATCTCCACCAGCAAGAAATCCTTTGAAAATCTGATGTGTTCAATAACGTTGGGTTCCATAGCTGCAAGAGCTATCCTTCTTCCCATATACTCCTCTGGATATATAACCTCATCAGCACCTATTTTTCTGAGCACCTTTCCGTGAGATTTCTTTATGGCTTTACATATTAGCTTAGGTATACCCATTTCCTTTAATAGCAAGGTTATAATTATGCTGGCCTGTATATTAGACCCCATGCAGACAAAAGCCACATCGAAGTGCTCTACTCCTAGCTGAGCCATCGCCTTTTCGTCAGTAGCGTCTAGGGCCACCGCATTATCCACTATATCGTTATTTATAGCATCTTGTACTATATCCTCATCCATATCTATCGCCAGGACGTCTTCGTCGGCCTCGTAGAGTGTCTTAGCTATGCTGCTTCCAAACCTTCCCAACCCAACAACAAGATATTGCTTCATTTTTCCCCCTTTTTAGTAAGGATCAAAACCCTACAATAGTTAGTCGAAAATTTCATTATTTTAGTCATTAAATATTTTACCCAACAAGAATATTTTCTTTTGGGTATCTGTAAGATTTTACTTTTAGCTTTTCTCCAAAAGCCAGTGCAAAGGTAAGCGGCCCCACCCTTCCTATCAACATGGTGACTATTATTAATATCCTAGAGAACGTATTCAAAGAACTAGTTATCCCCATGGAAAGCCCCACGGTACCAAATGCAGATACCACTTCAAAAATAACCTTCTCAAAATCAAGATTGCTGGTCATAAGTATAAGCAGGATTATAAGACTTATATAGGCAAATGATATTACCAATATGGCCACTGCTCTGTTCAGTATTTCCCAGGTTATCCTCCTATTTGTCACCTCAACGTCCTTGTTACCACGGATTATTGCTACAACATAGAAAATTATAACCCCAAAAGTTGTAGTCTTTATCCCGCCTCCGGTAGATCCTGGGGAAGCTCCTATAAACATAAGAAGCAAAAATATAAAAACAGTAGCCGGCTCTAATTTTTCCACCGCAACTGTATTAAACCCCGCGGTTCTTGTAGTTACACTCTGAAAAAAAGAAGCCAATACCTTTTCATGAAACTTCAATGCTCCTATAGTTTCAGCATTCCCATGCTCCATAAGGAAAAAGGCTATCATTCCAAATATTGTCAAAAATACAGATATTATTATCGCCAACTTTGAAGTAAGGTTAAACCTCACTACCTTGGTTTTGAAAAATGATAGGGATGAATTTATAACGGAAAAACCTATCCCACCAAATATTATGAGCAAACTTATAGTTAAGTTTATCAGGTAGTTTCCCTTAAACCCAACTAGGCTATCCGAAAAAAGTGAAAATCCAGCATTACAGAATGCAGATACCGAATGGAATACACCAAAATAAAATGCCCTTTTCAAAGGCATTTCCTTTAAAAAACCTATTGTCAAAAATACTACCCCAACAAGCTCTATTGATACTACTATTCTTATAAGCTTCCTTATAAATTTTAGTACGTCTCCGGTGTTCTCCCAGTTTACATCCTCTTTAAGTATTTTTCTCTCATGATAGGTTATTTTTTTTCCTATCGCCATCATAAGTATAGATGAAAATGTCATTATCCCCAGCCCGCCTAGCTGTATCAAAATTAGTATCACAGCTTTCCCAAAAGGACTAAATGTCTTGCTTACATCCACAACTGAAAGTCCAGTTACCGACACGGCAGATGTCGCGGTAAACAAAGCTGTTAACACGCTTATCCTTTCAGCAGGCATGACTGCTACGGGAAGGCTTAAAAAAAATGTGCCTATGCTGATTATTATAATAAATGAAGACACTAGTATTCTAGATGGACTAAGCCTTCTAAAAGATAGCTTTTTCATAGTTCATAGTCCTCCACTTTCAGTTGATTGATCGAAACTAAATCCTGTATATTATACCCTATTTTTATACCTCTTGCAAGAAATATAAAATGCTGCCTCGCTGCTGAGCAGATTGTGGTAAAATATTCCATTTTTTAAATAGAAGTTTAATTATACATGCTAAACTGGTAACTTCGCTGGCATAATAAAAAATCTCCGCAAAAGCGGAGATTTTAACCTTTTATATAACTTTTAAGAGCTTTTGACAGTTGATCCGGACAAGATGTTTCCTTAGACCCGCATTTAATCCCAGTTACTTTAGAGATTGCCTCTCCTACTTTCATCCCCTTTATAAGGATGCTTATACCTTGAAGGCTTCCATTGCAGCCACCCAAAAATATAACCTCTTCTACTACATCTCCTCTTACCTTTACATCTATTGCTTTTGAACATACACCCTCTGTCACATATCTTTTCAAACCGCTCACTCCTTGTTTGAATTTTTAAAATACACATGTTATTTTATCACAAAAACATCCTTTTTTCAACAGTGGGTATCTTTTAGTATTTTTTTCATATTCTTTTCAAGACTATCATAGTGACTGCCCTTCCAGTAGATTTTACCGCACTCTTGGCACCTATAAAATTCATGATAATATTCTCTTGTTTTTGGCTGTAGATTTTCCCATACATCTTTTTTCCCGACACTTACAACAATCCCATTACATTCCGAACAGCGGGAAAATAACTTTTCTTTACCTCTAAGGTTATATACCTTGAGCACCTCTTCTAATTGCTCCCATGGCTTAATCCCCCTTACAAGATAGCCATCCTCAACAATTCTCCTCTTTAGTATCCCCCTGTCTTTAGTGAGAATTATCCTTTTTTCCACTACCGCAACCCGAACTATCTCGCTGTCAGAATAATCATTTCTGTAAATGGTATCAAACCCCAAAAACCTCAAATATTTAGAAAGTGTCCCCAAATGCACGTCGCATATGAATTTTGCCTTTCCACCAATGGCGCGAGGTACTGGTTCAGGGTACACGTCTATACGGCAATTAAAATTCACCTTGAAGTTTGCATCAGATTTTGCACCGTCAACCCTTACCTCGCCAAACTCTGTGTGCGGCACTCCTATACTCTCTACTATATCCTTTAATGTGTTTGTATCTTCGAAACTTAGAAGGTCAGAAAACTCTCCAACTACCTCTTTTAACTCGCCGTGGAATTTAAGCTCTACTAAATACATAGTCTCCCCTCATCATCCCTTAAATTCTGCATCGTCATGTGTACCGTCGCAAAACGGTTTATTCTTTGACTTACCACACCTGCAAAGAGTATAGTGTTCCTTGCATTCTGGGATAGAACCCATTTCATCTATAAGTTTTACCCCTCCCTGAACCTCCAAAGGGCCGTTTTTCCTTATTTTTATTTTTGGAGCCCTGCTATAAAAATCTTGGTATCTTTTCTCGCCTATTGTAAAACTAAGGGCCCCAGACGGACACCTTTCTACAGTTTTTATTATATCCTCTATACTTGCCGCTTTAGCATCTATCCACGGTCTTTCGCTGGTCTTGAAAACAGACGGCAGGTACTTTACACAAGACCCGTCATGGCTGCATACACCCCTGTTATCATTTATCGTTATTCCATTACCGGGATAGTCCTTTACCCTATCCTTTATTCTGTCATCCTCTTTTTCTCCTACAAATCCAACCTTCCCGTGCGATCCATCACAGTATGGTTTGGATTTTGACTCACCACACCTGCAAAGAGAGGTCACTCTCTCCATTTTTACTTTTTTCCCATCGCTGCCCTCTACGTCTTCCACATCCACAACCATAAAAGGGTTGTATTTTGTCGTAATTATCATTGGTTTTTTCTTTTCCATTAAAGTCCCCCTTGTATTCAAACGATAAAATCGATACTCTTCAATGGGATATATACTATTTTATAAAATATTTTCCTCCTAATCTAAATCTTTTGTAGTAAACTTATAGAGTAGAAGATTGATTTTCAGGAGGAGATTTTATGATAGTTTTCGCACATAGAGGTGCCAGTGCATATAAAGTAGAAAATACTCTTTCTGCTGTAAAAATGGCTTTGGATATGGGAGCTCAGGCCATTGAGTTTGATATTCAGATGACGAAGGATAGAAAGATTGTTTTGCATCATGATTTCAATTTGAAAAACTGTAATCTCGCTATAAGAGACTTAAATTTTGAAGATATACCTGCTGCTACAAAGGGGAGCTATTGTGTGGATAGCTTAGAAACTGTTCTCTCCGCAATACCAAAAGACATACTTGTGAATATAGAGATAAAAAGTCTGTTGATCTCTAGTCAAGGATTTGAGATGGAGCTGCTTGCAATTCTTGAAAAATACGGTAGGCTTAAAAATACAATTATCTCTTCCTTTGACCACAACTGTATAAAACGAATTTACGAGCTGAATAAAAACATTAGTTTAGGGCTTCTATTTCATTTCATCCCCTTAGATATTAAAAACTATATAAAAAAAATTGGCATAACGCCATATTGTTTGAATTTTTCTATTAAACTGGTAGATAAGGATTTAGTGGAAAGGGTCCACAGTTGCGGTTCTAAAATATTTGTCTACACTGTGAACTGTATATCGACAGCAAATGAATTGTTACTTATAGGAGTAGATGGGATATTTTCTGATTATCCAGATCTTCTTAAATAAAAAATGGTCAGTGCAATCTGACCTTAACTTATTATATGTATTTCTTCTCTTGCTTCTTTGGCCACCATTTTTTCCCTGTGTTCTTTGAAAAAGTTTTCTATGCTATAACCCTTTTTTTGCAGGGTTAAAATGGCTCTTAGGGTTCTGCTTATGTACAAGCTTATCAGCTTATCTAAGATGTCAAACCTGTCGAATCCATCTATAAGGTTATTATAAGCAACTTCAAAATCCTGTATAGCATTTTGTAGTGTTTTATACTTAGCCTTCATCAATATTTGTTTAACATTTATCTTTATGGATAGCTCATTTTTATAAGCTATCGTAAAAGCTATCTGTATGCAATCACAAAGTTCTGCACCTAATTTTTTATATTCCTTTAACTCAAATTCGGATTTAACCTCGTCTTTTTCCTCGATTATTTTTAAAAGAAGTTTCTCATAGTCTTCCGCTATGTATTCTTTGACTTTTGGAAAATAGTAACTGATGTCCATAACAGTACCTCGCTTTCAACGGAACTATTTTTTTCATTTATAATATTATAGCTCCTAAATATGAAATATGGAAATTTTATGTTAAATTTATTCCTGTTTTTTACTGCACTTTAATAGAAAAAAAGCAGGCCTCAGCCTACTTTTCCTCTATCAATCCTATGTTAGCCACCCTGTTGAATATCTCATCAAGCGATTTCAGAAGGCTTAGCCTATTTTCTTTCACATTTTCATCCTTTACCATTACCATTACATTGTCAAAAAATTTATTTATTATCTCTTTTCCTTTTAATATATCCATAAAGAATTTTTTGTAGTCATTTCCTTCTATGCTTACTGCCGTCTCGTTTTTCAGATCTATGAAAAATTCATACAACCCTTTTTCCTCTTCTTTCTCGAAAAGCTCTGGGTTAATTGCGCACTCGTTTGAAAAATCTTTGGAGATATTTCCAACACGCTTAAGAAGAAGCACTAGATCATTAAAGTCCTGCTCTTTTGAAAATTCTTCCAGGATATCAATTTTGGTCACCGTATCTAACAGGTTGTCAAAATCTACCTCCACAACAGAAGCAGTTATATCTCTTCTATAACCTTTTTCACCAAGTACATTAATTACCCTCTGCTTAAAGAACTCTTTTACATCTTGCACAACTTCAACTCTGTCCCTTTTTAATATCCCTTTACTTTCAAAAATCTGAGCAGAGTAGTCTACTAGTTCAAAAAGAGAGATGTCCAGTCTAGAGTTTAAAATTATATTTACTATTCCCAAGCTCGCCCTTCTAAGTGCAAACGGATCCTTAGATCCGCTAGGAATAAGCCCTATCCCAAAGCATCCCACAAGAGTGTCTAGCCTGTCGCATATACCTGTAATTATACCCTCTAGTGTTTCAGGTAGTTTGTCTCCAGAGTATCTCGGATAGTAATGCTCTTCTATACCCTTAGATACTGACTCTTTCTCCCCGGATTTAAGTGCATATTCAGCACCCATGAAACCTTGAAGTTTTGTGAACTCCTTTTCCCCTATCATATTGGATACAAGATCTGCTTTTGAAAGGTGTACAGTCCTCAAAATATCTTCGGATTTAGCTTCTATCCCTAGGTCTTTTATAAGTTTTTTCGCAATGGTCTTGCTTCTTTCAACCTTCTCATAGATTGTCCCTAAATCTTTTTGGAAAACTACTGTTTTAAGATTTTCAACGAAAGTTTCCAAATCTTTCTTCAGATCCTCGTAGTAAAAGAACCTGGCATCAGAAAGCCTCGCACTAAGTACTTTTTCGTTCCCTTTTTTCACTGCATCTGAATCCGAAATACCATTTCTTATAACTACGAATTTAGGAAGAAGTTTCCCATTTTCATCTAAGATCGGAAAATATCTTTGATGAACCTGCATTGATATTATAAGTACGTCCTGTGGCACCTCTAAAAATTCTGAATTAAAAGTTCCAACTATCGGGTACGGGTGCTCAATTAGGTTTGTAACCTCGTCTAAAAGTTCCTCCTCTATCAATACCTTTTCCCCAGCCTTTGTGCATTTTTGATTTATCATATCAACTATCAGCTGTTTTCTTTCTTCTATGTCATAGATTACATTGTTTTCCTTAAGCTTTTGAAAATACTGCCCTATACTTTTTACTTCGAACTCTTTTTCTCCAAAGAATCTGTGTCCAGTTGACTTAAGCGAACTTTCTAACCCATCGATATTGATTTCTATAAGCTCCTCGTCAGCCATTGCGAGCAACCACTGTATAGGTCTTGCAAACCTCATTTTCTTATCTGACCACCTCATAGATTTAGGGAATGAAAGGCTTAAAATAAGCTCTTTTAAAATATTTGGCAGAAGTTTTTTAGTTTCTTCCCCCTCTATGTATTTTTTTACTGCGACATACTCCCCTTTTGAGGTTTCCACTATCTCCAAGTCTGTAGCCTCTACCCCTTGTGACTTGGCAAACCCTAATCCGGCTTTTGTAAGCCCTCCATTTGGATCAAAAGCTATGTGTTTGGCCGGCCCCGTATTTATCTCGGTAAGGTCTTCCTGTTTTTCAGAGATTCCATTTACGCTCAATATAAGTCTTCTTGGCGTCCCGTAAGTATTTACTTCACCAAACTCTATTCTTTTTTCAGAAAACACGCTTTTTATATACTTCTCTATATCATTTAAGGCAGGTTTCAAAAACCTAGCTGGTATCTCTTCCATACCTATTTCTAATAAGATTTCCACTTTAGTTCTCTCCCTCCAATTTTCTGTTTATGTTGAGGATCTCCCCAGAAAAAAACCAGTATTTTTTTAAGCTTCCGCTTTTTTCAGCAGTGGGTATCCTAAGTCTTTTCTGTTTTGTACAAAGACTTCGGCGCACCTTTTTGCCAAGTTTCTAACTCTCAATATGTAAGACTGTCTTTCAGTTACAGAGATAGCACCTCTAGCATCTAGTACATTGAAAGTATGTGAACACTTCAGTACATAGTCATATGCAGGCAGCACAAGTCCAGCATCTAATACTCTGTTTGCTTCTTCTTCGTACATGTCAAACCATTTAAAATGCATGTCTAGATCTGCAAGCTCAAAGGCATATTTTGAGTTCTCAAATTCATATTGAACCCTCATGTCACCATATTTTACACCTTCTGACCATTCCAGGTCATACACGCTTTCCTTCCCCTGTATATATAATGCCAACCTCTCTAGTCCGTAAGTTATCTCAACTGGCACAATTTCCAGCTCAAGACCTCCAACTTGTTGGAAGTAGGTAAACTGGGTTATCTCCATTCCGTCAAGCCACACTTCCCAACCTAGTCCCCATGCACCTAAAGTCGGCGATTCCCAGTCATCCTCAACAAATCTTATATCGTGCTCTTCTGGGATTACACCTATAATCCTCAAGCTTTCCAGGTAAAGTTCCTGTATGTCTTGCGGTGAAGGTTTCATTATAACTTGAAATTGATGGTGTTGATAAACCCTGTTTGGATTCTCACCGTATCTACCATCTTTAGGTCTCCTTGAAGGTTCAACATAAGCAACATTCCAAGGTTCAGGTCCAAGTGACATTAAAAAAGTACTCGGATTGAATGTCCCTGCACCCGTCTCTATGTCGTAAGGATTCGTAACTATACATCCTTTAGAATTCCAATATTTTTGAAGCGCCAATATCATCTCTTGAAAAGTCATTACTTTTCCTCCCTCTTTTTATCTTCTATCGCATATTGAATCAGCAAAAATACGACCCCCACATTTATCCACACATCTGCGATGTTAAATACAAAGGTCCATATCCCCCTGAAATCTATAAAATCCACTACATATCCTCTGTATATCCTGTCCAGTATATTCCCTATAGCTCCGCTCATAATAAATATATAGGCTATCCTTGCTACCCACTCCTCTTTTTTTACGCTTTGGAAAACATAGTATCCTATAATACCCACAGCAGCAACCCCTACAAAGGTTATTAAAAAAAGTTTGTTCTGAAGTACTCCGAAAGCAACCCCTCTATTCTTCACGTATGTAAAATGGAAAAAATTGCCTATAATCGGCAGGCTTTCACCTTCTACAAAGTTCTTTACAACGTAGAATTTACTGGCCTGGTCTATAAATATCAAAATCAAGATTGCCAGAATCGAAATTATCATAAATTCCCCTTCCTTAGACTTATTCAACACAAAGTGACGAGCTTAGCACGCTCGTCACCATGGTATTATTCAGATATAACCCCTGTACATCTTGGACAGATAGAAGGATGTTCTTCATTTGTACCAAGTTCTGTTGAATACTTCCAGCATCTCTCACATTTTTCCCCTTCTGCATGAAGAACTTTTATCTCAAGATCTTCTATCAGGTCAGATTTTACAGACCCGTCTAAAGAATCTCCCAAGCTCACTTTAGATACAATTAATATATCTTCTAAAAGAGCCTCATTTGTTTTCAAGAATTCCATGTACTCGTCATTTTTTGAATTCAGATATACATATGCATTTAATGAATGTCCTATAACTTTATCCTGCCTAGCTTTTTCAAGTACCCTGTTTACTTCACCTCTAAGCTCAACTAATTTTTCCCATTTATCGGCTAACTCTTGGTTTATATACTCAGGGTTTTCAGTATACCATGAAGTTAGAACAACTGATTCAGCATCTTTGGAAACCTCAGGAAGGCTAGACCATATCTCTTCAGCAGTAAATGAAAGTACTGGGGCGATCATTTTTGTCATGGCCATTAGTACTTCGTACATAACTGTCTGCGCTGATCTTCTTTCCACAGAGTCACTTTTCTCCGTGTACAATCTGTCTTTTATTATATCTAGATAGAATGCCGACATGTCTATCCCAGCAAAGTAATGTATATCATGGAAAAGGTTGTAAAACTCATACTTGTCATAGTTGTTGTTTACCGTCTGTTTCAGAGACTCCAGTTTATGAAGTGCCCATCTGTCGATTTCAGGCATTTTATTGTACTCAACCTTGTCTTTTGCAGGGTCAAAATCGGATATGTTACCCAATATATATCTTGCGGTATTTCTTATTCTTCTGTAGGCTTCTGCCATCTGTTTTAATATGTTTTCAGAAATTTTCACATCTTCCCTATAGTCAACAGATGCACACCAAAGTCTTAAAATATCTGCTCCATAAGTCTTTATAACTTCATCTGGCGAGATAACGTTCCCCAGTGATTTAGACATCTTTCTTCCGTCACCATCATTAACGAATCCGTGCGTCAAAACTTTTTTATAAGGTGCATCATGAGTAGAACCTATTGAAGTTAATAGTGAAGTTTGGAACCATCCTCTATGTTGATCAGATCCTTCCAAGTAAAGGTCGGCAGGTCTATGCAACCCTTCTCTTGTCTCAAGTACACTTCTGTGCGAAACGCCTGAATCAAACCAAACGTCCATTATATTTGTCTCTTTTCTAAGTTCTATACCATCCAGGTTATATTTTTTAAGAAGTTCTTCCCCTATTAGTTCTTCAGCAGTGTATTTTACCCATGCAGCAGACCCCTGTTTTGCTACTATACCTATTACTTTGTCTAGTATCTCTCTGTGGAAGATCTCTTCGCCTGTTTGTTCATTATAGAATATTGGGATAGGAACTCCCCATACCCTTTGTCTAGATATACACCAATCCGGTCTTGATTCCACCATAGATGTTATTCTGTTTCTACCCCATCCAGGTACAAACTCCACATCTTTAAGAGCATCTAAAGCCTTCTGTCTGATATCAGACCCCTCTACCCTAACAAACCATTGTTCTGTAGCCCTGAATATAACTGGTGTTTTAGATCTCCAGTCATGCGGATACGAATGCTCTATCTCTTGAAGTTTCAAAAGGTGGCCGGTCTCTGTAAGGTAAGTGCATATCTCTTTGTTGGCTTTTTTGTAGAATAGTCCGGCAAACTGTCCTGCCTCTTCTGTTAGATGACCTTTATTGTTTATAGGAGATATCACAGGTAATCCGTACTTTGTTCCCACAACATAGTCATCTTGACCGTGTCCAGGAGCAGTGTGTACGCATCCTGTACCGGCTTCTAGAGTTACATGCTCGCCCAAAATTATAGTACCTATTCTATCTAAAAAAGGATGGTTATAAGTCAATCTTTCAAGTTGCTCGCCTTTAAATTCAGCTACTAGTTTGACATCTTCGATCCCCATATCAGCAAAAGCTTTCTCTGCAAGGGCTGTTGCTAGAACCAAGTTACCTTTTTCAGTTTTGTACACGCCGTAGCTGTATTCTTCGTTTAGACAGATTGCTACGTTCGCAGGAAGGGTCCAAGGAGTAGTTGTCCATATTACAAAAGATGCTTCGTCCAGACCTAACGCTTCAAGGGTATCCTCTCTTGCCTCCATTTTAACATAGATCGAAGGTGATACATGGTTGTGGTATTCTATTTCTGCTTCAGCCAAGGCAGTTTCAGTAGCAGGAGACCAGTATATTGGTTTTAGTCCCTTAAAAATATACCCGTTTTCATATAGTTCCCCAAATACCTCCAACTGTTTAGCTTCATATTCAGGCATAAGTGTAAGGTACGGATTCTCCCATTCACCTAAAATTCCCAGCCTAATAAAATCTTCTTTCTGTTTTTTTACCCACTTCTGAGCATACTTTGTGCACTCTTTTCTAATCTCTTCAGCGCTCATATCTTTTACTTTTTCCCCTAACTGCTCAGTTACTTTTAACTCTATTGGAAGACCGTGGGTATCCCAGCCTGGGACATATGGTGCATAAAACCCTTGCAATCTTTTGTATTTCAAAATAATGTCTTTTAATATTTTGTTTAGGGCATGTCCTATATGTATCCCGCCGTTTGCGTACGGAGGCCCGTCATGTAGTATGAAATGCTCCCCTTTATTCTGCAGGCTCTTTTTATAAATATCATTTTTATTCCACGTTTTTAGGATTTCAGGCTCTTTTATAGGTAAGTTTGCCCTCATTTTAAAGTTCGTCTTGGGAAGATTAAGTGTCGTACCATAATCTTTTTCCATTTCTGCCATTTATTTTTCCTCCTTATATGCATTTAAAGTTATTTTAACCTCTGTTCCTTCTCCTGGCTTAGACTCTATTTTTATTCTTCCGCCATGCTCTTTTATCACCTTATGAGCTATAGGCAGGCCTAACCCCGAGTTACCTTTTTTGTAGCTTACAAATGGATCAAAAATATCCTGGAGTTGATCCTCACTGATACCTATCCCATTATCTATTATATCTACGTGTATCTTTTCGTTTTCACGATACAACAGTATATTAATTTTCCCGTATTCTTTTTCTATAGCCTCAACTGAGTTCTCTACTATAATTCTGAATACTTTTTGGAGTTCTAGTTTGTCTCCTAACACAAGTCCCCTATATTTTGAAAATATGGAGATGTTAATCCTTCTACTCTCTAGCTTTTCTTCAAGTTGATCCAGCACATCTCGTATTACCATATTCAAATCCAACTTTTGAAAATTATACTCTTTTCTATCTGAAAAATCAAATAAAATTAGATTAGACTTGTTAAGCCTCTTAATTCCATCCTCTAGTGCCAACACTTTATCCCTCAAGTTATTATTGCCTTGTTTAGCGTAACCTATTAGGTCTTCAAATTGATCTAGATACTCTTTCCTATCCTCTAAAATTTGCTGTGCCAGTTTCCCTATGGTAACGGTTTTCTGGGTATCCATCTTTTCCTTTACCAAGTTCTTATTTTGGAAGTATATTCCTAGATTCAATATCAAAAGGTTTAACAGCTCTACCTCTTGATGGTCTATCTTCCTGTCTATAAAATAGTTGTCTATAAGTATGCACCCGTAGATCTTATTTTCGCTGTATAGCGGAAGTATCATGAAGTTATTTATACCTAAACTTGCTAAGAGCTCATTGCCTAGATTGTATTTGTATCCCCTGTCGTTATAATATATTATTTTTTTACCCAGCACCGATTTAGACAGTATGTTGTCATGCATCGGGATTTTTAAAAGTGGAAGTATGCTATGTATACTGTCCTTTTGAAAAGAAAACCCTTTCATAGTCTCCTTAATGTTACCCTTGTTTTCTAGGCTTTTTTTTACGGAAGCCATCTCGGCCTGTAGGTATTCTTCATATTCATCATATCTAAAAAAAATAGCTCTACCATAGCTTAGTCCTATGTCCGACGTAAAGGCACTCAGCACTATATCTATAGTTTTCTTAAATTCATCTTCGCTGTGTATAGCAAGAAGTAGTTTTTCAATGGTGGTTATCCTGTCTATATTGTTTTGCAGCCTTTCATTCTGTTTCCTAAGAACTTCATCACTCTGCTTTATCTTTTCAAGCATATTTTTATATGACTTAAGGAGGGTTCTTATCTCCCCACTCCCTCTTACTTTAAGTTTTATATCATAATTCCCTTCGGATATTTTTTCCGAAACCTGAGCCAACTCCACCAAAGGGGCAATCAAACTTTGAAAAAGGGCACCGAATATAGTACTGCTAACAAGGATTAAGATGAACGTTCCAGTTATTATTAGTATAAATGCAAAGGATTTTATTCCTATTAGCTCAGATTTTGAAACCGCTACTCCTAAAAATCCATTTATTGTGCCATGCTCCCCTAAAAGCGGAACATAGCCTATATAGTATGCCTCTTTTTCTATGTTCTTGTCTTCAAAATAGAAATCCGATTGCTTTTCCAAAAATTTAGCGTAAGGCTTATCCGAAATAAATTTTTCATTTTTTTCCAAGTCTAATTGTCCAAAAGTATAATTTTGTTCTGTCAATACAAAAATCTTGCTGGATTCCTTTGAATGCACAGTATCTTTTAAAAAGTTTATAAGCTGCTCCCCTAGTACCTTGCTCAATACTATACCCTTGATTTTAGAGCTAGGAAACATCCCTTCTTCTACAGGTATCCCAAGCCTCAAAACCAGATTATTTCCTTCACTGCTTACTACATGTTCGTTATACTTGAAACTATATTTTTCAGAGTTGCTTGCTCTTCTTGATTTGAAATAATCAGAATTTTTCAGGTAATAACCGTTGAAAAATTTTGGGTTAAAGCTTTCTCCAAGGACTTCGCCATTTTCTCCGATTACAGATATTATCTCGTCCCCAAATTCACCTGATTCACACAACCCGAAGTACAATGTAGTAGCCAGGACCTCGTAGGGGTTAATAGACCCTTCAACTTGACCTGTATTTTTTTTAAGACACTCATTATATTTGTCGTAATAACCCTCTTTTTTCAGCCACTCATTCAAATACGTATCCGTTTCGCTTTCCAAATTCACTATTTCAACTACTCTTTTCTGAGCATCTAAAATTTGTAGAAGTTTTTGCTTCAACAGATCAACCTGTAGATCATAACCGTTTTTTAGAATAGATACCTCTTCCTTAGTTTCTTGAGGTATCTTCTCATCCAATACCCTAAAAGTAAAAAAAGTAAGTATAGAAACTATAGTAAGAGATGTTATCACTATAGCTATGTCATTGAAAAATATTATTCTCAACAGTAACGAGTCTCTTTTTACTTTCATAAGTTTAAATCCCTTTCTTGGTCAAAGCTACCCGTCCTCTTTTTAAATCAATAGATTTAACCTTTAGTTTCAAAATTTGTCCCACAGCAAGCTCTTTTGATATATCTTGTACCCTTTTATCAAATTCAGAAATATGCAAAAGGGCGTCATTTTTAAGCCCTATGTCTATAAAAGCTCCGAAGTTAACAACATTTCTTACTACACCTTCAAGTTCCATTCCCTCTTTGAGGTCTTCTATTTTCAATATATCACTTTTCAAAAGTGGCTTTGATATGCTGTCTCTCGGGTCCCTTCTCCCCTTTAAAAGGGCTTCATATATGTCTAAAGTCGTCTCTTTACCGACCCCTTCTTTAGAAATAAACCCTTCTACATCAAAGACCTCGAGATTCTCCCTTACTTTTCCCAAGTTTACGCCCAAGTCTTCTATGTCTAAGCCGGAGCTTTGCAGCACCCTTTCAGCAATGTGGTATGATTCTGGGTGTACTATGGTGTTGTCTAGATGGTTGCCACTTTCAGGAACGAGTACGAATCCAGCCATCTGTTCATACGCTTTAGCTCCAAGCCCCTTAACTTTTAACAGTTCCTTCCTGTTTTTAAAGTTTCCATTCTCTTTCCTATAGTCCACTATACTCTTAGCAATATTTTTTTTGATACCAGAAACGTAACTTAGAAGTGCCCAAGAAGCAGTATTCACGTTTACCCCTACACTGTTTACAACACTTTCTATGACTTCCTGGAGGGATTCATCCAGTTTCTTTTGGTTTATGTCGTGCTGGTACATCCCTACACCAATAGACTTCGGATCTATTTTTACAAGTTCTGCAAGCGGATCCTGTATCCTTCTGGCTATAGATATCGCTCCCCTAGCTGTAACATCTAGTTCAGGGAACTCCTCCTTCGCTATTTTAGAGGCCGAGTAAACTGACGCCCCTGCCTCATTTACGATCAAGTAGTATACTTTTTTCTTTACTTCTTTCAGTGTATCAGCTACAAATGCTTCTGTTTCTCTGGAAGCAGTACCATTTCCTACTGCTATAATATCTATGTCATACTTGTCTATCAGTTCTTTCACTTGTTTTCTTGCTTTATCTATATTATCCCCTGACATCGCTACATAAATCACCGTATCAGTTTCGTAAAACCCATATTTATTTATAACGACTACCTTGCATCCAGTCCTATATCCAGGATCTAATCCAAGTACGTTTTTTTCCTTAAGCGGCGGCTGCATAAGCAGGTTCTTCAAGTTTTCTTTGAAAACCTTTATGGCATCCATCTCAGACTTTTCTGTCAATATATTTCTTATTTCCCTTTCAATGGATGGCAATATAAGTCTAGAGAGTGCATCTTTTATTATCTCAAGATAGAATTCCCTTAATCCTGCATTTTGATAATCCTTAAGGGCTTCTCTCTCTACAAACTCCATTGTCTTGTCGTCTAAAGAGACTTTGACTCTGAGTATCTTCTCTTTCTCTCCTCTGTTTACGGCCATAACTCTGTGGGAAGGTATTTTATCTACCTTCTCGCTGTGATCGTAGTAATCTTCATAGACGCCTTTTTCATCAAGTGCTTTATTTTTATCTATGACGCTAGAGATTAAAATCCCATATTTCAGCATTCTCTCCCTCAAGGATTCACGAAATTTTGCATTTTCAGAAAGGTTTTGGGACAAAATGAACTTAGCTCCAGAAACAGCTTCTTCCACACTTAGAACTTCTTCGCTCAGGTAGCTTTCCGCCTTTTTTAGGATTTCATCTATAGAAACACCTTTTTTTATCATGAATTCCGATAGTGGCTCAAGTCCCATATCTTTGGCTATGTCGGCCTTTGTTTTTTTCCTTTTTTTGTAAGGCAGGTACAAATCCTCCACGGCCTGTAGCTTGGTTGCACTTAATATCTGCTTTTTTAATTCCTCAGTTAGACTTCCTTGTTCCTCTATTGAGCTTATTACCTCTTCTTTTCTTTTTTCGAGGTTTCTTAAGTAGTTTATTCTATCTAAAATATCTCTTATCTGCTCTTCGTCCAGGCTTCCAGTCACTTCTTTTCTGTACCTAGCTATAAAAGGTACTGTCGCCCCTTCATCTAGTAGCTTAACCGTATTTTCAATCTGACTCAGCCTAATACCTAGTTCTTTACTTAAAATTTCATTTAAATTTAACATAAAGCCCCCTAATCCATTAGAATTGCAACGTCAAATATTATAACATAAAGAAACTCATTTGTCTAACAAATTAGGTACTTCCAGGCCGTCACAGTTTCAGCAGACCTCTCTCTCCCAGATCCTTTAAGATCTTTTCAAACATCTCTTCGCTGTCCACCTCTATCGTATGCAAATGTTCTCCATCAGTAAGAGTCGACAGGGCTTCTGCCCGGTTTTCTTTTATCTGCTCTATGAAGCGTTTGATATCTTTTCTATTCGATATCATCAAATTAGCCTTTATATCTCCGTAAATAGGATGCTCCACTATTACATCCAGAACCTTCCCGCCGTTATCGACTATTATTTCAAGCTCTTCCACCATACTTTCAATGCTTTTATGCACCGAGTTAATAACCTTTAGCATCCTGTTCTCTTTTTTATCTACCTCATACCCCTTCAAGCTACCAATAATTTCGTACCCTTCTGCCCGGAGTATTGCTATATCTTGCACAATAACCTGTCTGCTTACTCCATGGTTCTTAGCAAGCTGTGTCCCCTTCACCGGTTTACCCGCATTTTTTAGATCTTTTAAAATATTTTTCCTTCTATCATCAGCGTTCATCTATCCCTCCTTACAAAAAAAGTAACATACTCTAAATAAAGCATGCTACTTCATATGAATCTATTACCTAATCGTTTAATAATTTGGGAAGCTCGTTTTTTAGGTACTCTTTCAGTTCATCTTTTATCTCAGAATGTCTCAGTCCAAACTCTATGTTTGCCTTAAGCAATCCGAATTTATTGCCTATATCATATCTTTTCCCTTCGAAATCATAAGCTAGAACCTTGTCCCCTGCTTTTATCATTTCTAGTATGGAGTCGGTGAGCTGTATTTCCCCACCTTGACCAGGCTTTGCATTTTCAAGGTAATGGAATATCTGAGGTTCAAGTATATACCTCCCTAAGCAGGCATACTTAGAGGGGGCTTCTTCCACCTCTGGCTTTTCTACAAAATCATTCATTACAACTGTTCTATCATCAAGTCTTTTACCAGGTGCTATTATACCATATTTCGACACAGCAGTTTCAGGAACTTCTTGCACACCTATTATACTTCCACCCCTAAATTTTTCCCTTGTTTGGAGCATCTGTTTTACAACCGGAACCTCGCTGTCCACTATATCGTCTCCTAAAACAACCACAAAAGGCTCGTCCCCTATATGGTGTTTGGCTGAAAGTATGGCATGCCCCAAACCAAGAGGCTCTTTCTGTCTTATAAAATATATATTTGCCATCTCTGAGATATCTTTCACCAATTTAAGCATTTCCATTTTACCTTTTTTTTCCAGAGTATCTTCCAGTTCGTAGGAGTAGTCAAAGTGGTCCTCCAGAGAATACTTGTTCCTACCAGTTATTATTGTTATATTATTTATACCTGATTTTACAAGCTCTTCCACCACATACTGAATTGAAGGCTTATCAACAACTGTAAGCATCTCCTTTGGTTGGGCCTTTGTTGCAGGCAAAACCCTTGTCCCCATCCCTGCAGCTGGTATTATAGCTTTTCTTATCTTCAATTTTCCACCTCCTACTTGACTTGAGTCCCCAGTTTAACGCTTGCGTCTATTTCGATCAGCTTAAATTTCTTTTTCTCAGCCGTGGTCAGAAGCATCCCTTGGGAAAGTTCTCCTCTCAGTTTAACTGGTTTTAAGTTAGTTACAGCAAGAACCTTCTTTCCAACAAGAGCTTCAGGCTCCTTGTAGTACTTAGCTATCCCTGAAACTATCTGCCTTATCTCTGTTCCTGTATTGACTTTAAACTTAAGGAGTTTATCTGCTCCTTCCACACCAGAAGCCTCTAATATCTCCACAACTTTTACCTCTACCTTATCGAAATCTTCTATGGAGATAGGATTTTCCACCACTAAGTCCTCTTTGACTTCGTTCTCTGCTTTTTCTTCCTCTTTCGGCATCTCTATTCTAGGAAATATAGGATGTGCTTCTCCTAATTTGTGCCCCGCTTTAATACTTCCCCATTCTCTTATCTCATCAAGTTTTGCCTGGGATATATCCTCTTCTACACCGAGTTGTTCCCACATTTTTGCTGCGGCCTCAGGCATGTAAGGGTAAATCATTACAGCTATCTTATACAGTGCCTCCACAAGGTTTTGCATAACAACTGCAAGCCTAGGATTTTTCTCTTCGCTCTTTGCAAGCACCCAAGGCATAGTTTCGTCAATATACTTATTCATTCTCGATATAAACTTCCATATATTCTCAAGCGCCTTTGAAAACTCTACCTTTTCCATTGCTGCTGCAACTTCCACCAAGGTGTCTGCCCAAAGTTCTTTTATCTGGTCATCGTATATTTCGTGTCCTTCCCCCTGTACTATCTCAGAGTTGAAGTATTTTTTGCACATACCTAAAGTCCTATTCAATAGGTTGCCTAAATCGTTTGCCAGGTCTGCATTTATTTTTGATACCATAGATTTTGTGGAGTAGTCGCCGTCATTTCCGAAGTGAACTTCCTTCATAAGGAAATATCTGAAAGCATCCCTACCATAAATCTCCACCTCTGTTTTAGGGTCTACTACGTTGCCTTTAGATTTCGACATTTTTTCACCTTCTACAGTCCACCATCCGTGTGCAACTACCTTATCAGGCAACTTTTCTTCAGCAGCTATTAGCATGCAAGGCCAAATTATTGCATGGAATCTAAGTATGTCTTTTCCTATGAGGTGCACGACCTCTCCGTTTGTCCAAAACTTCTCAAACATATCCGGGTTGTTTTCATAGCCAATTGCAGTTAGGTAGTTTGTCAATGCATCAAACCAAACATAAGTAACGTGTCCTTCCTCAAATTCCAAAGGGATTCCCCACGTAAAGGTATTTCTAGAAATTGAAAGATCTTGCAGTCCCTGCTTTATGAATGAAACTACTTCATTTTTTCTGCTTTCAGGCAATATAAATCCTGGGTTTTTTTCTATATAATCCAAAAGTTCATCTTGGTATTTTGACATCCTAAAAAAATATGACTCTTCTTTTACTATCCTCAACTCTTTACCGCAATCAGGGCAGTATTTTTCATCTACAGCTTGATTTTTAGGTACAAATGTCTCACATGAAACACAGTACAGACCTTCATATTCTCCTTTGTATATATCACCTTTATCATAAACTTTTTTTAGGATTTTTTTTACAGCGCTTTTATGTCTTTCTTCGGTTGTCCTTATAAAGTCATTGTTGTCTATATTTAAAATTTCCCACATTTCCTTAAATCTAGGAGCCATCTTATCTGTCCATTCTTGAGGCGTATACCCCATTTCTCTGGCTTTTTCTTCGACTTTTTGACCGTGCTCATCTGTACCTGTAAGAAAGTAAACTTCATACCCTGCTGTTTTTTTGTATCTAGCCAGTACATCTGCAGCTATTGTGGTGTAGGCACTCCCAACATGCGGATCGCCATTAACGTAATATATAGGGGTGGTTACATAAAAATTCTTGCTCAATTTATTTCTCCTTTCTAATACTGTCTATATGTTAATTCTTAAGTTACAATTAGAAAAATATAAAAAAATAGCCACCGCTCACCTTGTGGCTACTATTTTTAATTTTAATCCTTTCGAGTACAATTGTCAATTAAATTTTGATCGTTCCCCCGTTCAGTGCCCCACGGTTTTCCAGATTTACAATGGCCATTTTCACAGCTTCGAAAAGACTACCTTCGTCTGCAACTCCTTTTCCGGCTATCTCAAAAGCCGTCCCATGATCCACAGATGTCCTCACGAAAGGAAGCCCTATGGTTATATTGACCCCCATCCCAAAACTCTCCATTTTCATTGGGATAAGTCCCTGGTCATGATACATTACAACACTTATGGCGTACTCCCCCTTCAATACTTTTACAAACAGAGTGTCTGGCACTACCGGGCCGACAACTTCTATTCCAAGCATTTTAGCCTCTTCTATTGCAGGCCTTATCTCTTCTATCTCCTCTGTTCCAAAAAGCCCATTTTCCCCGTTATGTGGGTTCAACCCCGCCACTGCTATAGGCCCCACAAGTCCAAGCTCATCCTTTGCCCTCTGTGCTATTAATATTTTCTTTAGTATATGTTCTTTTTTTACCCTCTTGACAGCGTCTAATATGGATAGATGCGTGGTATTAAGCAGCACTACTACCTTTTTTCCCTTTAAGACCATTGCAAAATCCATTGTTCCGGTTGAGTGTGCTAGGAAGGTAGTGTGTCCGCTGTACTTGTACCCAGCAAGATTTATGGCATCCTTACTTATAGGAGCAGTCACCATACCGTCGAAAACCCCATTTTTACATAGCTCAACAGCTTTCTCTAGGTAAAGCATGCTTAACTTCCCGGATTGCTCAGACACCTTTCCAACAACTACCTCTTTGCCTGTATCTATATCTATAACTGGGATAACACCGTTTTTATGTGCAAATTCCTCAGCTTCTTCCAGGCTCTCTATTTTCTGGATTTTTATATCCATATCGAACCTATCTATGTACTCTTGGAGTATCCTAGCAGTCCCAACAGTAACAAGCAAGGCTCCGCCCCTGTCCAACTCTTTTTTTCTACTGTAAAATTTCAAAACTATTTCTGGTCCTATTCCAGAAGGATCACCCATGGTTATAAGTAATTTCTTCAATGCGCATCACCGTTTCCCATTTAAAATTTCTTCAGCCCTAGTATTAGCCTGAGTTATCTTAATTTTTATGATTTTAGCATATTCCTCTACATCTCTTTCCTTCTCTAACTCTACTGGGTCGCCCAGTACGCACACCAATTTAGAAAAAGGTTTTGGAAATTCAAACCTGTCCCATGCCTTTTCAAAAACCCATTTTCTTGAAAAAGCTCCGCCTACCGGCACCACCTTAGTACCAGATTTTTGTGCCAAATAAAGCATCCCGGGTTTCACCTCATATATGGGCCCCTTCGGTCCGTCAACTGGTGTCCCTATATTATATCCCTTTTTTAGTCTCTTCAAAAGGCCCACCAGGCCCTTTACAGCCTGATTATCTGACGAACCCCTGATTACCTCGTATCCATATCTCTCAAGCACGGTACTCACTATCTCGCCGTCCTTTGAAGGGCTCGCCAATACGGCTGTATCCTTAAGTTTATTCAAAAATATGCTGGCAATGAGAAGCTTGTTGTGCCAGAATACATATACATAATTTTCGTCTTCTGCCACTTTATCGCTTTTTTCAATCTCAAATTTGAATGTTTTAGAAAAAATTTTAAGTACCCAATACGCTAATAAGCCGTATCTTTTATACTTTTTATACTCTCTATCCATAATCTACCCCTATACATGAAATTTTAAAGAATTATAACACAATCCAAATCTCAAATCAATAAAATAAGGAAGGTTGCCCTTCCTAAACTAAACCTGGTATACTCATTCCTCCGGTTACAGATTCCATCTCTTTTTCAGCAACTTCCTCAGCTTGTCTCATTGCCTCTTTTACTGCTGAAACTATAAGGTCTTCTAACATCTCTTTGTCATTATCTTCTGCAGCTTCCTTTACTATATCATCAGATAACTTTATTCCTAAAAGCTCTTTTTGGGCATTTACCCTAGCGGTAACCGCTCCTCCACCAACTGATATCTCTAATTCCTTCTCTTTTAAACCCTCTTGTATCTCAAGCATTTTTTTCTGCATCTCTTGAGCTTGTTTTAGTATGTCATTTTGTCCTTTACCAGACTTTGTTTTTAGCTTTCTAACCACAATTTAGCCTCCTTACCTTATTTAAAGTACTAACCTTAGTATAACATATGGAATTCTATTTTTCAACCATTTTTCTCAGCAAAACCCTAGTGTTTCCAGGGTGTGACAGTTTCAGGTAAGTCTCGTAAAACTTCTCATACTTTTCTTTTTTTACAATCCCGTTTCTGTAATTTATCACATCGTTTATCATTAAATTTCCGTTTAAAACCTCTACTTTTCTTTGCACGCCAAACACTTTACCATGATACTTTAGGGTCTTTGGCATCAAGAGAAACTGGTAATTTTCTGGGCACTTTATCTCGTACTGCCTTCTAAATTTAAAATCCTCTGTGCTTTCAAAATCAAGCTCCCTCTCTCCTGGATCAAGTTCCAAAATATATGGCGCCAAAGATGCATCTAGGTCGAAATACATGAACTCGCCGTCTGTAGCTGCATAGTTTTCCTGTATGTAATCGTAGGATATAGTAGTGTTTTCTCCTAATTCTATTTTTAAATCACTGGTCGGTCTTGCAAAAATGGATATGGCGCTCATTAGCTTTTCATAATCCTTTTTCAAGTCGTATTCAGTCATATACTTGTATTTTGACCTTATAAGGCTTGCCATGCCGCCGCTGTAATTATTTTCTTTATGTACTGCAGCGTTCCCGTCTTGGTCTATTTTAACTGAATAAAAGATGTCCCTGGTATTTTTTGTTTTGCAGTTTATCTTTTCAAAACGTACCTTTTCGCCAAGAATCATAGCTATTTTTTTATCAAACTCACTCTCATCCATATTGTAAAACTCGTTTAATATATCCACGTAGTAGACCTCTCCTGTAAGGTTTATCTTGGAAATCAAATAGGAAAATGGAAGTATGTTGCCGTTTTTTAAGTCCCTTTTAAGGTTGTGCTCTTCATCTCCTGCCACCAGGATGCTGCTCTCTATTCCTAGTCTTTTCATCAACCCGTCAAATATCGTGTATGCTTCTACAGGGGTACCGTACCCGCTGTCTATTATCTCAGAAAAGTCCCTCGGTTGGAACTTGAATAAATCATCCTGTGGCATATATAGGAACTCCTCAGAAAAATAGCGTTTTATACGATTTAAACTCTCCTGCTCGTTCTTAGAGCCCGCCAGCAGTTTGTCACAAAGATTAACTATAGACTGGTGCTCTGAATTTATATTTTTAAAATATTTGGAGTATATAGCTTCGCCGTATTTTTCAACCCCTTTATAAGTACTTATGTATACTGTGGGAAATATTCTTTCAGGAAGAGGCATGCTCTGCTCTGGCTTGTAGGGTAATATCTCCTTGCTGCTGTATGTAAGTATCCACCTATTATCAGGTTTTTCTTTTGTTTTTTTTAATCCTTTTCCAAAATTACTCTCGGATACTTTTAGTTCCATGCTTTCGGGGTATTCTATTTTATAGATTTTCTCCATTGCCTTTTCTGTACCAGCAAAAACATAGGAATCAAAGATATCCCTTCCACTGCTGTTTTCCTTTATAAATTCCAAATGCACAGTATCCCCTACCTCCACGCCTAGGAAAGGGATAAGTAGCATTCTACTTACCGCAAACTCCATCATGCCACTTTCATAAGGTGAGTCCAATTCTTTTATTACATTTTTTCCAGTTCTCACTATACTGCCATCAGGTTTTTCTGTATATGCATCTACTAGTCTCACTTTTTCATATCTGCTGTCGTAAAAAACCTTAAATTCTGACAACTCTTTTTTCCCCTTGTAACTAAGTATCTTTTTTTCAACAAGTACTCTTTTTGTGTAGGTTTTATCAGGCTTTATTGTAAGTCCTGTATACTCTTTAGTCGTTAGGTAATCTGCAGTATCACCTGCAAAAACATAAATGCACAAGATAAGCTGCAGTATTATAATTCTGATAAAATATCTCAACTCAATCACCGCTTTTTCACTATTATATATTTTTTATCGTAATTTTCAATATCCCCCAATACAGCTCTTATGGCGTAATAGTCCTCTATACTGTACTCTAATTTTTTTAGACTAAGATTTTTTCTAAAACTCAGCCCATCTTTTGATTCTTTGTATGAAGCTATAAAGTCAAACGAATCGCTGTTCCTCCTAACATTAGGCGGTAAATTTAAGAATTCCACTCCGTCTATTGCAATGTCCACCTCTTCCTTAACTGAAACTGTTGAGTCCACGATCAGTGGATAGTTTCTCTCTGAAAGGCTAAACTCTGAAAGAATCCAGTTATGCATCCCAAATACATCCGAAAGCTGCGGCACTCTAAACATTTTATACTCTTCACCAACCACAAAATCCTCTATGTTATATTGTAAATTTATCTCCATCTTGTCATCTTTGAAGAGGTTTTCGGGGCTTATACTGAAAGATATCAGCTCTGTGTTTGCACTCAAACTCTTCAGTAGACTTTTGAAAAATTTCTCTCTTTCGTCATGTTTCAAGCCTATTAAATATTTCCTGTATGCATTGTCGTTTATGCCCTGGAAAATAAGCCTGCTTTTAATCATAAACTTTCCATCGCTGTAATTAACCTGACTTTTTATGAATAGCTCATTTGATGAAGGTTTTGAAATGGAGTTGAATTTCAAAGTATCTCCACCTTTTTTCGCAATTAAATAAGGCTTGCCGTCTAGATACTCTGGCATAAGGGTTTTGGTAGTTTCATCAGTAGGGTCCATTAATATGAGCTTGCCTTCGAGCTCTACACTTGCAATAGCATGGTTGAAAAAATTGTTTGGGAAATCTGCTTCCATCTGCCTGCTGGCATTCATCAACACCATGTTGGAATTATAGCCCAAGCTCCTCAGCATGGACACAATAAGAGCAGCCTTATCCCTGCATACGCCTGTCATAGTCTGTAGTGTGTAGTCGGAGTTGTGCGGCTCGAGGCCAGGCCTGTTATCCTCCTGGTTGATTCCCATATATCTAACATTCCTTGAAACCCAGAAAAATACAGCCTTGATCTTATCTATATCTTCTTGTTGCCCGTTAATTATAAGTTCTGCCGCCTTGCTTACTGTGTCGTTCACTACTATTTTTGGCTCTGAGAGCTTATAATACCACTTGGATATCTCTTCCCAAGTGGGTGATGTGCCTACAGCCCATCTCATAGCTATGTCTATCATATTTGGCATTTGTGGTTCAGCGTTTATCTGCGGTACTTCAAAAACCGTAAACTTTTGCCACTCCTTTTTCCCAGCCCTGCCAGTTTCCAGGGTATAAGACCCCTGTATGCCGTTGTAAACCTTTGAAGTTCGTAATGGGTTGCTGGATGGTCCTGTTATTGTTGTACTTGAATAAAGTATGGGATAAAATTCCTGACCGCCTATATAGTCCGTATAGTTTCCGGGCATCCTTGTCTTTTTTGAACTCTCATACTCCTTTATATAAACTATATCGCCTACCTTGATATCTGGTATGTTTATTACAATAAGCTTTTTATTCTCGTCATAGATGTTGCTCTCCTGGTCGGAGGGGTTATCCTGAATCTGCATGCTGCTTCTAAAATCAAAGTCTAGCTCTTCCCCGTCTCTTATTATCTTTACGTCCACAAATTCTTTATTCGTGTACTCACTGTTGTATGATTCATACAACAGTTTACTGTTGTCCCTTCCAAACTGGTCCAATATCTTGAAGTACTCCTCACTGCTCTTCTGGTAGTTCCCATCACTAAAGTACTCTATATCCTCAACTCTTTTAACTAAAACCCTGTGGGCGTTTGGAAAATTGTTTTTTGTGGCTTTTTCCATCAATTCTTTAAAATTATCTCCTAAAGAAAAAACCGTGATGAAATTTATCAAAAAGGTCAAAACAACAAAATACTTTTTCATAGCCCCCCACCGTCTTTCATAGCCTTTATCTTACTCTTTAGCTCGATATTTTCTCCCTCTAAATTTTTGACCCTCATCCTAAGCCTACTGTTTTCCTCAGACAAATTCTTAAGTTCTGCTCCCTTTTTTCTGATGTCATCCTGCAGCCTTTGTATTTTATCTTTCTGTTCCCACTCTTTTCCCGACAAACTTTTCAGCTTTCTGGCAATTTTTTTATTCTTCTTTTTCTGCTTCTTGTAGTCCTCATATGTTACTTTTTCCCCTACCTTGAATAAAAATTCAAAGGGCAGTTTTAACAGTTTCATTATGTTTAAAATAAGCCAGTTCTTTTTCGATTTACTCACCTCACAAAAAAAGGCAGCCTTGTGAGCTACCTCTATTTTAAAAATTTATAGATGTTTACATCCTTAGGTTTTGAACACATTTCATCCATAAGAGGAATATATTTTTTGAAATGCGGTGTCTCGAAATGTTCTAATAGATCTTCGTTATTTTCCCACTCCTCTATAAAGGTGAATATAGTCTCGTCTTCTACATCCCTATACAGCTCGTATTTTACGTATTTGGGTTCTTTTCTAGTTTCCTCAACCATTATAGAAGCGTACTCAACGAATTTCTCTACTTCCGATTTTTTTACATAGCATTTTGCAACTGCTGTTATCATCTGCTTCCTCCTATCTTATATTGATATAACCATGACTTCTTCTTCACCTATAAATTTCAGTATCAAAGCAATATATGTCTAGGTTAATTTTATTAAAAGTATAGCACTTTCATTATTCAAACACAAATATATTTTGATTTTATTTAAATATCAAAATATGATATAATTTAACTAGGTGATTTAGATGACTGAAAGCCAATTTTTAGACTTTTTAAATGTAAAAAAAATCTTTAAAAAAGAAATAGAAAATTTGACACTCGCTACTCCTGACCTCGCTGAAGAAATTTTATCTATCCAGGATAAATCTTATGAGATGTTGAATCCTTTGGTATACAATGAAAAGTTTGACGATGTCACCAAAGATTTTAATATAAAGTACATATGGGTTACTGATAATCCGGGAGTCAAAGAGTGCCAACAAAAACGCTACGGTGTTGGCAGCTCTGGATCTGCTGGAAAAAACTTTATGGAAAGCTACGGCTTGGTCGAAGACTTTGACAGGGAAGTGCTCATTTTGAACAAAAGCCCAATCCATACCAGGGTAACTGCAGACCTTGCAAAACTTAAATCCATGGGGCCTGTTTACGGTGATTGCCAAAAGTTAATGGCTAAGCTGTGCTTTGATCTTCACTCCATACTAGACTGCGAGCTATGGATTTTAGGGACTTCAAACCTCGACAAAATATTCAACCCTTTTAAAACTGAATTCAATAATTTTTACAAGGCAGGACTCCTTGTAAATAAAGTGTTCTTATATAATCATTTTTCACAGGGTCAGTTTAAAAAAGCATACAATATTTATAATAAAGAAAACCCTGACCTTAGCCCTAATGAGTTGTGCAGGTTGATCGGTGCTGAAAATCGTAATAAATTATTTAAGGGGTAGAGCTCATGAAAAAAAAATTGATATTAGGACTTTGTGCCTGTACTTTGTTACTAGGAGGATTCAATATGGAAAAAGTTAATGCTATGAACCAGGAAAATAAAAATATAAAAAGGGTGGATATCGACCAAAAGTACAAGTGGAAACTATCCGATCTCTACCAAAATTGGGATGAATGGGAAAAAGATTATAAAAAGATGGATCAGATGATAAGCGAGATTGCATCCTTTAAGGGCAAGCTAAGGGATAACCCTGAAACTTTTGCAAAGGCTGTTCTGCTGAATGAAGAGTTTGATATTCTGTCATATAAAGTTTTCCGTTATCCTCAATTGATGCTTGACTTAAATTCTAAAGACCAATTTGTGGCTTCTAAATTTCAGAAAGTCCAGATACTTTTCAGCAAATTTTCAATCCAAAATTCTTGGATTGCACCGGAAATTCTCTCCATCCCTATGGAAACTGTAATCGGTTGGATTGATACAAATCCGGATCTAGAGCCGCACAGATTTAGCATTATGAACATGTTTAGACTTCAAAAACACGTCTTAAGCGAGGATAAGGAGAAGCTGCTTTCATTTTATTCGCAGTTTTCTTCAAGCCCAAAATCTATATATTCTCAGCTTTCAACAGCTGATATAAAATTTAACGAAGTAAAATTGTCGAACGATGAAACCATAAAGATAAGCCCTGCAAATTACTCTAGGATATTGGCAACAAATAGAAATCAAGATGACAGGAAAAAGACCTTCGAAGCTCTTTACTCAGTATACCAGGACTACCAGAATACATATGCTTCCATCTATAATGCCAGCGTTCAAGCAGATTGGGCGTCATCTCAAGCGAGAAACTATACTTCCTCTCTTGAAGCAGCCTTAGAGGGAGACAACATACCTACAGAGGTTTACAGAAACCTTGTGCAGACAGTCGGCGAAAACACAGCCCCACTTAAAAGATATGCAAGGCTCCGTAAAAAGATACTCGGCCTTGAAAAATACCACGTTTATGATGGATCTGTTGCTATCGTGGATTTTGATAAAAAATACAGCTATGATGACGTCACAAAATGGATCTTAGAGTCTACTGAGCCCCTAGGGGGAGAATACCAGGAAAAACTGAAAAATGCCCTTAATGGTAAATGGATCGATGTATACGAAACAGAAGGTAAAAGAAGCGGAGCATATTCTGCTGGAGTTTATGGCGTACATCCTTATATGCTTCTAAACTACAACGAGACATTAGACTCTGTTTTTACCCTTGCACACGAACTTGGGCACACCATGCATACCATGCTTTCTAGCGAGGCTCAGCCTTTCGCTACACATGAGTATACTATTTTTATCGCAGAGGTGGCTTCTACTTTTAACGAGAGACTGCTCTTAGACTATCTCTTAAATAGAACAACGGATCCAAAAGAGAGGATAGCTCTGTTGCAGCAAGAGATAAGAAATCTTACAGGTACCTTCTACTTCCAGGCACTTTTAGCAGATTTTGAGCTTCAAGTTCATGAACTTGCCGAAAAAGGAGAAGCTATAACTTCTGAGGTGCTAGGAGATACAATGTCAGCAATATATGATAAATACTACGGAGATTCCGTTGAAAAAGAGGATCTACTTCGTGTGGTATGGGCTAGAGTTCCCCATTTTTTCAACTCACCATTTTACGTTTATCAATATGCTACCTGCTTTGTTTCCTCAGCTGTTTTATACGATAAAATAACCAATCCAGAAAACAGCAAGGCAGAAAGAGAGGAAGCCCTCAAAAAATACATATCACTTCTGAAATCAGGCGGAAACGACTACCCTATGGAGCAGCTTAAAAAAGCGGGGGTAGACCTAACTCAAAAAGAAGTCACTCTAGCCCTTACAAAACAGCTAGACATTATGCTGGATCTTTTGGAAAAAGAGATTGAAAATTTAGAAAAATAGGGGTGTTTTTTATGAAGTTTTTAAAAAAAATATGGTTTGTTCTGGCAGCTTTTATTTTTGGTGTATTATCAAAACAAGTGCACCACTTAAAATAAAAAGACCTCTCATAGAAAATCCTGTAGAATGTAGTCACCACAAAAACATTTACAAAGGAGTCTTCTATGAAAGATTACAATCATCGTAGCATAAATGAAAGAGAAAATATAGCAAAATTACAAGCTAAAGGACTATCTAAAAGAGAAATTTCGAGAAGAATCAACCGCTCTCATTCTACTGTAATTAGAGAGTTAA
>QKCP01000160.1 GCA_003246855.1 Ilyobacter polytropus
AACCAATTAATTTTCAAGTGTTATTTTTTAAACATTATCAACTAAATCAATTATCTTAAATCAATTCAAACTATTCAATTTTTATTTTCAAACAAAATCAAAAACAATTTATCTGAATTTATGCTATTTTATTCAAACAACCTATCTTAAAACTGTTGTCAACTTTTTTGAATTCCTAAAAACCTGTTTTATTTTCAAAATCAAATTTTTATAATTCGAAGGAATTGAAATACACTTATTTAATTAAAAGACTTCAACAATAATTATCTGGAATAATAATTAATTTTAGTGATTTAATTTGTATGAATCATGTCTTTTGAGGGAGAGCCATGTTTTGTATTGGTTAAGTTATTATTATAAGCTATTTATACTGATTAAGCTTTTTATGAGCTAAGAGAGAGAAGGTGTGAAGGTAATGAGTAAAATGATGTCAGAAGAGATGAAAGCAAATCTTGCAATGATAGAAGAGAGAAAAGACTTCATTGTATGCAACAAAGAAGATAAGGACAAAAAGATAAAATGTGATGCCCACAGTGCTGCTGGTGCTGTAAGCCAAAGAGCATGTGTTTACTGTGGAGCTAGGGTTGTACTAAACCCAATTACAGATGCTGTACACCTGGTACACGGACCTATAGGATGTGCAAGCTATACGTTTGATATACGTGGGAGCTTGAGCAGCGGATCCGAAGAGTATAGAAACAGCTACTCAACAGATTTAAGAGAGCATGACATAATATTCGGTGGAGAGAGAAAACTGACAGCAGCCATAGACGAGATAGTTGAGGCCAAAAAGCCTAAACTCATATTCGTTTATTCTACATGTGTCGTAGGTGTAATCGGAGACGACCTGAAGGCTGTGTGTAAAGCCGCTGAAGAAAAATACGGTATAAGAATAATACCTGTTGAATCATCAGGATTTGTAGGAAGCAAATCTGCAGGATATAAGGCTGCAGGGGACGCAATACTAAAGATTCTAGAGTTAGACGGGAATAAAAAAGAAGAAAAATACGGGATAAACTTTTTAGGAGACTTCAACCTAGCAGGGGAGATGTGGATAATAAAAAGTTACCTTGAACATATAGGTGTAGATGTTGTATCCCACTTTTCAGGGGATTCAGACTATGAAAAAATAAAAAATGCTCCAAATGCAATAATGAACGTAGTCCAATGTGCTGGATCTATGACATCGCTTGCTAAAAAAATGGAGGACAAATATGAAATACCTTTTACAAAAGTAAGCTTTTTCGGGCTAGAGGACATAAGAGTATCACTTAGATCTATCGCATACTCACTTGGGGACTTTGATATGATCACAAAAGTAGAAGAGTTCGTTAAAGTTAAAGAAAAAGAGACTGACGAAAAACTTGAGTATTACAGAAAAAGACTTGCCGGTAAAAAGGTTGCAATATATGTAGGTGGTGGATTTAAGGCCATATCACTTATAAAACAGTTTAGAGATTTAGGGATAACACCTGTTATGGTGGGATCACAAACCGGAAGACCTGAAGAATACGATACGATAAGAAAACTTGCAGACGAAGATACAGTTATACTAGATGATGCAAATCCAAGTGAACTTGAAAAATTCATGCGTGAAAAAGGTGCAGACATACTAGTTGGAGGGGTAAAAGAAAGACCTCTTGCATATAAACTAGGGGTTGCCTTTGTAGACCATAACCATGCTAGAAAACATCCACTTGCAGGATATGAAGGTTGCATAAACTTTGCAAAAGAGGTCGATTTAACAGTAAACAGCCCTGTGTGGGGAATAATAAAAGGTGAAAGACATGGAGTCGAGCACGAGCTTAGCGGATCCATTAGAAGTTTAGACCTTGAAGAGCAGGTGATTGCAAATGAAAAATAATAGAAATTTTGTAGACGTAAATGTAAATCCATGTAAGATGTGTATGCCGATGGGAGCCTGCCTTGCATTTAAAGGGGTAGAGGGATCTATAGTAATGATGCACGGTTCTCAAGGATGCAGCACATATATAAGAAGACATATGGCACAACATTATAACGAACCTATAGATATAGCTTCATCTGCGCTTAATGAGAAAGCTACAGTATACGGGGGAGAAGCTAATTTAAAAAGAGGGCTTAAAAACGTGATAAAGCTTTATAAGCCAAAAACTATAGGGGTAGTGACAACTTGTCTTGCGGAGACAATAGGTGAAGACATCGACAGAATCCTAAAAGATTTTATGGTTGAAGAGGGCATTTCTCCTGATGACTTGAAATTAGTTGCTGTACCTACACCTGGTTATGGTGGGTCACAATTCGAAGGTTATTACTTGGCAGTGAGAAAAATGGTTGAAAAACTGGTTGTTCCATCTGAGCCGACTAAAAAAATAAACATAATAGCCGGGATAATGAGCCCAGGAGATATAAGAGAATTAAAACTTATACTTGAAAGATTTGGTATAGATGCAGTTATACTTCCAGATGTATCTGAAACTTTGGATGCACCTTACAGAGGTCTGGAGTTTGAGAAAATACCTGATGGTGGTACAACATATGAAGAGATAAAATCTATGTCTGGGAGCATTGCCACGATAGAATTCGGAATAATCGGTAGAGAAGATTTTTCAGCAGGAGAGTATTTGAAAAAAGAGTTTGGAGTTCCTGTGTATAGAATACCTATACCTATAGGGCTTAAAAACAGCGATACGTTTATAAACCTGTTATCAGAGATAACAGGAAAAGAGATACCTGAGTACTACGTAAAGGCTAGAGGTAGAATGCTAGATGCCATGATAGACTCCCACAAGTACAACGGTGCTGGTGTGGCAGCTGTCTTTGGTGAACCTGAACTGGTTACAGCAATAAGCTCACTTTGCTTGGAAAACGGGATAACTCCTGCGGTGATTGCTACAGGCTCTAATGCTAAGAAAATACAAGATATCTTCGAAGAGGATATAGCAAAATACTGTGAGGATGCAGTTGTATTAGAAGATACAGACTTTGAAACTATAAGAGAGTATGTAAAAAAATTAGGTGTCAACATAATGATAGGGCATTCAGACGGTAAGTTTATAGAAGAAAAAGAAAATGTACCGCTTATAAGAGTAGGATTCCCTGTACATGATAGGGTAGGTGCTCAAAGACAGGTAACCATAGGATACGACGGTAGCATGAACTTGTTGGATATAATTACTAATAACCTACTTTCAGAAAAATACAGTACTTTCAGAGATGAAATGTATGAAAAATATTACAATAAAGTAAAAGCGGAGGTGCATGCATGAAAATAGCAGTAAGCATAGGTGAAACAGGAACAATATCAAGCCACCTTGGGAAGAGTAAAGTATTTTTTATATTCTCAAAGGATGGAGATGATATAAAGTTTTTAGAGAGAAGATTGAGTGACGGGAATCACACAAATCATATAATAGAAGATATAAAAGATTGTGATGTGGTAATCTCCGGGAAAATAGGAGAAGGTATGATAGAGAGCCTGAAAAAAATGGGCATAACAGCAGTTGTAGAAGAGAAAGTGTTAGATCCAATGGAGGCCGTAGCAAAATTGAGCTAAATTAAAAGTTGTTTAAGAAAGAGGTGTTTAATATGAGTTTAGGACATACAGGTTGCTCTGGAGGTTGCTCAGGTGCTACTGAGTATCCAAAAGGGACATCAAAAGAATTGATAGAGAAAACAAAGGAACATCCATGTTATACTGCCGATGGTCATAAAAATGCCAGAATGCACATACCAGTAGCACCAAAGTGTAACATACAGTGTAATTATTGCAACAGACTTTATGATTGTGTAAACGAAAGTAGACCAGGGGTAACAAGCGGTGTGTTAACTCCTGAAGGTGCTGCAATGAAATACACTCTTGTAAAAGAAAAAATAGATAACCTAAAGGTTGTAGGGATAGCAGGACCAGGAGATGCCCTTGCAAACTTTGATCAAGTAAAAAAATCTGTTGAACTTATAAAAGAAGAAGATCCAGAGGTTATAATTTGTCTTTCAACAAACGGTCTAATGCTTCCAAAATATGCTGACGAGATAATAAAACTAGGAATAGAGCATGTGACTATAACTATAAACAGTATCGACCCTAAAATAGGTGCTAAAATATATGAATTCGTAAGCTACGAAGGTAAAACTTTAAAAGGTGAGGAAGCAGCTAAAGTACTTCAAGATAATCAGTTCGATGGTTTGAAATATCTTAGCGATCACGGGGTGCTTTGTAAGGTAAACATAGTAATGGTAAAGGGTGTAAATGACCAACATATACCAGAAGTTGTTAAAAAGGCTAAAGAGTGTGGGGCTTTCATGACAAACATTATGCCGCTTATACCTGCTAATGGTACAGTATTTGAAAACATGCCACTTGTAAGCAATAAAGAATTGAATGAGCTTAGAAATAAATGTTCTATAACAATGAAACAAATGTACCACTGCCAGCAGTGTAGAGCAGATGCAATAGGGCAACTTACACAGGATAGATCGCTTGAATTCCAGGATATTGTAGAAAAGTCTAGCATGAAAAAAGAGAAAAGGGATATGCTTGTGGCTGTAGCTTCTAAAGACGGAAAACTCATAGACCAACACTTCGGGCAAGTAGATAAGTTTTACATTTATAATTATTCCGACGATACAGCAGAGTTTTTAGAGGAAAGAGTTGTAGACCAATATTGTGATGGGAAAGAAAATTGCGGTGACAAAGCATCTAAGATGGATAAGTTACTGAATACGATTGGTGACTGTGGGGTTGTGCTAAGTGTTAGAATAGGTTATGAACCTAAAAGGATGCTAAGATTAAACAACATTTATACTCTTGAAACGTATGACACAATAGAAAATGGAATAAATTTAGCTTTTGAAAAAATAAAAAGATAATCAAAACACAACAAAACATAGGAGGGAAAAACAATGGTTAAACCAAAGCATCACATATTTGTATGTTCTAGTTCGCGTATCAACGGTCAACAAAAAGGGTTCTGTGTTCAACAAGACTCTGTAAGCATCATCCAAAACTTCATGGAAGAAATTGATGACAGAGAACTTTCAAGCGAAGTTATGGTTACAAACACAGGATGTCTTGCTATATGTGACAAAGGACCAATTGTAATAGTTTATCCTGAAGGTGTATGGTATGGAAGTGTTACACCTGATGACGTTGAAGAGATAATGGATACTCATATCGAAGGTGGAGAAATTGTAGAAAGACTAGCTTTAAAATAGGTAAAATTCTGGGAGGGGGAATAAAACATGGAGTGTAAATATGGATTTTTAAATGGAGTGTCATATTTAGAGAACTATGAAAATGGTGCTGTTAAATATTGTACCCTCTCAGAAGAAAACATTCTAGAAACAGAGTACGGTAGATTGATACCTCAGTACAGAGATGATCATGAAAGAAAAAGCGTAAGCTATTCACTCTGTTTCTATCAGAATGGAAATCTGGAGAAAGTATATCTTCAGGAACAAACATACATAAAAACAGATTTAGGTATACTTCCGGCTGAATTAGTATTATTTCATGAAAATGGAAAGATAAGGAAAATTTTTCCTCTAAACGGGAGACTTACTGGATTTTGGAGTGAAAATCACGAGTACA
The DNA here is from genome assembly GCA_003246855.1 of Ilyobacter polytropus. Taxonomy (GTDB): domain Bacteria; phylum Fusobacteriota; class Fusobacteriia; order Fusobacteriales; family Fusobacteriaceae; genus Ilyobacter_A; species Ilyobacter_A polytropus_A. The sequence goes on from QKCP01000160.1 coordinate 5,570, forward strand.
AATTGGCCGAGAAGATTAAAATAGAAACTCCAATAGGTACAATAAATGAGAAAATAATGAGCATAAGCTTTTATGATAGCGGAAAAATAAGAAATATTACATTTTGGCCTAGGGAACGTGTAGAAATACAGACTCCTATAGGCAAAGAAACTGTAAGAATAGGAATAAGTTTTTATGAAAGTGGGGCGTTAAAATCATTTGAGCCTGCAAAGGCCACAAAAATAATTACTCCAATCGGAGAAATTATAGCTTATGATGTAGCTCCTTTAGGAATACATGGCGACACAAATTCCCTCACCTTCTTTGAAGAAGGTAATATAAAATCTCTTTATACATCTACCGATGAGGTCGTGATAGAGAAAGGTGAAAAAAGGCATATATATTCTCCAGACTATAAGATAGGCATGTGCAACGACGAAGTAAAGGATGTTGTTCCACTAAAAATCGAATTTTCAAAAAATAGGATTTACTTCAACAAAGATAAAGACAACCATAGTCTAGAAGATTCTATTTTTAAAGTTAAAAATTCTATGATTGATCTAAAAAATTTGACCTTCTCATGTCACTAAATCTCGGTTATACGACTCAGACTAATTTTACAATTTCGCTCACACAATCTCACCGTCCCACTTTCATTTTTAACATTTAACATTTAAATTTCTAAGGATTAGAGGTGTTTTGATATGAATGACTTTTATATACTAGACACAACATTAAGAGACGGTGAGCAGACAGCCGGCGTTAGCTTCACAAAAAAAGAGAAGCTAGATATAGCCAAAAATCTGGACGAAGCCGGAGTTAAAGTAATTGAGGTCGGTATACCAGCAATGGGTGAAAAAGAGATAGATATAATAAGGGAAATAAACAGTTTAAATTTAAATGCAGAACTTTTGACATGGAACCGCCTTTCAAAGGTTGATGTTGATAGATCATTAGAAACAGGGGTATCTAATATACACATATCGGCTCCTACCTCAGACATCCATATATACGGAAAGCTTAGAAAAGACAGGAAGTGGATTATGGACCAATTAAGAGATGTAGTCTCTTACGCCATAAAAAGGGGGGCGAAAGTCTCGGTAGGGGCCGAAGATGCCTCAAGAACAGATTTAGATTTTTTAATAAAATTTTATAAGCTCGCTGAAAAATTAGGTGCTTCAAGGGTCCGTTATGCGGATACAGTGGGTGCACTTGACCCGTTCAGGGTTTATGAAAACATAAAAAAGATAAAGGCTAAAATCAAAATCGATATAGACTTCCACGGGCATAATGACTTTGGGATGGCCACAGCCAACTCGCTAGCAGCATACAGGGCTGGTGCGAGATACATCAGCAGTACAGTAAATGGTATAGGTGAGAGAGCTGGAAATGCATCTTTGGAGGAAGTTGTGATGAGCTTAAAGTACATAGAAAACTGTGAGACAGATTTTGACGTAAAGGCTCTTCCAAAACTATCAAAGATGGTGGAGTCTGCTTCTAGCATAAAACTTGCTAGAAACAAGCCAATAGTGGGGGAAGCGGTATTCTCGCATGAATCCGGGATACATGTTGACGGACTCATAAAAGACAGTAGAACCTACGAATTTATATCACCTTCAGAACTTGGGCGTGAATCTAAGTTTGTGTTGGGAAAAACCTCCGGTAAAGCCGCAGTAAAAAACGAGCTTGAAAAAAGAGGTATAAAATTTGACAACGACAAAGTAGTAAACATTTTGAAAAAACTACGGGATGGTGAATACCTGGATAACAACATCCTGTATTATCTTTAATTATAGAGGGGAAGCTGCTAAAAACCGCATTAGCAGCTTTTCAATTTTTTGTAAGAAAAATTTTTGTATAATCATACGAGTATTTAATTTGAAATTTAATTAAAGTATTGAATTGATTTAAAGTAATAAAAATAAAAAATATTTATTTTAGTTATGAATTACACGAATTGGCACAAGTCAAAAGATAAGTAAAAATATTTTGGACACATAGCTGCGCAGAGAAAAATTAAGAGTTTATCAGAGTAATAAAAAAGATTCTAGGTTAGATATTTTAAATAATTCGTGGAGTTAGTGAAAATTTATGACTAAAAAATTATTTTAAAGAATTTCTCTGTGAATTTCATTTTTGACAGCTCTGTAAAGTTATGTGGTCAAAAAAGCTTTTAAATAAATTTAGTGATTTATCAGGATTTCAGAAATGAGACCTGATAAAATGATTGGAATTTAATATGGAGATAGCTATATTTAAGTTTCTGTAAAGGAAAAAGCCTCAATTCCCATATATTAAAACTAAGTCGAACAGTGAAACTTAAAAAAGTTTGGGGGAATGAAACATGAAAAACTATGAGGTGGAGCAGATCAGAAATATAGCTTTTTTAGGCCATAGCGGAAGCGGAAAGACTACACTTGTGGAAGCCCTTTTGTACACGTCTGGAGCAATAAATAGGATGGGGGCAGTAGAGGACGGCAACACGGTATCTGATTTTGACAAGGAGGAGGTTCACAGGCGTTTTTCCATCGGGACTTCAGTTGTACCACTAGAATATGAAAAGCATAAATACAATATCCTAGATACCCCGGGGTATTTCGATTTTTCTGGAGAGGTAATTTCAGCGCTTCGGGTATCTGGAGGAGCTGTCATTGTGGTGGACGCCAGTTCAGGAGTAGAGGTTGGGACTGAAAGGGCCTGGAAACAGCTTGAGGACAGGAAGTCGCCAAAGATAATATTTATAAATAAGTTGGATAAAGGGTATGTTCACTATGATAAGCTCTTGGGCGAGTTAAAAGAAAAATTCGGTAAAAAAATTGCTCCGTTTTGCATCCCTATAGGAGAAAAGGAAAGCTTCAGAGGGTTTGTAAATGTGGTGGACATGAAGGGGAGAGAGTACAACGGCAAGGAGTGTCTAGACTGTGAAATCCCAGAAGGAGTGGATACGGAAAATGTGCGTAACATGCTTTTTGAAGCCGTTGCGGAAGGAGACGAAGAGCTCATGGAAAAGTATTTTTCCGGAGAAGAATTTACTGCTGAGGAGATACACAGGGGTCTCAGGAAGGGCGTTGTATCGGGTGAGGTAGTCCCTGTGATTGTGGGCTCTGCCGTGACTGGAATAGGAGTTCATACTCTCTTCGAAATGCTTTATGAATATATGCCGACACCGCAGGATATGAACGAAGGGGAAAGAGTGGGGGAAAATCCAGACACTGGAGAAATAGTAGTTAGAAAAGTTGAGGTAGAAGAGCCTTTTTCAGCGATAGTGTTTAAAACTATATTCGACCCATTTGTAGGTAAAATATCAGTTTTTAAAGTAAATTCAGGTAAACTAACAAAGGACAGCGAGGTTCTAAACAGCAGTAAAGGCAAAAAAGAAAGGGTATCTAACCTCTTTTTTATAAGGGGTAAAAGCCAACTGGATACAGACGAAGTAAGGGCTGGAGACATAGGAGCCACGACAAAGCTTCAGTTTACACAAACAGGTGATACTATTTGTGACAGAGAAAACCCGATAGTATATCCTGAACTTGCTTTGCCAAAGCCTTGCTTGTACCTGGCTGTAGAACCCAAATCAAAAGATGATGAAGAAAAAATAAGTGAATCTTTCCAGAAATTAGGGGAAGAAGATCCTACCTTCATAATAGATAGAAATTATGAGACTAAACAGCTCCTTGTAGGCGGACAGGGTGAAAAACAGTTGCAGGTAATAACACACAAGCTGGAGAATAACTTCGGTGTAAGTGTTAACTTGACCAAACCTAAGGTTGCCTATCGTGAGACCATAAAGGGAAGCGTGGAGGTTCAGGGAAAACACAAAAAACAAACCGGAGGATCAGGCCAATACGGCGATGTCTATATAAAATTTGAGCCAAGCGTGGAGGAGTTTGAGTTCGTAGAAAAAATACATGGAGGCTCGGTTCCAAAACAGTTTATACCAGCTGTAAAGAAAGGGCTGTTGGAATCTATGAAAAAAGGTGTACTGGCAGGGTACCCAGTGATGAATGTAAAAGCCACCATCTTTGACGGGTCCTACCATACCGTGGATTCAAATGAATTATCATTTAAGCTGGCTGCACAACTTGCATTTAGGAAGGGGATACCGGATGCTAGGCCTGTAATGCTAGAACCAATTGTGAAAGTGGAGATAATTATACCTGAAGTATATACCGGTGAGGTCATGGGTGATATGAATAAGCGTCGTGGCAGAATACTCGGCATGGAACCTACTGGTAAAGGAGAGCAGAAGGTACTGGCGGAGGTGCCGCAAAGTGAGATGTTCAACTATGTATCAGATCTAAGGTCTATGACACAGGCAAGGGGAAATTTCTCCATGGATTTCGATAGATACGAGGAGGTGCCCCAACACCTTGCCCAAAGGATAATAGAAGAGGCGAGCGAGTAGAGGCGTATAAAAGCTTGTATTGTGTTTTATATTGAGGAAACAAGTTTTGAAAAGTTACTTATAAATTGATCTAAATTTTAGATATAGAGCTGAAATAATTAATAGAAGGATGCTTAGCGCCTTCTATTAATTATTTAAACAGAGTATCAAAATAAAATTTAAAATAAAAAAATATAAGGAGGATAAAATGGCTAAAGGTTTTGACAAGGACAGGGAGAGAAAAGGAAAGGTGTCATACTTTGGGAAAGACCTGACCAGAAGGGCTAAGTCCAGTTGCGAACTTTGTGAAGCATCAAATCAAAAACTGGGAGTTTATGAAGTCCCGCCTGTTGAAGAGGAACCGGTTTTTGAGCAGTGCTTGTTTATCTGCGAAAACTGTAGGAAAATTTTAGGAAGCATAGAAGATGCTGATGAGAATGAGCTCAGGTTTTTAAACTCCGCGGTGTGGAGCGAGGTGCCTATAGTAAAAGCTCTTGCAGTTCATATTTTGAAAAAAATAAAAGACAGGTATATTTGGGCCTCTGAGCTTTTAGAAACTGTCTATATCGACGAAGAGGTTGAGGAACTGCTAAATAAAATAACCTTGTAGTCATGGGTAGTGATAAAGAAAACCTTGCTTGTGTTTACAGTTGCTGTATCTTTTTCAAGTGAATCGGTATTAAGGAGGCCGTAAATAAGAAATTCCACTCCAATGTACAAAAATATGGGAGGTTCTTTTATCTAATAGGAGAAGACTTCGCCAAATTTCTTGTGATTGCTATGAAATGGAACTTCGAGAGAAAAGATCAAATGACACAGGATGGGAATTGGCTAAAAATAAAGAAAATATTTTTGGTTTGATAAAATATATAAAATCATTAAAAAATAAATTTTTAGAATACTTTTAATGTGAAATTTGAATAAACAACTAAAATATTGAAATTGAAATATGCTTTTTGTTTAACGGTGAGCTTATCCCTTTAAATAAAAGGCATATTTCAATTTTTTGCAATACTGTATTTTTCCTATTGACCACTGGTTGTAAAAATGATATGTTAAATATAAGTTAAAATTTCTTAGGAGATGAGTTGTGATGAAAAATGTATTTTTGCCAAAAACTTTTGTTGTTTTGCAGGAGGGTTATACAAAAGAGATTTTTTTTAAGGATCTGGTGGCTGGCATAATTGTCGGGATAGTAGCCTTGCCTCTTTCCATAGCGCTTGCAATAGCCTCTGGGGTAAAGCCAGAGCAGGGCCTTTTTACGGCTATAGTTGGTGGCTTTTTGATCTCATTTTTTGGTGGAAGCAGAGTACAAATAGGCGGACCAACAGGTGCATTTGTAATTATATTATACGGTATAATGCAAAAGTTTGGTTACGGAGGACTCGTGGTTGCAAGTATCATGGCAGGTGTCATGCTAATAATTTTTGGATTATTAAAACTGGGAAATGTGATAAAGTACATCCCCTACCCGGTAACTATCGGTTTTACATCAGGGATAGCACTACTTATTTTTACCTCACAGCTAAAGGATTTTTTTGGCCTAAAAATAGGACAGGTTCCAGCGGAATTTATTCATAAGATAAAGGTACTACTCCAAAGAATGGATACCGTCAACTGGTACGCCCTGTTGGTTGGGATTTCCACAATCATAATATCAGTATCGTGGTCAAAAAAGTTTAAAAAAATACCAGGCTCTTTGGTGGCAATAATAATTACAACCACTTTGGTGAAGGGATTACAGCTACCTGTGGATACAATTGGAAGTAATTTCGGTAACGTACCAAACACGTTTCCCATGCCTAGCCTCCCAGAAATAAATATTGATTTGATGAAAGAAATGTTTTATCCGGCCCTTACAATAGCCTTACTTGCAGGAATAGAGTCCCTACTTTCTGCCGTAGTTGCCGACGGGATGATAGGAACAAAACACAATTCAAATGCCGAGCTCATAGGACAGGGGATTGCGAACATATTCAGTCCTATTTTTGGTGGCATCCCGGCTACAGGTGCTATAGCCAGGACGGCTACAAATGTAAAAAATGGCGGGAGAACCCCCTTTGCAGGCATGATTCACGCCGCGACTCTGCTTTTGATAATGCTGTTTTTGGGGAAACTTGCAGTAATGATACCTATGGCTACACTGGCAGGTATATTGATTATAGTATCTTACAATATGAGTGAAATACAGCACTTCATAAAGATGAGGAAAGCGCCTAAAAGTGATATAGCGGTTTTGCTTATAACCTTTTTTCTAACTGTATTTTCAGATTTGACTATAGCGATACAGTTTGGTGTTGTGGTATCTGCACTGCTTTTCATGAAGAGGATGACTGAGGTGAGTGAAGGCAGACTACTGTCAAAAGACATGTACGAGTATGACGAGGAATTTGTCAGCAGTGGCATAGAGGAAAAAGATATACCAAAGGAGATAGAGATATTCGAGATAAACGGGCCATTCTTTTTCGGTGCGGCGTCTGTATTCAAAGATAACCTGATGATTATAGAGACGAATCCAGAGGTGCTTATTCTGAGAATGCGTAGTGTCCCAGCAATAGATGCCACCGGGTTGGCAGCACTCGAGTGGATATTAGACTCTTCTATAAAAAAAGGTACCAAAATAATAATTTCCGGCATAAATACCCAGCCGTATGCCGCCATAAAAAAAGCTGGTATAGATAAAAAAATAGGAGAAGGACATATCTGCATGGATATAAATGAAGCCATAAAAAAAGCTAAATTACTGCTGAAATAATTGTTTAAATAACAGCCATTTTCAGGCTGTTATTTTTTATTTACAAAAGAGATTGTGAAAAGATTTTGAGGTGATGGCAAAATTTAATTTGGAAACCCGTACAGATACAGAAAGGAATTTAATTAAAATTTTGAAAATATACAATAACTGCTGTTCTGAAAATTTGCCAGCAGATATCAAATAAAGCATTTAAATATAAATGGAATTTGGCTGCTTTACTGCTGAAATTGGAAAAGGGGACCTAACATGGACATTGTGATTGCAGGTGGTGGGGATATAGGGGTTAAAATAGCCCAAAAGCTAATATATGAAGGGCATAATGTTACTATAATCGAAAAGGACGAAACCCTAATAAGGCTTCTCAAAAGGACCCTAGATGCCATGATAGTACAGGGGGATACTACCAATACAGAGATTCTTATAAAATCTGGAATAAAAAACTGTGGCCTATTTGTGGCTGTAACAAACGATAAAGAGAACCTTATAGCATGCGCACTTGCTAGGAAATGTGGGAAACCTGAACTTTCCATAGCGGCTAAGATAGACGACTACAGCCAGTTTTTTGGTACCTATCATGCAGCACCGGAAGACTTTGGCATAAATATGGTTATAAAGCCTATGGAACTAACCGTGAAGAAAATCATAGAACTAATAATGAATCCAGATATATTTGAGGTTGCAAGCTATGCCAACGATCTTGCCCAGATGGTTGGGGTAAAGGTTGGGAAAGAGTTTCGCTACTCTTCTATGCCGATAGCCGAAATGGCATTAAAAGACAGTATGTTTACCCGCGTCAGGATAGTAGCCATACAACGTGGCGGTGAGATAATAATTCCCAGCGGAAGCAATAAAATCTACCCGAATGATAAGCTTTATTTTGTCGGCAAAACAGAACTTGTAAAAAAATTAGTAAGAAATCACTTTTCTTTGGGTATAAAGCAGCTGGACAATATAATAATAATAGGGGGCAGTAAACAGGCAGTGGAGCTGTCTAGGATGTTGGAAAAACTTAAGAAGACTGTGACTATCATAGAAGAGGATAGGTCGAGATGCGAGGACATCAGCGCATATCTTGAAAATGTTCTGGTGATAAACGGTTCAGCTACAGACAGCTTTCTCATGGAGGATCTGAGGATAGACAGGTCCTGTGTGGTAAATATCAGCGATGACGACGAGTATAATATTTTAGGTGCCTTTACCTCAAAAAAATATGGAGCTTCAAAAACGATATGCATGATAAAAAACAGCTCCACTGTAAATGTTATGAACAACTTAGCTTCTATAGATGCCGTATTTTCGCCACATGCACTCACTGTCGGAGAGACTCTGAAGCTTACAAGAAAAGATGACCTCTTTTCCGAGTCCCCCTTTACTGAAATAGAAGCCTCCACAATAGGAATAAACATAACAGAGAAACTCCCTATACTAGACATACCATTGAAAGACATAAAACTGCCACCAAAAACTATAATAGGAGTTATAGTAAGGGGAAACTCCGTGATAATCCCAACAGGAGATGATGTCATAAAGTTAGGCGACAGGCTTGTTGTATTCCTTCTCCCACAGAGTATCTACGAGATGGAGAGGAGATTTACAAAAAGGCTTGGTGGTCGCTGATGAACTGGAAACTGATATTTAAAATACAGGGATTTTTATTGGTTGTTTTGGCTTTTACCATGATTTTTCCGCTTAGTTTTGCTATATACTACAAAGGTCCAGATATAAATGCCATACTGGTATCAATGCTGACTACCCTGGCATTCGGAATCTCGTTTATCTTTGCTTTTAAGTCGGAAAAAAGAATAAAAGCCCGGGAAGGGTTTGTTATAGTATCCCTGGGGTGGATATTCTCATCTTTATTTGGGGCGCTACCTTTTTATCTCAGCGATTCACTTGAGTTTTTTGTAGACTGCGTTTTTGAGGCTACCTCTGGTTTTACCACCACAGGCGCTACAACAATAATAGATATTGAGATTATCCCTAAAGGGGTACTGTTTTGGAGGAGTATGACTCACTGGCTTGGTGGGATGGGTATAGTGCTTTTAACCATCGCTGTCCTCCCAATGTTGGGGATATATCCAGGGCAGCTATACAACGCCGAGGTGCCAGGACCGATAAAAGACAGACTTAAACCAAAAATAAAAGATACCGCCAAAATACTTTGGCTTATCTATTCCGGCATGACAGCTATTGAGACTGCCCTTCTAATGATTGGTGGCATGAACTTATACGATTCCCTGTGCCATACCTTTGGAACATTGGCAACAGGGGGATTTTCTACTCTAAATGCATCCGTTGCCGGGTTTAACAGCGCCTATATTGAAATCGTCATAATTGTATTCATGTACCTTGCAGGAATAAATTTCACACTGCACTTTTACCTAATAAACGGTAAGATGAGGAGCTTTTTTAAAGATAATGAGTGGAAGTTCTACACTACCATTTTGGGTATTGCGACACTCTTAGTATCGCTTAATATATATTTTTCTGATATAGCCCAATATAATAGCAGCTATTTAAAATCCTTGAGGGATGCCGCATTTCAGGTGGTGTCCATAACAACCACCACCGGATTTTCTACAGCTAATTTCGACTTGTGGCCTTCATTTTCTATACTGCTTTTGGTGGCGCTGATGTTCTTCGGTGGATCTGCAGGCTCTACTGGCGGCGGGATAAAGCAGATACGTATACTGATAATGTTTAAGCATTTAGTTCATGAAGTGAAGACCCTGGCTCACCCAAGAGCGGTTTTTTCTTTGAAAATAGGCGATAATATCATAAATGACCGTCTGGTTAGAAATGTCATGGCATTTTTTGTTTTGTTTATTTTCTTTTTTGTTGGGATTACCCTGTTTTTAGCATTTATGGGTTATGATATTATTACCAGTTTTTCAGCCGCAATTGCCTCACTAGGTAATATTGGGCCTGGTTTGGCTAGAGTAGGGGCAATTGAAAATTATAGTTTTTTTGACACCTACAGTAAGATAGTGTTGATATTTGCTATGTTTCTTGGAAGACTGGAGATATTTTCAGTACTGATCCTACTATACTCTGTAACCGCTAGAAAAAGATAGGTTTCTCGTCTGAATTAAGCAAAAGTGGTTGCAAAACGGCCTTACGAAAAACTAAATTATAGGAGATTACAGCTATAAAAGCCGTAGATGTTGACGCTTTCCAGTTGGTTAGGTCAAAAAACTTTGACTTTCATCTGTGGCCAAAAGATGGCAAATATCTAAAAAATCACATTTAAATGTATAAACCTAAAATATTTTATACAACTCTGAAGTTTTTTGTCCTGAAAAACAGGAGAAAAAGTCTATCTGTTACCGTAATCACCAAAGAGTTGAATCATTGTAGGTCTTGACAATCTACTGTTCTCACTGACAAGCATAGCCTCGTCACTTGCTTCACTTGCAAAAGCAGCCACTCCCATTAACAACAATCCCATAACTATTAATTTTTTCATTTAAATTACCTCCTTAATTTTTTTAAGTTTTTATTTGTTCTTCTTGATATTAAGTTTATAATGGTTGTGTGGCAATTCAGTGTCATAGAAATGTTATTTTTATAAAATTTTGGAATAATTTATGCCACATATATTTTTTATTAAATTTACATGGATTATCAGGAAAAAAAATATGGTATAATTAAAAAAGCTATAATACTAATGAGGTGATTGAAATAGACGATAAATATAGTTATCATGAAATTAAAAAAAGGGTTATTCTGGTTGGGATGGAGGTATATGGGAAATCATATAAAGTATCCATAGACGATTCATTGAATGAACTAGTTGAGCTGGCAAAAGCAGCCGACTATGAAATAGTGGACATAGTACGCCAAACAAGGTCCAAGATAGAGTCAGCCACCTATCTCGGCAAGGGTAAAATAGAGGAAATAAGAGATATGGTAGCCAGAAAAAATATCGACCTGGTTATTTTTGACGATGAGCTTTCGGGTATACAGATACGTAACCTGGAACAGATTCTAAAAATTAGGACGTTAGACAGAACCAGCCTAATACTGAGTATTTTCGCCGACAGGGCCAAATCAAAGGAGGGTAAGCTGCAAGTTGAGCTGGCCAAACTTCGTTACCAACTTCCTAGACTTATCGGCCTTGGGGAAGAACTTTCCAGAACAGGTGGAGGGATAGGTACAAGAGGACTTGGAGAAACCCAATTAGAGCTGGATAGGAGGGTTATATCAAAGCGTATATCGGATATAGAAAAATCCCTTAGAGAGGTGAAAAAACACAGAGAGGTGCAGAGGAGTCAGCGCAAGAAAAGCTCACTTCCTACTGTGGCTCTGGTTGGTTATACCAACTCAGGAAAATCTACTCTTATGAACCATCTAATGCGCCTAGAGGGGGAGCATGATACCAGAACGGATTCTTTTGTAAAGGATATGCTTTTTGCCACACTGGACCCTTTTCACAGGAAGATAAGGCTAGAAGACAACCTGGAGTTTATTCTGATAGATACAGTTGGTTTTGTCAGCAAACTGCCACATTTTCTGGTAGAGGCTTTTAAATCGACACTTGAGGAGATTGAGGAGGCTGATCTACTTGTATATGTAGTGGACATATCAAGGGATGACTACGAACACCAGCTGAAAGTAACTAAAGAGGTAGTAAAAGAGCTCGATGCTGGCGAGACCCCTTATATAGTAGCCCAGAATAAAATCGATAAATTAATGCCAGATGAACTCAAGAAAAAATATAATGTGGGAGAGGATTATGTGGATATATCAGCTCTCACAGGCAAGGGTATCGACGAGCTTATTGAAAAAATAGAGGAAAAGCTCTTTAAAGATGCGAAAGAAGTGACGCTGCTCATCCCTTTTGCAGAAGGTGCTATAGCCTCATATCTTCTTGAAAAGACGAGGGTAAAGGAGCAGGAGTATGTAGAAAACGGCTTGCTAATAACCACTTTTTTAATACCAAAGGATATAAGTAAGTATAAAGAGTTCATAGTTAAATTCAACGAAGACCGGAGTTAATCCCCGGTCTTCTACTTTTACTGCCGTATTTTATTTTAAAAATCTGAAATTATCGATAAACTCCCAATATTAAATTTACCGATTTAACCTTTATATAATTTTTTTGATTTTTTTAAAATGATGTGAAGGTTATACGAATGTCGAAAGTAAAAGCAAGGTGAATAAACTTATGTTAGTTGTTTAAAGTGTATTTAAAGCGAATTCTTGATGACAGACTTTGGCTCCGGAGAGACCATCTTATCTCCTGATGTAACTATCAAAAATTCAGAATAAGTCGAGGTAACAAAGTCCGATGTAACCTTGATTTCTAAGATGCTTAAAATTTTTTTCAAGCAGTTGTTATTAAAAATTTTTATTTATCTGCTGTGAAGTAGAAGTGAAATCTTGTTTGGACACAAGCCCATCTTCTAACAAACTGTCTCTGATATCCGTGTAACACCTTTCCCCTAGTCCATACCTTATGGTGTCTGCATAAGACACTATGAAAGGCCTGTATCCGTCTTTGTCAAATCCGTCTGGATTCATTCTTCTAAACTGGGGGCTATCTCCGTACTCTCTATTTATACAGGCGTTGGAGTAGTAATCTTCGATGACAAACCCATTTGTAAGATCGTCTGGCAGTGTTATGTAAAGTGTAGACAGGTCATCTTCTGCAAATATTTCCATCGGCCACAGGCTGCATATTACCGGTTTGTACTCCAGAACCCCCTCGGTGCCCATACCTTTGTCCAGGCAAAGTGAGTGCAGCGCGCATATTGTGCTGCTGTTGTCTGGCTTGAAAGAGCAAGTACAAAGACTTATCTCCTCCTCAACGTGTTCTGCTGGGATCATTAGTTCGTCGCTTAGAATGCTTTCTTTTATTTCTTCTATACTATATCCCAAGTCCATTAAAATATCCACGTTTCTGGTTAGGCTGTTGTAATCTTCCAGGTTATCAAGGACGAACTTTCTCGTTTGCGGTTCATATTTCGACGGATTATCCGCACAGCAGTGGTCTTGGCAGTTAAAACAGTCGAAGTTTGACAGGTTGGAAAATACACCGTAGTCCACTATGGCACTGTAAGTTTTACCTTTTATGCTTACCTCGGTTTCTATCGTATCCGTGTTTTTAAAGTATCTTCTGGCCATCTCCTCTCTCTCGTGCGGAACGGAGTAGAGTTCTTCCCCCTTGGGGTGATTAAGAAACAAAAAATATATCATACCAACTTAAATCTCCTATTCTAAAAAATATCTTCTATAGCAAACTACATTATACAATGTAATTGAAATAGTTTCAATCTTCTAACAGAAAAAATATCCCCCGTTAAAATAGGGACCTATTTAAATCGAGCATAAACCTGGCAAAAAAGCTAGGAAATGAGACCGACGGTTTGAAAAGTTTTATCTCTAGTTGCCCAACATGCAATATAAAACAGCTCTCTGGAACAAATTTTGAGTGTATTCAGCGGCAGCAACGGGGAATCCGGACTTATTATAACCGAAAACTGGGAGTATCACTGGATATTAAACGACTCATCCATAATTAACATTGTCTATGAAAAAAGATTTCCGAAGCCAGCGAACAAAATCCGCTCACAAAACTCCCCGGAAACCTTTCTATAGAAAAGTACATAAGCAACACCGTAAACTTGACGGACTTCTGTTTCGCCTACATCTACCTAGACTTCAATAAATTCAAGGTTTTCAACGACCAGTACGGATTTAAAAAGGGGGACGAAGTCATAAGTCATTTTGCCAATTTCCTAAAGCAAAGCCTGGCAAATAAAAACGTCTTTATAGGACACGTAGGGGGCGATGATTTTTTCAGCTTGAAAAGGTTTTTTGAAAAAATATGTGAGACGTTCACCAAAAATTTAGAAGGTCTCTACTCAAAAACCATCCGCACCGGAAAAAATGTCGACATCACCGTTTCCATATCCAAGTTGATGCTGCCTATAGGTAGGAAAATTTTATCTCCCAGGAAGTAAGCGAGCAGATATTCAGCTTAAAGAAGATAGCTAAGACATCTAAGGGGAGCTTTTCTTCAGCTTCCCTGATGTAATGAAAAAAGCCAGGTTTTCAATTGAAAACCTGGCTTTTTTCAGTTATTTAGCAAGTTCAAATATGTTAAATACGTCATCTTTAGCAAGTTTCATAAAAGAACCGAGTGTGCCCTGTCCTCCGTTTGTGGCTTTTAGAGCCATCTCTTGGAAACGCTTGGCGTCTATCCCTATATCACTTAGCCTTGTACTTAGTCCGATGGAATGTATAAATTTTTCATAGGCTTCTATCCCTCTAAGAGCAGTCCCAACTTGGTCGAAAAAGTCATTGTCAATGTTCCAAACCCTGCTTGCAAACTGGGCAAATCTGGATATATCCTTTTTGTAAACATATTTCATCCACGCAGGAAATACTATGCCTAACCCCTCACCGTGGGCGATGTCATAAATTCCGCTGAGCTCATGCTCGATATCATGGGAAGCCCAATCCCCAATCCTGCCGGTATTCAAAAGGTTGTTGTGAGCCACTGTACCTGCCCACATTATTTCAGCCCAAGAGTTATAATCTTCAGGGGTTTCAAGAACATTACGGACGTTGTTAACCACGGCTTTCATAGTTGCCTCTATAAGCCTGTCCGTAAATTCCACGTGCTCCACTTCGGTGAAATACCTCTCCATTAGGTGGGCTAAGATATCAGTAACACCGCAGGCCACCTGAAATTTTGGAAGAGTAAACGCCAGCTCCGGGTTGAGTATGGAAAATTTAGGGTATATAGCCTCTGAGTTCACAGCCCTTTTAAACTTCCCCTCCTCTTTAGTGATAACGCTACCTGTACTAGACTCACTCCCTGCAGCTGGTATGGTTAAAACCGTCCCCACAGGCAGCGCCTTTTCTACGCGTGAATTTCCAGTGTAAAAATCCCAAACGTCCCCCTCATAACAGGCAGCCATTGCTATCGCTTTTGCGGAGTCTATGACACTTCCCCCGCCAACAGCAAGTATGAGATCCACCCCATGCTCCTTGCATATCTTTTCCCCCTGATACACAAGGCTTAGACGGGGGTTTGGCTTTACTCCGCCGAGCTCGAATATTTCCAGTCCCTCTTCCTCGAGTGATTTAAGCACCCTGTCATATAGCCCAGTCTTTTTGATGCTACCCCCACCGTAATGCAGCAACACCTTTTTACCATACTGTTTCGAAAGCTTCCCCACATTTTTTTCTTCATCTTTACCAAAGATTATCCTGGTAGGATTAAAAAAGTTAAAATTTTTCATTACAACCCCCATTTTACAAATTTATACGTTAGAATTCAGCTTATTTTGCCGACTTTAATATGTTCATAACGTCCTCTCTATTAAGTTTTTTGAATGAATGCGAAAGAATACCTGCAGATTTATCCGCTATATCCTCAAACCTACTGTCATCTATGCCAGCATCTGAGAATGTCACAGGCATACCGAGTTTTTTGTAGTATTCCTTGGTCCTGGCTATACCAGCTTTTGCTACCTGGAATTTATCATCACCCTCGATTCCCCACACGTTTACTGCGAACTCGTATATCCTGTCTACAGTACTTTCGTCTAGTATGTACTCTAGCCAGTGAGGAGAAATTATTGCAAGCCCTGCTCCATGTGTCAGGTCATATATGGCACTTACAGCGTGCTCCACCCTGTGGGAAAAACCGTCAAACATAGCCCCGCATTTTATGACGCCGTTTAAAGCCATGGTACTAGCCCACATCAGGTTTGCCCTGGCTTCATAATTATCCGGTTCATTTATGGCAACTTCGCCGTACCTTACACAAGTTTTCATTATTGCCTCAGACAGCCTAGCCTGTAAAAAATCAGTCTTTACCTGGTTGAAGTAAAACTCGTAAACGTGCGTCATTATGTCCACCGTACCTGCTGCAGTGTGGTATTTCGGAACCGAAAAAGTGTACTGCGGGTCCAATACAGAAAACTTCGGCATAAGCAGCGGACTTCCAGCACCCTTTTTTTCTTCTATAGCCATATTTGAGACTACGGAGTTTCCGTTCATTTCGGATCCTGTAGCTGAAAGCGTCAGTACAGTTCCAACAGGAAGCGCCTCTTTTATAGTGGCCTTTTTTTCGTAGAAATCCCAAGGATCCCCGTTATAAAGGGTCGCTGCTGCAATTCCCTTGGCACAGTCTATTGAGCTGCCCCCACCGACTGCAAGCACTAAACCAAGGGAGTGTTCACGGCATAGTTTGGCACCCTGATTCACGCTCTCTATCCTTGGATTTGGGTCCACACCTGCTAATTCAAACCACTCTATGCTACTTTTTTTGAGTTCATCTACCACATCGTCGTATATCCCTGTCTTTTTAACACTACCCTTTCCATAGACCAAAAGTATCCTGTCAGAGTATTTTTTTATTTCAGCTCCTATCCCACTTACCATTCCCTTTCCGAAAAATATCTTTGTAGGATTGTGGAATGTAAAATCCAACATGAAATTCCCCCTTTTATAATTTATTAAAATTCTGCTTCTATTTTTTCATAATTTTCCATCTTGTACTCCAAAATCTTACAGCAGTTCTCAAAATTCTTTACCTGCTTTTTCATAAATTCCAGATGGCAGCTTAATATCCTTTTTCTCTCTTGTATGGTTGCATCTCCCATTCTCATAAAATCAAGGTAACTTTTTATCTGCTTTATTGGCATCCCGGTACTTCTCAAGCAATTTATAAAATTTAATAGGTTCACATCGTTTTCTGAGTAAGACCTGCGTCCTTTGCTGTTTCTTTCTACCCCAGTAAGCAAACCGATCTTTTCGTAATATCTTAGAGTATGCTGACTAATCTTTACGATCTCACTAATATCACTTATTGAATAATTATTCAATCTATCACCCCCACTGTAAAAGTATATAACTTAGAGCATGCTCTAAGTCAAGGGTGAAATTTTAATTAATAAAGCGAGCCTAGTACATACCAATTAATTTCCTAGTAAAAAAGCACCCTGGTCTAAAATTTTATCCCAGGATGCTTTTTTTAATTAAATATCAATGATTATGCGATTAGTTTATGTGCGATTCAGCATCCATTTGTGGGAGATGGTCTTTTGAATTTTCACGTTTATTGCTCTCCGTCACGCATATAAGTCTTGCACTGCTGCGTTTTTCTCTAGAGGTTTTATCGATGATGTAGTCGTCAATGACCACAGTTGCCATTCCTGTTTTTTCATATGCTCCCAAAAGCTTTAGCGCATCGGAGTTATTTCGGAAGTTTATCACCACCGGATCATCATACCCTTTTAGCCTTGGAAGCAGCTTTAGAGACATTTCGTCCGGAGAAAACTCCACCGGCTGACTCGAAACCTTTCCTATTTCACTTACATCAGGTATCCTGAACTCTCCACTTATAACTGTCATGCCTTGGAATTCAACGTAGGGTGATCCGTCTTGGGAGCTGGAGTAGCTTACCCTCATGCCGTAAGCCCAGTCGTTTTCTTTGAGTGTTTTCCAGTCTATGGGGTTTGTGTACTCTTTGCCCAGACTTTTTTCAAGGCTAGCAAGGTGCGCCCCTAGCTCTTCAATTGTTTTTTTATATTCTTCAAGAACGGAACTACTGTCTGCCGCCCTTTTAGCTATTTCTTTGTAGCTAGCCAAACTTGCTCTATCTTTGTCTAGTTCTCCTTGTATTTTTTCCAGCTCATAAGACAGCTGCTTATTTTTTTCTACTAATATCTTGTTTTCATTTTCAGTCTTTATTGAATTGAATCCTGCAGCAACGCTCAAAGTAAGCAATAAAATTACTGCTAATTTTAAAAGTATTTTCATAGCATTCACCTCATATTTTAGATAAATTAATTTTATTTTCAGCATGGGTGCACTACTTGAGTGCATGCAAATAAGTTTTATCCCTAAGCTTGAAAAAGTTCTCCCTATCTATGGTAGCTTAGAGCACTTCCTAAGTCAAGAGAGAATATAATTTACCGAGCATTTCTGCCTTAATGGGAAAAAAAATAAAATTTAGTATAAAAATTATAGAATAAAAGTATATTTTTTAGTAGAATTTTGATATAATAAACCGTTAAAAGGTTGATGTTGTACTTTTTTAATCGGAGGAATAATGAAATTTGAGAGTTTGGATATCTTTTGTAATGTAATAGACAATTTTGGTGACATAGGGGTCGTCTACAGGATTGCAAAGGAACTGAGGTCGGTTTATCCAGAAAAGCAGATGAGACTCATCCTAAACAGACTGGATGAATTAACACTAATAAACAATGAGGCTCAAAATATAGATGTTCAAAGTATAAACGGGATCACATTTATAAAAAATAGTTATTTCGTAGAAAAAATCCAAGAATTTGGTGTCGCCGATATAATATTAGAGACATTTGGTTGTGACATACCGGAAAAGTATGTATATAGGGCGTATGATAAATCCAAGTTATGGATAAATGTCGATTATCTTTCCGCTGAGAAGTGGGTAGAAGATTTCCACCTGCAGCAGTCTATGCTGCCGTCTAAAGTGCTTAAAAAGTTTTTTTTCATGCCGGGGTTCACCGAAAAAACCGGCGGTGTCATTGTGGACTCGAACTTTGTTTCCATCAAAAAATCCGTAGAGGCCGACAGGGGGCTCTACTTAAGGAAGTACCTAGAGGGCTATCCGTTAAGGAGTGGAAAGATAGGAACGGTTTTTACTTATGAGAAAAACTTTACTCCGTTACTAGAAACTTTAGCTAGCTTAGAAGAATGCACAACTCTTCTTGTTATGGGGGAGAAAAGTCAGGGGAGTTTCCTTCAAATTTTTGGAGAGATAGGCGTAGAAGCACTTGGAGAAAGCTTTTACAGATGGAGAAATATAGACTTTATCTTTATGCCATTTCTTTCTCAGGAAGAGTACGAGGAGCTAGTAAACACTGCGGATTTCAACTTTGTAAGGGGTGAGGACTCCTTTATAAGGGCACTCGTATCTGGAAAACCATTTTTGTGGCACGCCTATTTACAGGAAGATATGGCCCACATGGATAAAGTCAAGGCCTTTACAGCTACCTTCTCAAAACAGCTAGAGGAAGTATCGGATAAAGACGTCCTAGACGAGTTCTGCAGAGAGTTAGAATCATACAACTACCGCAGCGAGAACTCTTTGAAAAAAGGCCTGGATAATTACGACAATTTTTTTAAAAATTTCACTGTTCTTGAGGAAATTTGCGGAAAATACTGTGAATTTTTGGTTTCAAAATGTAATTTAATAAACAATCTTTATAATTTTATAGAAAAACATTAAGGAGGAATAGTAATGAAAATAGCACAAGAATTAAGATCAGGGAGCACTATAAAAATAGGAGAAGAGCCTTTTGTTGTCTTAAAGGCAGAATACAATAAATCTGGAAGAAATGCTGCAGTTGTAAAATTTAAAATGAAGAGTCTTCTTTCTGGAAATATTTCTGACTCTGTTTATAAAGCTGACGACAAAATGGACGACATCAGACTTGATAAGGTAAAGGCTGTATACTCTTACAACGATGGAAGTTTTTATGTGTTCTCGAACCCTGAGACATGGGAGCAAATCGAACTTAAAGAAGAGGACCTTGGAGATGCCCTTAACTACCTTGAAGAAGAAATGGAACTAGAGATAGCCTACTATGAAACTACACCTATATCTATAGAGCTTCCTAACTACGTTGAGAGAGAAGTTGTATATACAGAGCCTGGATTAAGAGGGGACACTACAGGTAAAGTTCTTAAACCTGCTAAAATCAATACAGGATTTGAACTTCAAGTGCCTTTATTCGTTGAGCAAGGTGACTGGATAAAAATAGATACTAGAACAAACTCTTACATGGAAAGAGTAAAAAAATAAGGGAATTCCACAAAATTTAATTTAAACTATTAGAGAGCCTCTATAAAAAAGGCTCTCTTTTTATTAAATATTTTATTAAAGCTACATCTTGTTCAATGCCAACACAACCCTTATGGTTTCATAAGATATGGTGTCTGGGAGCTTTTGTTTTATCTCTTTCAACTTTGGTTCGCACAGCTCTCGGGCGACTTCTAGTATCAGTTTTTCTTCTTCTGCCTTATAAAGTGACGACAGGTCTATTGACTTGCCGCTATTATAACTTTTTATGAGGTGGCCTATTATGGTTGTGGTGCTTAGGTTTCTCTTTTGTGCCATATCTTCTACACTAAGTCCCTCAGAAAATAAGGCTGCAGTAAACTCATCACTTGAAAGGTGTGGAGGCTTTACGACTTGCTCTTCTATCACCTTTTCTTCCACTATTCCTTGCGACTTTATCTCCTCCATTAGCGATATGAAGCTATTTCCGTATCTCTCAAATTTCACATCACCCACACCGGCTATGCTAAGCAACTCATCCCGGCTTGTCGGGAGAGCTTTCGCCATCTCCCTAAGGGTGGCATCGGAAAATACCGTAAAAGGTGGCCTTCCATCTTCTCTAGCAAGTTCAAGCCTGAGTGCCTTGAGCTTTTCAAAAGCCCCACTGTATCCGTAGACTTCGGTTTTTTCAATCACAGCTGTCCTTCTATAAAGTTTTTCACCGTTCTTTATGAAGCCGTAAGCTTTTTCGGTTAGGCGAAGTGTAGGGTACTCACCAGTAGTCACCTCTATAAAGCCGTCCCCAATTAGTAGGTCTACAAGAGACCGTATCTCTTTTTGCGGATACCTGCTGAGGAGTCCATATGTGGAGACCTTGTCCAGACCCCATTGTAGGATATTTTTATTCCTAGATCCAGATAGTATCCCTACTATCACATTAACCCCATACCTTTCCTTTGTCCTACCTATACATGAGATTATCTTCTGGGCTTCCACAGTTATATCCTGCTCTTCCCCACTGTCCAAGCATGAGCTGCAGTTGTCGCAACACTCCATGCCATTTTCCCCGAAATACTCCAATACGTAGGATCTGAGGCACTTTGAGGTATGGCAGTAGTTAACTATGGCGCTCAACTTTTCGTATTTTATGTCTATTATTTCTTGAGAGCTCTCAAACTCGTTGTTTTCTATAAAAAATCTCTGTGTCTTTATATCCTTCGGGTTGAATATGAGAATACAATGTGAGTCTAGCCCGTCTCTTCCTGCCCTGCCTGCTTCCTGGTAATAGCTTTCCAGGTCCTTTGGAAGGTTGCTGTGTATGACAAAGCGTACGTTTGACTTGTCTATCCCCATACCAAAGGCGTTTGTGGCAACCATTACCGTTATCCTGTCGTGTATAAAGTCCTCTTGGCTAGCTTGCCTTTCCCTGTCGTTGAGTCCTGCGTGGTACCTTCCCACCCGATACTTTCTATCTTTAAGCTCATTATATATTGCATCCACCTCTTTCCTTGTGGCGCAGTATATTATGCCTGCCTCGTCTGTATGCTCCTTGAGGTATTTCTTGATGTAGTCCAGGCTGTTTACTCCCTTCACCAGCGAAAATTTTAGGTTTTCCCTGTCAAAGCCGTTAATAAAAACTTTCGGTTTTATGCCTAGATTTTTAACTATGTCCCCGCGTACCTTAGGTGTGGCTGTGGCGGTAAAGGCTGTAAGTACCGGCCTTTGGACTAGATTCTCAACAAAGCCTGCAACACCTAGATAGCTCCTCCTGAAGTCGTGTCCCCATTGAGAGATGCAGTGTGCTTCATCCACAGCCAGCTGCGATATTTTTACACTGCTGATTCTCTGGATAAATTCAGAGTTGTTCAGCCTTTCCGGGGCCACATAAACTATTTTATACTCCCCTTCCGACATCCTTCTCAAAATAGAGCTTGTTTCCACAGAGCTCAAAGAGCTGTTTATATATTCCGATGAGATCCCCATGGCTTTTAGCGAGTCTACCTGGTCTTTCATAAGGGATATCAGTGGCGATACCACTAGTGTGACACCATCTAATAGCAGAGCTGGCACTTGGTAACAAAGCGACTTACCTCCGCCAGTTGGCATGACAACCAGGGTGTCGTGTCCGGATAGTATGCTTTCTATTACCTCCTCCTGAGACTCCCTAAAGGTGTCGTAACCAAAATATTTTTTTAAAATCCCGTAGATGTTATTTTCCACTAGACCTCCTTACCCAAATCTATACAAAAATCTATGCAAATTTTCTTTAAGCTTACATTTGTAAATTTAATGGCAATATACGTAGAGCGCTAGACTAGCCACATCTAAGCCACACTAAATAAGGTATCACAGATCACGTAATAAATCAAATTCCAAGCTTTTCTCGAACAAGTGTCAAATCCATTTCTTTAGCTTGAGTATAAGCAGGGTAAGCACTATGGAAAAAACCATGAGAAGTATGGCAAAGGGGTAACCTAGCCCCCACCTGAGCTCGGGCATTGCGGCAAAGTTCATTCCGTAAATTCCGGCTATAAGGCTTGGGGGGGCTATGCACACAGTTACCACCGTGAATATTTTTATTATGTTGTTTTGCTCGAGCTCTATTTTACTGGAGATATTTTCTTTCAAGTCGTTCAGCCTATCAAAGTTGTATTTTATATGTCCATTTATAACAGATAAATCCTTGTTTTCTGATATGAGCAGTTTTTTGTTTTTTTCTTTTATGAATGGACTCCTCCTGAGCTGCAATATTATCCTCTGCAGTTCTATCAGACACTCCTTGAGCTGAATATTGTCCAACTTTATTTTAGTGAGGTTGTCGAGTTCTTCTATGGATATATTTTTTACGCTCATTACTTCTTCAAAATACCTTTTTACCTTTTTAGATACCAGCTCTATCAGGTCTGCGTAATAGTCGGTAAGCGATGCGATGAAGAGAAGTATGAGATCTTCTCCAGAGTTTGCCCTGTTCAGGTAAAAACTCCTACTTTTTATTATCTGGTTTAGGGAGATGTCCCAGGTCCCCTTTACGTTCAGCACCAGCAGGTCATGCAGTATTATTATGTGTACCTGGTCCTCTTTGATAGTCTGCTGTCTTGTTACGTAAGGGATAGTCAAGTTTAAGAATATTTGCGAATCCACTTCCACATATCTTGAGCTTATTTCTATCTCGTTTCTCTTGTCCAAGGGCTGAACGATAAAGTTCAGCTTTTTAGACAGTAGGGCTATGTCATTTTCATTGGCACCTGTCAGTTGCATACTAAGGATTTCCTCCCTGCTTATGTCGAATTCCTCCAGATTGGGTATTTTTTTTATCTCTCCGTTTTTGAGCAAAATATCGATCATACTTTACCTCCGCTATATATCTAAATTTTTTAATTTAATTTTTAGAAAAATTTCTCGTGCAAATGCGAGACATACTACCATTATTATATATCTCCATACACATTTTCTCCAAATATTCCTTAAATGTCTGAATAAGTACTGCAAGTTTTGTAAATTAAAAGAGGTTATATATTTTTTTTTGGTAAAGTCTATTAGGTATCAAGGAAAAAAATGGGGGTGGCTTAAGATGTTGGATAAGATATATTTGGAGCTGATAGCTGAGGTCAAGGAGTTTAAGTCTAAGATAGAGCAAAAATATCTGAACGGTCCAAGCGATAGCTTTGAAGACGGGCAGGTGGCTAGAATAGTGGAGTACTTGAGGGATGAACTGGACGAAGCGGCCTACGACATGGAAATGTTTACCAGGGAGATAATAGAGGGCGACTTAGTGCTAAACAGCCAGGGTAGATTCAACCTAGATACAGCCGAAAATTTATACTTCACTTGCGGGGCGCATATAGAAATGCTTCTAGACGGGGAGTGGCACAA
Source organism: Ilyobacter polytropus (assembly GCA_003246855.1). Classification (GTDB taxonomy): domain Bacteria; phylum Fusobacteriota; class Fusobacteriia; order Fusobacteriales; family Fusobacteriaceae; genus Ilyobacter_A; species Ilyobacter_A polytropus_A. Next base: position 29,348 of record QKCP01000160.1, read on the forward strand.
TGGACGTGTGGAGCACAATGGAGAGAGCTACTATTTTTACAACTATGACAAGGAGGACATCGTTATAGAAGAGGGAATGAGGGCAAGGATCAGGGTGGATAAAAAGTAGAAAGGTACAGTGGCATTAGAAACTCTGTAGTAGACTCGATATTAACTTTACGAATTCAAAGCATTTCGTTGGTTGGCGGATAAAACACCAAAAATCAATTAGTTTTTTTATTTTTCTAATATCTGATTAAACTAAAAAAATGGGCCTGCATTGAAGGCTCATTTTTTTAAATCAATATTTTTATAAAAAATGACACTAATTTTCATGAATTTATATAGGTGATGCTGAGTTAGATTATTTAACCTCTATTCTAACTGGTAGATACTGTTATTTTTCGTCGTATTTTTTGTCTAATACGGATATAAGGAGTTCTTCCGGCATAGGCTTCCCAAAATAATATCCCTGGGCATATTTGACTCCCTCTTTTTTCAAAAATTCACTCTCGCTGGCTTCTTCTATACCTTCGGCAACTGAGATATACCCCATATCATTTGAAAGGTGTACTAAAGTGCTGTATATTTTTTGCCCCCTATTCGCATTCTCTTTTACTATTTGTAGGAGGCTCCTATCGAATTTAAGCGTGTCTATACCGAGCTTGCCTAATTCCTTTAAAGAAGAGTGTCCTGCTGTAAAATCATCCAGTGCTATAGAGATGCCAAGGTTTTCTTTTAAAAGACTCATATTGTTTATTACTTTTTCGATGTCGTTAATAAATACGCTCTCAGTTATTTCTACTTGAATATTTTCTCCTGAGACCTCATATTTTTTAAGCAGCTGCTCTATTCTAGTGTATACATTTATTTCCTCCAAGGTCTTAACCGATATGTTGAAAGACAGCTTGAAATCCATGCTGACTATGCCAGTTTTGATCCACTTTTTAAGTGCCATTATAGCAGATTCTGCTATGAGGAAATCCAATTCGGAAACCACGCCATTTTTTTCGGCGATGGGCACAAACACAGCAGGGGAGATGAATCCTTCCAAGGGGTGAACCCAACGAGCCAGGGCCTCTACCCCGATTATCTCTTCGCTCTCCAATTCGACTTTCGGCTGATAATATGGGAAAAGTTCTTTGTTCTGGAGGTAACGAAGGAATTCTTGCTCTAGACGGCTGTACTTTCTGAACTCCTCCACCATCTGGTCATCCGCCACTACAAATCTTCCCTTACCACTTTTTTTAGCTTTATACATTGCTACATTAGCTCTGTGCAAAAACTCCGAAACATCCTTTGTTTTATTGTTCATAGAACATATACCTATACTGCCGAAGAGTCTGATTTTGGTTCCCATTAAGTCTAAGGGTTTTTTGAGCTCCTCCATCACTTTATTTGCTTTTAATTCTACATGTTCTTCTCCAGTATCTTCGTGCAGTATGAAAAATTCATCCCCGGAAAATCTGTAGACACTTTTCTTACCAAATACTTCCTGCAACCTTTTGACTATTGTTTTCAAGACATAGTCACCAGCACTATGACCATAGACATAATTTATATTTTTGAAATTGTCTATATTCAACATCATTCCCAAGGCAGGTTTATTTTCCAAATCTAATTTCTCGATTTCTTTTTTGAATTTAACTCGGTTTTTAGCTGCTGTTAATTCGTCAAAATAAGCTTTTTGGTACAAATTTTTGATTAATTTGTAGTTTAAGATTATAATAGTAGCTGCTATAAAAGAAAGGTGTACTTTTATATCGAGAAACGCATTTTCCCAGTATTCTAGCGAAGTATTCCACTGCCCGTAAGCTGTTTTCCCACAAGAAAAAATAACTAATCCAGCCAGTGATTTAACACATTTTCCCATTAGAATTCCCCCTGTACCTATAGATATTTTTAAAAGTTTTATATAAAAAACCTTTATTTTAATTAAGGGCCACACCGAGTTTTCAGGAGTTTGAGCGTTTGCAAAAAACAAAAAGAAGGCCGAAAGATTCCTTTCAGACTTCCCCATACTGATTCCTAAAACTTCTTCGGTAACTGGCTGCCATACAAACAGTGAAGGCCCTATAGTTTTGCGTCCCAGAGTTTCCGCTGGTTTGCCTTTTCGGATCATATTAAGAGAAATTTAATTTTTATTCTTTTTTATACCTCAAATCACTAAGCTCACTTAGGGATAAATATTTTTAAATAAAGTATAGCACCGGTTACTGCAAAAGTCTAATTATTTTTATGCAAAACTGGAAAAATGTATGCCTATAATCAAAATAAGGATGGCCTAGTGGCCAGCCTTATTTTAAATATATAAACTAATATGTAAAAATTATTCTGCTGTCGTAGGATCTATTACTGAATGAATTTTAGAGATTTTAGTTACTGGGAATCCACCTTTCTCTGCATGTTCTCTTATCATCTCTTCATTTGGAGCAATATAGATACAATAAATTTTATTGTCAGTAACATAGCTGTGTAACCACTGGATTTCTGGGCCCATTTGTTTCAAGACATCACAAGAGGTTTGAGCTGATTGTTTTAGATCTTTAGAAGATAAATTTCCAGCTCCGGGGATGTCTCGTTCGATAACATATTTAGGCATAGTAGCCTCCTTCCTAAAATATTGTTTTTATTTTTTATTTCGTACATGTTCACAAGCAGTGTCTATTTCAGCTTTGAATTTATCATAATCCATTTGAAGACCGTTGATATATGTGCTCCATCCAGCGCTTGATTTTGCATAATGCACTGCATCTTCTATTTCTTCATCAGTTGCACCATTTAATTTTGCTAATTCTGTATGATAATATGCACAATATCTACACTTGCTTATTGCTGATATTGCTACACCTATTAGTTCTCTATACTTATTAGGAATAGGTCCTTCCTCAAATTGAACACGTTTAAACAATTTCCATTCCAATTCTAGTGAAGAGTCCGGGATAGCTTTAAACATCATCGGTACAAGTCCGAACATTTCTTCAATTTCTTTATATATTTCTTGCTTAGTCATATCTTATTCCTCCTTGATTTTATTTGCTGGACCCTTATTTATATTATACGCTATAAAAACAGGCAGCTATTGTAGTATCTTAATGGATTAAATTATAAGGGCAGAATTATCGAGGATGTGATTAAAAAAATCAAAAATAGGAATTAAAAAAGGAGTGAAAATAAAGGTAAAAGAAAATAGATCAGTCTAAAAAAGAGAAATTATTATAAATTCAGAACTTTATTTGAAATTAAAAAGACCTGTTAAGGTCTTTTAGGTGTCTGAAGAATCAGCTCTAGATTCTAGTTTGGATATAGCTATTTTTAATTCAGAAAGCTGTCTATTAATAGTTGGATCGTATGAATATAAATTTGAGTATTCAAAATAAATCTTATTGTAATGCTTAATTGCACAACTTAAGGATGATTTAGATAAATTTTTATTTCTGGCATCTTCAAAAGCAAATATTTTTTCATTGTTTAAATACACTAAAATATCGTCATTCATTTAGGAAATCTCCTTTAAATTAATATTAATAATTCTTGAGCAAGGGTTAAGTAATATTGCATTATAAGATTACTTCTCTTGTTGAGAAAAGTCAAATCTCAAATTAAAAACATAAGTAATAAATAATTTATCAGGATAAATTATGAAAAGCATAAACTTGGTATTGAAAATATGTCTAATCACTTTAAAGGTTGAGTTTTTTGCATTGATAGAGGTCGCACATCCATTCGTGCATAGTAATGCTCAAAATATCTGTTTTTAATATTTCTAAAAAAAGAATTGGAGGGACATTATGGTATTGATAAATATCTCCGGATAAGAATTCTATTTCTAGAAGCTTGGATTCGGGATCATATCCAATAGAGTGTATGATATGCGAAGACACATAAATTCTTTTCATAAATAATACCCCCAATTTTTGACGACAATACTAATTACTTTTTAAAAATATTATAGTAGGTGGTGTGTCATGTCAAGCGCACCACTTTATTTTTTCCCAGAAAATTTCTGTAGCTTTGAAATAGCCTAATATTTTTCTTGGCCTGTTTTTAACTCTCTTAACTACTTTTTCTAATTCTTGGTCTGATATTTTGCTAAAATC
>QKCP01000140.1 GCA_003246855.1 Ilyobacter polytropus
AAACTCTATCAGATCAGCATACTCAAAGTCGGCTGTTGTATGTATCACTCTTTTTACTATAGGTTTCTCTATTTCACTGAATTTTTCGATTTTTTCTCCTAACTCTTCACCTATTATCTCAAAACTTCTAGTTTCGATATCCATCGGTTTTCTTATATATGACATAACTCCTCCCCTTTCGGAAACATTTATAATTTTAGTCAAAAATATGTTTTATTTTTTTACTTTTGAAAAAATACTCTCAAAAAATTCCAAATTGGAATAGAAATTTATGTGAGGGTATCCAGCAATTACGCTGTTCTTAATAACACCGCAGTCCCAACTTCTACCGTCATGTTTACTCACTTTGAAATAGAAATTTTCTTCATTGCTTTCATATATATCTGAATAGTGGAACTCATGTCCTTTTAGATTTATCCCGTCTAAAGTCTCTATATTTACGTATCCAAATCTTTTCATATTGAGTCGGTTTTTCATCTCTATTTTCATATCCAGTATCCCGCAAAACTCATAAAATTTCCCATCTAGAAGCTTTACGCCATTAGTAAGATAGATAAATCCTCCACACTCTGCATAAATGGAAATTCCTCTTTTGCTGGCCTCTTTTATGCTTGCCAGCATGGAAGTATTTGCAGCTAGCTCCTCTGCATAGTTTTCAGGATATCCACCACCAAAATATATAAAATGAGCTTCTTCAGGTACCTCTGCATCCTTCATAGGACTAAACTCCATAATCTTAGCTCCTGCATACCTTAAAAGATCCAAATTTGAATTATAATAAAATGAAAAAGCTTTGTCTTTTGCTATGGCTACATTAACCCCAGCAAGGATCCCCTTTAGCTTTTCTGCAGGGTTAAAAACATTTATATCATAAGTTTTTTCAGAGAGTTCCTGTATTCTCTCTAAATCGATATATTTTTTCGCCAACTCTTTCAGCGTCTGTATTTTTTCTGCCATATCCTCTAACTCAGATGCCTGTTTTAGCCCTAGATGTCTACTTTCAAGTGAAATCCCTTCATTTTTGGGGAAATACCCTAAACACTCCACACCGGCATAGTTTTCTACAGCCTCTTTTAAGTTTAAGTATAACTTCTCACTAGATATGTTGTTCAGGATAACCCCGCATATATCAACTCTCTTATCAAATTGCTTGTATCCCAATACCTCCGCTGCTAAACTAGTTGATACCCCTTTTGCATCTACAACCAAAATAACCGGGATGCCCAGTTGTTTTGCAACATGCGCGCTGCTGAAATTATCCTTAACATGACCTAACCCATCATAAAGCCCCATAACCCCTTCTACAATTGCAATATCTTTACCAAAAGAACCCGTACTAAATAAATGTTTAAGTGTCTCTTCCGGTAGCATAAAGGCATCTAGGTTATACGAATTGTTCCCTGTTACGTATTCGTGGAATCTTGGGTCTATGTAGTCTGGTCCAACTTTAAACGGTGCCACATTTTTTAAAGCTGCCATTATGGCACTGCTTATAGTGGTCTTCCCCACTCCACTTTTTGTTCCTGCTATCATGATTCTTTTCATATTTAATAGCTCTCCTCTAAATATTTCATATACCCCTTTAAAAATTCATCTTTTGATAGTCCGCTTTTCTCACCTATATATCTGTACATTTTTAAAACTGTAGGCTCTTCTAAGCTAACATTTTTCAAAAATTCTCTATCCATAAATATCTTGTCCTTTTCACCCTCTTTTACTATCTCACCATCTTTTAAGACAAATATATAGTCAGCAAATTCATAGGCAAAATTTACATCATGCGTGGACACCACAACTGTTTTTTGCTTCTCCACCTGTTCTTCAAGTATTCCCAACACCTTATTTCTGTTTTTTGTATCCAGCCACACTAACGGCTCATCCAAAACCACAACCTGCGGTTCCATTGCAAATATAGAGGCTATAGAAAGTCTTTTCTTCTGACCGTAGCTCAGATTATGACATAATTTATCTTTCAAATGATATATATTTACAGCTTTCAAGTTTCTGTCTACTATCTCTTCAAGCTCTCTACCTGAATATCCTAAGTTTTTTGGTCCAAATCCAACCTCCTGAAAAACAAGTGGGGCAAATATCTGCACTTCTGGATCTTGAAATACCACTCCCACATTTTTTCTTATAAAGTTTAGGCTTTCTTTTTTATAGGTGAGCTTTTCTCCACCGCAGTATATGTTTCCACTACTTGCTTTCAAAACAGCATTCATAAGAAAAAAAAGTGTGGATTTTCCGGAACCGTTTTCACCCAAGAAAACTATTCTTCTACCTTTATCTAGATTAAAATTTATATCTTTTAAAACTTTCTCTTTTCCATCATATGAAAAGCTCACATTTTCAAATTTAAGCACCGTATACCTCCACTAAAATATTTGCTATAAAGAATAATCCTGTGAGGAACCAGAATTTTTTTGATATTCTATATTTTTTATTTTGAAATAAAAAGTTATCTCCCAACCTAGTTTCCATTGCCTTTGCAGAATTATAGCTGTAATAGTAAGTTTTTTTAAAAATTGATGTTACCA
>QKCP01000154.1 GCA_003246855.1 Ilyobacter polytropus
TTTTCAGAAGAACATGTTCCTATGAAGGTGTCGAAAAAGAGTTTTAAGAGGCTGCTGGAATTCACAGAAAAATTTCCGCATTACTTTATAGGTTCAAATGCAGATTTACCTATAGTCGGAGGATCTATACTCACACACGACCACTTCCAGGGTGGAAAACATGAGTTTGCAATGGCGAAAGCGCCAATAGAAAATGAGGTAAAGTTTACAGAATATCAGGATGTAGAAGCCGGGATAGTTAAATGGCCGATATCGGTTTTGAGGATAAGGGGCAAAGACAGAGGGCGCTTAGCCACTCTCGCTGATGAAATTCTTAAAAAATGGAGGGCTTACTCAGATGAAAGCCTTGGGATACTAGCAGAAACAGACGAGCCTCACAATACGATAACCCCGATAGCAAGAAGAAGAGGTGAGTACTTTGAGCTGGATCTTGTTCTAAGAAATAACAGGACAAGCGAGGAGCATCCCCTCGGCATATTCCACCCGCACAGCGAGGTACACAATATAAAAAAAGAAAATATAGGTTTAATAGAGGTCATGGGGCTGGCAGTACTTCCGGGAAGGCTTAAAGAGGAATTAAAAGCTCTCGGAGAGGCTCTTTTAAAAGAAACCTGGCTATCTGATGTAGAGAAGAATCCTGAAATAGAAAAACACCTAAACTGGGCTAAGGAAATAAAAGAAAAGTATCCTGAGCTCGACAAGGGGGATGTAAACGAAATTCTGAAAGAAGAAGTGGCTGTGGTTTTTTCAAAGGTTTTAGAAGATGCTGGAGTATTTAAAAGGGATGAAAATGGGAAAGATGGATTTTTGAAATTTGTAGAAGCTATAAATAGTTAAAAAAACTGCTGAAAATTTAAGTTTTCAGCAGTTTTTTTATTTTTAAATTGTATAATTTAATATGAGGATTTATTTTTGTTATATCTGCTTATAAAACTATGAAAGGAGGAAATTATGAGAAATAAACTAATGGTAGTGATATTGGTATTTGTTTTTGGACTCACTTTGAATGCTATGGATAATGAGATGGGAATAGGTATTATTTTGGGTGAACCTACCGGAGTAAGTCTTAAAAAGTGGATAGACAGTAGCAGGGCTGTAGATGGAGCACTTGCCTGGTCATTGTCTGACGGGGATTCTGTTCATCTACATGCAGACTATCTTTTTCATAAATATGATGTTTTTTCTAATGGACAAACAATGAGTCAGTTACCTGTTTATTTTGGCGTAGGTACACGAGTAAAATTTAAAGAGCATAAAAATGATGATGATGTTTTTGTTGGTATACGTTTCCCGGTGGGGATCTCATATCTATTTTCTGAAGTACCATTTGATATTTTCCTTGAATTAGTACCGATTTTAGATATTGCTCCGGATACTGATGTAGACCTTGAGGCAGCCATAGGAGCAAGATTTTATTTTAAATAACGAAATATTATACTGATATAAACTTGATTTTTTAGAATTAAAATTATGACTCCTTGTCTCAGCTTAATTTTCTTATTAGGGTAGTAAACTTGAATTCGGTAAAAATATGTGCTAATATCAAAACTGAACTTAATATGAAGGAGTGATAATTTATGGAATTAAAAGGAACTAAAACAGAGAAAAATCTTTTGGCGGCTTTTGCAGGGGAGTCTCAAGCGAGGAACAAATATTCTTACTATGCTTCTCAAGCTAAAAAAGAAGGATTTAACCAGATTGCTGCTTTTTTTGAAGAAACAGCAAATAACGAGAAGGCTCATGCTAAAATATGGTTTAAACTGCTGCATAACGGAGTACCGTCAACTCAAGATAACCTTAAGGATGCTGCAAGTGGAGAAAACTATGAGTGGACAGATATGTATGAAACTTTTGCTCAGGAAGCTAAGGAAGAAGGGTTTAATCGTATAGCTTATCTTTTTCAAGAGGTCGGTAGAATAGAAAAAGAGCATGAAAAAAGATATCTTGAATTGTTGAAAAATATTCAAGAAGATAATGTATTTAAAAAGAGTGAAAAAGTAGTTTGGGAGTGTGCAAACTGTGGCCATCTGCATGAAGGTGAAAAGGCTCCAGAGATTTGTCCTGTATGCGACCATCCAAAAGCCTACTTTATGATTCAAGCAAAAAATTACTAAATAAATCTAGAGTTGGAATTATGAGTAAATAAAATGTTTTCGATTTATAAAGCAAACCAGGGACATATCCCTGGTTTTTTTAAATGTTGTATTGTATGAGAAGGTCACCATAAAATAGAGAAGAAAGTTTGGCCCAGATCATGATTGCATAAATGCATAAGATTATGCTTCGAATTGTCTTGATGTTTTTACCAAGCACCAATCCAAATATTTCTAAAAGAAGCATTATAAATAAAAAAGAGATTATGTAGTACAAGATATAGTTATAGCTTAAGGGTTTTAGTATAAAAATAAGTACAAGGCATAAGCTAATAGATATAACCGTATAAAAAAATAAAGTGTCTATTGGCTTTTTCATATTTTATGTATTTGCCCCCCTATATTTAAAAAGTTTAAATTATTATATAATAAAAAAAATAAAAAAGTCAACTATCAAAGGATGTTCTTTTCATAAAATTAGGCTTTAACTATAAAAAAATACTTTTTCAATAAAATAAGCAGCAGTAAAAAGCTAGTGATTAAAATCAAATTTTAAATTGCAACCGTTGGAATTTTTTTCAAAAAGTTCAATGCAAGCATCAACAACCTCTGGTGTATATAATGAGCCACGATAAGCTCTGATCTCTTTTAAAACTTCTTTTAATAAGGTCTGAGCGAACTAATAGCGTCAACAACATCTGATACTACCAGTATTTTTGCTTCTATGATAATTTCCCCAGAAGGCAAGCTATTTTGGATACCCCCACATCTAATCTTTCATGGTGTTGTAAAATGGCCAAAGGAAGTTTATATCGTTAATTATGTCATGACAATCTACTATTGTCGAGTAAGTCTTTTTCGTTCTTGCAAGAGTTTTTTTTAAAATTAGAGTTCAGTTTTCTCATACGGTTTTCAAAAGTATAAAGTTATATTGTGTATTAGTAATAATATTATAACTTTCAAATCCAAGCATTATCGAATGTCAAGGTAAGGAATATAGTATATGAATTCATACGGTACTTTTGACCCTGATTATCTAAAAAAACACTTTGTAATTACCTAGATATATCTCATGGGTTTTTAGTTGTTATTAAGGAAAGCAAAGGGTTGTATTTTAAAAAAACATTGACATTTAGCGAAAATGAGGTATATTAATAGTGTAGTGAAATAATACTTATTGAAAACAAACAAATTGTTTCGACCTGTTAGAAAACAAGTTGTTTCAAGTAGTTATCTCATTTTGATTGTGAAAAAAATCTTTTTAAACGAGCGTAATTCTACTGGAATAAAAAATAAAAAGGAGCGAATACTTTATGAAGAAAAATGAATTATATGTGAAATTGATTTCTGGAAAAGATGTATGTGAAGTAGAAAGCCAGGCACTGATAACTGCTACTGACTCAAAAGGGATCTGGTGCGGGAAAGTGGATCTTGCAATAAGAGATAAAGCAGGCGATTATTTTCATCAATCTCTATTTGGTCATATAAGACAAAAGACTGGTGCTTCTATGTTTGAGGACGGGGAAGTTATAGAGATATTCGGTAATAAATCTGCTTTAAATGTAGGATTCAATAATATAATATTTGTAATAGATGATTGTGTGGAGCCGCTTTCTGTTATAGTGGAACAGGCTCTAGAAAAAGCAAATGAAGATGGGTACGAAGTAGTATCTATGTCTGCGATAAGAGCCGGGGAATCTTTCGGAAGAAAAGAAAAAACTTTTGAAGAAATGGCAAAAGAGCTATCAAAAGGAATACACAATTTCTTCAAGGGTAAAGATAAAATAAGCATAAAAAAATTGCTGATTTTGACATATGATAAAGAAAACTATAAAGAACTGTTAATAAACGAATTTTCTAAAGTGGATGACATAACTGTAATTTTATAACCTATTTTAAAAAAATCATACCTAAAAAGGATGACCAGGAAAATCCCCGGTCATCCTTTTTAATAATAATTATATTTTTTATCTTGAAACACGGTTTTCAAGTGGTTTTCCGTTAACATATTTTTCAATATTGTACAATGTAGTCTTTGCTATTGCTTCGATTGCTTCTTGTGTAAAAAAAGCCTGGTGAGAAGTTACCAAAACGTTGTTAAATGATAGTAGTCTTGCCAATGTATCGTCGCCTATAAGCCTATCTGAGAAATCTTCAAAAAAATATTCCGCTTCTTCTTCATATACATCTAACCCGGCGTAACCTATCTTCGATGTTTTTAGACCATTAATGAGTGCGATTGAATCAATCAGTAGCCCCCTTCCAGTATTTATTAGCATCACGCCATCTTTCATCTTTTCTATACTTTCCTCGTTAATAATATACTTTGTATCTTCGTTTAGTGGGCAGTGCAGGGAAATTATGTCTGATTCACTGTAAAGCTGGTCTAGTTCTACATACTCAAAGCCAAGTTTATCTGCTGCTACTTTGTTTGGATATGGATCATAAGCCAGTACCCTCATACCAAAACCTTTTAAAATGTTTATCACTATCTGTGCAATCTTGCCTGTACCTATTATACCGGCTGTCTTACCATTCATATCGAATCCCATTAGGCCGTTTAGCGAAAAGTTTCCCTCCCTTGTCCTAGAATATGATTTATGGATTTTTCTGTTCAAAGTAAGTATGAGACTTATGGTATGTTCTGCAACGGCATAAGGAGAGTAAGCAGGTACCCTCACCACCGGAATACTGTATTTTTCCGCTGTATCTAAATCCACATTATTGTAACCGGCACACCTTAGGGCGATTATTTTTACCCCGTTTTGATAAAGTTGCTCTATTACTTCCATATTTGCCTGGTCATTTACGAATATACACACAGCATCGAAACCGTGTGTTAAAGGAACTGAATTTAAATCTAATTTGGTTTCGAAAAACGTTATCTCAAAATTAAAATCTTTATTAAACTTTTCAAAATATTTTCTATCATATCCTTTTGTGTCGAAAAATGCTATCTTCATTGTTGGGCCTCCTGTTATCAAAACTGTTTTTAATTTTATAACTGATTATAAACTTATAAGTGAAAAATTTCAGTAACATATGTGACTGGAGTCTATTTTTTTCTGTTAAGGGTGGAAATAACAGAGTTTTTTAGTTACACTTCAGCGTAGGGACTATAATGTGTAAAAGAATAAAATGACAAAAACTGGATACTAACATGATAAAACCTTTTGATTACTATGTCAAGGGTGAAAGAGAGAAAGTTTTGAAGTATGGTATTGTGTGAGAAGGGCTTATAAAATATTGTATAAAAAATATATAAAAAGGAATAAAATACATGTACTATATAATATAGGAAAGGGATACCCAGGCAGAGGGGGAATTAGTATGGTGATTCGAAAAATAACGATTTTTTATCCACACCCTAAAGAGTTCGTTGTGGGAAAAGGTGGAGTAAAAAACATAAGTATAAAAGAAGAGGACAGAGTGGTTTTGATTGCCTATGAAAACGGCGATAAAAGAAAAATAATAGGGTTGCCTTATGAAGTGATGTACAGCAATAATCATTTTTCTGAAATTTGACTGTTAAGCTTAAAGTTTTTCAAATTTTATTATAAATCAAAATTTTTAATTGTGAAATGTCAAACTAAATGTTTTATTATACCCTATATTTTAGCAAAAAATGGATTTTTTTTGTGTATAAAATAACTTTGTTGCTTAATATTGGAAAATAGAGTATAAAATATATAGGAAAAGTCAGCTAAGATATAAACTAGAGGGGGAAAATACATGGAGAAGATAAAAGTTTTTGTTAGTTTCGACTTCGAAAACGATATGGACTACAGAGGTATTTTGGACGCCCTTTGTCAAAATGAAAATTTAGAAGTTTCGTTTGAAGATAAAGGGTTGAAGAGAATAAATGAATGGGATATTGAGCCGCTTCAAATCAATGTGTTGAAAAAGATCAACGAAGCCACTCATACACTGGTTATAATTGGTAAAAATGCCAATACAAGGCACAGGCATGAAAAATTTATAGGTATGAGGAACTGGATAAACTACGAAATAAACAGGAGTAAAGCCAGCAACAACAAACTAGTGGCTGTAAAATTGAACAGTTACTACACTTCTCCGCCAGAGTTATTCAGGTGCGAAGTTACATGGGCAGATGACACAGCTGTGGAATCCATAGTAGAAGCTCTGAAAAAAGCATAAGATATGTAAAAGCCGAATCCAATATGATTCGGCTTTTGTTTTTTTTATAAAATTGATGTTTATTTCATGTATGTGTTATGCAAGGAAGCCAGCATGATTCTTATTGTCACTGCTCTTTTTAGTACAAGGTTTGGGGGAGTTTTTTATATTTGTAAGAACGACTAATCCAGTTGTGGAAAAGCGTACCGTCTAAGTTGGATTTTGTCAGTTCTGCAAAAATTCGATAGGGGACATTGAAGTATTGATAGATGTCGCCGGATAAGAATTCTACTTCAAGAACGCAATTATTTGTGTCATAGCCTATAGAAGACAGATCTCTAGAGGACACGTATATTTTTTTCATATGAATTGGCCACCTCCTATATAAAATAAATAAAATATCTATTAATATTATATTCCATAAATGAGACAGATTAAAGATAAAATTTTGTTAAAATTAAATTTATTTTAGTTTGTTAAATTTTTTCAAAGATCATCCATGTTCAAAAAAAGAACGATTTTGCATAAAAGGATTTTTCAATTTTATTTTATAATAGTTTTTATAAACTCTATTTAAGAGCTGGCTGTGTCAAAAATATAAATTTTTAAAAGGGCAAGCTTGTGAGATTTATTTGAATTACACTCAACACTCTGCCAGAGGACCTTAGAACAGAGATATATCTGCTCATAGAAGATAAAGGATAAATATTTATGATATAATTTTTTAAAGCAAGAAAAAATATATTTTAAATTTGGACAAACATTTATTTAAAAATTAAAGTTTGTAAATTTATTTTGTAAAAAAAATAAAAATTAAGGAGAAGAGCATTGAAAAAAAGAAAGCCGATTTTTTTGTTTTTATATCAATTTTTTTCATCCTTTTAAGTGGTTGTGTGTCTTCTATACCTAAAAAAAGGACAGCCTTTATTAGGGTAAATAAACTTGAAGAATTTGCAGGAGTTTATAAAAATTTAGGCGAAGACATGTCTAAAAGAACTATGTACCTTTCATCTCTGATTTGGCCCTTAGAAATTGAACTGGACCACTCTTCAATATCTAGGATTGAGGTAAAAGCAAAAGGTGATAAAACTCTTGACGTGGTAGCTTGGAATAACGATTTAATAAAAAAACAGTCGAAATTAATATTAGGAATAGATTTTAAGATTGAAGCAGGTTGTATTAGTTTAGACAATGGTTTTGGGATGTTTGGATTTAAAGTAGGGGAGCCGATATTCGGGTCTTATTATAGTGTTAAAAAGCTTGGGATAGATGTAGACGGGAATGGGAAATATCAAGAGGAACTTTATTTGATAGGTTTAATTTATCTGGTATTCCCTGTTGCCGGGAAATATGTGGACGAAGTTCGCTTTGTAAAAGTTAGTGAATAAAGTATATTTTACAAGTAATATGTGAGGGGTAGCTGCTAAGCTACTCCTCTTTTATTGTTACTATACCCAAGTAGCCGTCTACTACAACTGAAGAACCATTTTTTATAAGCTGTGTGGCCTTTTCAATTCCGGTGACGCAAGGAATTCCGTACTCCCTTGCTATGATTGCACCGTGTATGAGCATCCCACCTCTTCGCTCAATAATTGCAGAAGCAAATGGGACTATGAAAGTAATGTTTGGGTCGATGGAGTCGCACACCAGCACCTCACCATGCTGAAAAGTAAAAATATCATCGATAGTTTTTATTACCCTGCTATTCCCTACTCCTATACCTGGGCTAGCAGGCTGGCCTGTGTATTTTCTAACCCTCATGGAGTACTCGCTGTCTTCTAATCTCAAACTACCGTCGAGCCTCCCCCTAATTATGCTTTTTTCCACGGGTTCGTCATGCTCGCCTTTCTCAAAACACTCTGAGGCCGCTAGCTCACCTTTTAGCATGGCGGCGACAGAATCAGGATTTCTTGTGTCAACTTGGATTTCGAGTTTATTTTCTAGAACCCGTCTCCCGGTTTCTACTGCATCTGATAGAGCAGACTCGATTTTGGCCAAGTATAGATTGTCGTCGTCTCTTAACTTCCAGCTGGACTGAGCCAGCTCTAGTATTTCCAGTGCGAAGTTTTTTTGTACACCGTGGAAAGATGAGATAAATTTTGACTTAAGGGCCTCTCTGCCGCTGTCTTTATCTGGAAGTTTATAGTGGTAATCACTGCAAGCCGTCTTCGTCATAAGCTCCAAAAGACTATTTTGTTTGGTGAAAACCGGCATCCCTTCATAGATTGCGGTACCATAAGTTTTCAAAAAATTGGAAAATCCATTCTGAAACTCCGAACTAAAATTATTTAACCCTTGTTCCGAGTTGCAAAGTTTTGGGTCGCGTCTAAGTACATCTATTAGTTCTGAGAAAGCTTTGTTTCTTTCTGTGCTGATCATGCTGCTCGATCCAAGAAGTCTTGTGAACTCGTAGGGATCGCTGGGTTTTATAGTGTCGTTGTAAATTTGCCCGAATAGCCTCACGCCGTGAGCAAAGGGAATTAGCTCGTCCCAATAAATATCATGCCATTTCAAATATAAGGATTTTCTTTTTTCTATTTCTAGCGCGAGCTCAACTGGCAAAAGTGAGCTTAAATCAATTTCCTCAATACTAGAGGAGTCTTTGTCTATGCCGGGTAATATATCTTCTTTTATGCGTTTTTGAAGTTTTTTAAGCGAAGCAAAGCTTTTTGTCAGGCTCCTGTACCAAGGTCTTTTATCTGGATTCTCCCAAAGTTTTTCGTCTATGGATATTTTCTTAACTGTTGTCACTGGACGTACCTGCAAGAGGAAGAGTTTGCCGCTCTTTATTGTCCACTCAACGTCCACAGGTTCGCTATAGATTTTGTGTAAACTGGTCACGGCACCGAATATGCAGTCTACATCTTTTTTGCCTAGTACTCCTTGAAAATGGTTTTTATGCTGTGCCATAGATGCGGATGTTTCATCATGGTGATAGTCTATAACAACACCGTTGTCTGGGTTTAGCATGAAGCGTTCTGGTTCTATCTTTCCATCAACCAGTGATTGATTAAACCCCCTGACAGCCTCTATAACCACTTCTTCACCGCCGGCTGGGTTTGTGCTGAAGGCAACACCAGAAACCTCACCAGTTATAAGCTCCTGTATTATTACTGACATAGAAGACTGGTATATGTTTAGGCCAAGCTCTTCTCTGTACAGCAGGGCTTTGTCAGACCAAAGTGATGCCCATACCAGCCGTATGTGATCAAGAATGGAGTCGATGCCAAGAACATTCAAAAAAGATTCGTGGATACCAGCGAAAGAAGCCCCGGAGCTGTCCTCGCCGGGTGCCGAGGAGCGGACTGCTACAGGGATACTGGAGTATTCGTAGAAAAATTCCCTGAGTTCATTCTCCAAACGCTCTGGGAATTTTGTTTTGGCAAAGAGGTTTCTTATCCTAAGGGAGGCGTCCCATAGCTCTTCCCAGCGCATATTTGACATCTCTCTACGTGCGAGCTCTATCCTTATCTTTTCCAAAAGGCCTGTTTCTGCTACAAAGCACCTGTAAGCCGTGTCTAGCAGGACTGCCCCGCGAGGGACAGAGTAACCCAAAGATCCAAGTTTTTGCAGATTGACTGCCTTTTCACCGGCTGTTTTTAGATACTTTTCGTTTAGATTTTCAATATTAACTATCATAAAACCTCCAATAACTCAGTCTTTTATCTCGAGAACCATGACGTTTTGAAATCTCTCGACTATATCATATCTTTTTACCTTCACACATACCACGGCGCTGTTTTCGGATTCTGCAAACTCTTTCATATGAGGATGTTTAGATGTGAATAGTTTTAGAAGTTCGTTACGTTCACTGCCTTTGGCTTCATAGGCTATGCCGCTTACTGTTATCCCAGATGCATCGGCGATGTCGATAGAACGATTTGAACTATTGTCTATGAGAAGTGATACAAAGCTGTTTTCTTCTATGTAATGGAATTTTCTAGTATCTCTTGGAGTTGTAAAAACCAGTTTTTTAATGTCGTCTGTAAGAGCAAATGCCACAAGTGAGGTATACGGCTGTTTGTTGTGAACTGTGGCTAGTACAGCAAAAAGTTGGCTGTTACTTAGTTTTTTTATGGACTCTTCTAATTCTATTATATTTTTCATAACATTTTCCCCCTATAAAATTATTCTATTAACTCAAAGCTAGTTTAACGTTGTTTTTTCCAGATTTTTTTGCTTTGTAGAGGGCTGTGCCTGCCCTTTCCAAAAGCTGGGATATTTGCACATCACTATTATTAAGCTGTGCCATCCCTATACTAATGGTAAAGTTCACATTTCTATATCCATTTAAAACTCCGGTAGTTTCAATCACTTTTCTTAACCTTTCGGCAATAATTTCTGCAGTTTTTAAGTCGATATCTATCAATAGGATGACAAACTCCTCGCCGCCTATCCTAAAAAACATGTCGCGTTCCCTTATATTTTTGGAGATTACTTCCGTAAACCTGCATATAACCGCGTCACCAAAACTGTAACCGAAAGAATCGTTTATATGTTTGAAGTTGTCGATATCTAATATAAGAAGAAAAAGCTTATGTCCATAGAGTTTTGAGTTTATAAAATGTTGTTTTGAAAAGATTTCAAAGCCCCTCATGTTATATATACTTGTAAGCGGGTCACTTACAGATTGCTCATGCAAGTTTATTTGGAGTTTTTCGCCTATCATAAGCAAGAAGCCAAAAGTATATAAGAAAATAGTAACAAAAGAAAATGTGTAGGTATAAATAGCAATAAATTCTGAGCTTAAATTTGTGTTTATTTTCATATAATTAAAAACTAGGATCAGTTTTATAGCCGAAAAGATTGAGTATGAAAAAAATACTCCGCCAGCTATTTTTTCTGACAGGCTAGGACATTTTCTGTACAGGTCTATGCCTGAGAGTAAAGTAAGACTACCTAAAATAAGGGCCATGAGAATAGAGCGCAATTCAAATCCGATCCTAACTTTAAATGAGTAGTGCATGGCCACCAGTACTATCTGTGGTAGTAACCAGTAGTATTGACTAAATTTATCTTTTCTTACGAATTCTCTGACTCCCTTCCAGAAAAATAAAAAACCGTATATTGCAATGGTGTTTGAAAGATAGCAGAAAAGTATATTGTCAGAGTTTCCTTGCGTGGTGAAAAGCAGTAGGGAGATTGAGTTTAAAATACTGCCCACAACCCATGACGAAACACCTTTAACTGAAAATTTGAAAATAAAGGTCATTATTAGAATTAAAGATGACAGTATGGATACTAAAGAAACTATGACGACTATTGTACTTACACTTAAATTCATAAGACCCCTCCGAACTATTTAGATATTTTGTAACCCTATCTGCTATTTTCGTGCGGTGTTTTTAAGCTGTGCAGCAGCAGGCATAATTTAAGTATATTTAAAACAATAAAATTTCCTCTAAAATCATAAGAAAAAAGACCGATAAGCTATGTCTTGCTACGATTGGACGAAATAGATTATAAAATTCCAAGTAAGTATTTGGCTATGTTTTGAGATTAATTATAAATTTAAATTTTATTAAGAGATTAAGCGGAATTTAAGTAATTTTTTCTTGCCTTTGCATCGAATATTGACTATAATATTAATAATTTCGAGGTTGTTTGATTAAAGAAATTCTAAAAATAGATTATAAAATTATTAAAAAACTGGTGACTAATATAGAAGTTAGTGATGTTTTAAATAAATTTTATGCAGGAATGGGGTTTAAAAGTGGAGATGTTGGGTGTAGTTGATGTAAAAAAGAGTTTTAAAACCGGTTTAAAAGAAGCTTTGCCTATATTCATGGGGTATTTCCCAATAGCGTTGACTTTTGGACTTATAGCGAAATCAGCCGGACTTTCTGGTTATCTAGCGGTATTTATGTCTATGACAAATTTTACCGGGGCAACTCAGTTTATATCGGTTAACATGTTGATTGCTGGGATGTCGGTTTGGAATATTTTGTTTGCTACGCTGATGATAAACGCCAGATATTTTCTTATGTCGTTTTGCCTTATAAATAAGCTACCAGCTGGAATAAAAACTGTTGCGAAACGCATCCTTGCTTTTGGCGTAACAGACGAGGTGTTCGTGCTTGCTATGACTAAGGAGGGTCTAGACAAGGAGTTTGTGCTTGGTTCCCAAGTTACCTCATGGATCGGGTGGGTAACAGGTACTTTTACAGGAGTCATGGTGGCGGATTTTTTACCACAGTCAGTATTGAATAGTACCGGCATAGCCATATATATCATGTTTGTAGGGCTAATACTCCCAGCGGTGAAAAAATCAGTGCGTGTGGCAACTGTAAGTGGAATAGCGATTGTCATAAGTGCAGTGCTTTTTTATACACCTTGGCTGAAGGAGCTTGTCGGAAACTGGCGGATAATACTTACTATAGTAGTAACGGCTACAGTGGGTGCGATGCTGTTCCCGGTGGAGGAGGAAGTCGATGGAATTTAAATTTTTGCTAGTTATAATAGGGGCAACATTAATTAACTATACATTAAGGGTTTTACCGGTTGTGCTGCACAACGGGAAACAGCCAGGCAGATTCGTAAAGTCATTTTTGGAGTACATACCATATGCTGCACTCGGCGCACTGCTTTTCCCAGACGTTCTGTACTCTACGGGGAGCATGATGATATCCGTAATCGGAATTATTTTTGCAGCCGCAATGATACTAATGAACCAAAACATGATAGCCGTAGTGGCCGGTACGATATTTCTAGTATACGTTCTCGATATTTTCACGACATAAACTTCTTAAAAGACCTGTCCAAAGGCAGGTTTTTTAATTGTTAAACTATGCCATAAAGCTTACCGGCTGTAATTATTTTAAAAAAATCGAAAAAATAAATTGACAAATTGAGAACAATAGGATATCCTTATGAGTAAGAAATGAACAATTTTAAATCTTTTCTAAAAACTTTCTGGCAACACCGATTCTATTTCAAAAAAACATTTATATGTAAACCTTTAGTAAACCTTCAATTTCCTAATTTCAAACTTTTAATTAAAAATTCAAAACTTTCTTAATCAATTTTTTTAATTTTCTATTTATCTAATTTTATTTCTTTATTTTCAAATAATTATCTCGAATAATTTATATACTTGGTATTTACCTTGAACTTTGAATTATATTAAATATTTAAAGCAGAAAATTAAATGATTAGAGCTTACTCTAAAAGTATAATATTATTTATTACAATAAAATCATATAAAATTCCCTTAAAATTTCAGGCGGTTCTGAAATGTGCAGGGATAATAAAAAAACAGGAGGCGGTTAAAATGAAATTAAAATGTATGTATGTCGACGATTTATTGAAAGTATATCCTTATTCGGGTGATTTTTTCGAGGAGTTTGGACTGAAACTTAAGTCAGAACACATAAAGCTTCAGCAGTATCTAGAAGGGTTAAAGAAAGATTTCTTTGATGAAATAGGGATAGAAAAATCACAATTGATAGAGCATTTTCAATATTTTATCATGTGCACAGAAAGATTTAGAAGAAAAAATGAAGCAATAGCGAGCTAAAAATCAAAAGTAAAAAATTATTTCCTTTCAAAATCTAATCTAAAAAATTAAATTACTATTCTAAAATAATAAAATCCATTTATTTCTAATCTATTAAACTTCAAATTAAACTATTTAATAAATCTAAGATTGTAAATACTAAAATCTCCTCTTTGATTATTTGCTCGAGCCAGAGCTCAGAATAAATATCATGGAGGAGATTTTGTTATTTTTGAGTTTTTTTAATATGTATTCGTTAAGACATGAAAAAAAACTCAGGATATTTTTTACCTAACTTTCGCACTGTTTCGGCTATTTTCTTGGCTATTTCAAGGTCTAAGCTAATGGCATTATAAGGGCAGACCTTAACGCAGGCGCTACACTTTATGCACCTATCCTTTTCTATGAATATAGGGTTGTCTTTGTCAATTGCATTAGTAGGGCAGACTTCTACACATTTCATACAACGTACACATTTTTCAGGGTTAGTGTACGGGATAACTCCAGGTAGTATCGGCTCCATTTTTTTAAGAATGGTACTGCCAGGAACTTCAAGCTCACCATGTGGAATTCCATTTTTTAATATTATTTCTACCTTTTCAGCAAATTCAGAACAACTTTTTAAGTCAGCCTCATCGGGCCTACCGTTTTCAATAATTATTTCAGAAGAGGCAAAGGAGTGTTCGGCTATAAAGGCACCTGCCGCAAAAGGCTTCATACCAACTCTTTGGCATTCCCTCTGAAGCTCAAAAAGTGCAGAGTCAAAAGCTCTTCCTCCATATACAGCTATAATGACAGCAGGAGTGTTTTGTGCCTTGATTCTTCTAAGGTAGCTTAGAGCCACTGTGGGCACCCTACCGGCATACACAGGAACCCCTATTATGGCTAGCTCATTACTTAGCTCTAAAGCTTTCCCGTCTCTAATAGATTTTTGTGTGATGTTAACAGTTTCTATATTCTTACATGAAATCCCACCGGCAATAGCCTCAACTATCTTTTTAGTACCGTTTGTGGGAGAGAAATAAATAAGTTTAATATTGTCCATGCTTATGCCCGCCTTTCTTGTTTCATAGATAATACTAAAATTATACACCACAGGGAGTAAAAATGCCAGACTGCATTTTACATGAAACTGGCATATAAAACATCTACAGTTGACAAAAGGTTTAGATGGGGATAAAATTATTTCATGTACAACGGGATAAAAAGCAAAGTTTGGAGGAATGGCATGAGAAAATATATATTTGAAGAGCTGGATTCTACAAATAATTTTTTGAGGGATAAGAAGGATTTGCGGGAGTATGATCTGGTGGTGGCGAGGACACAAACTTCTGGTAAAGGTAGGAGAGGCAACCAATGGAGGTCGGATGAGGGGGCTGCACTCTTCAGTTTTGCACTTAAAAAGGATAAAAACCTAGATTTGAAGGAATATAGGAAACTTCCGCTTGTGGCAGGACTTTCAGTACTAAAAGGATTAAGCGACCTGGAGGATTTAGAATTTCAATTTAAATGGACAAATGACGTATATGTTGGTGGGAAAAAGATAAGTGGTATACTGGTTGAGATGATAGGGGATTTTTTCATAATCGGTATAGGGATAAATGTTAACAATAAGGAGTTTGGGGAACTGTCGGAGCGGGCCACATCTCTATCACTGGAAACCGGCAAAGAGTACGACATACAAGGGATAGTGATGGGGGTAGTAAATGAGTTCAAACTTCAGTACGTGAGACTCCTCAAAGGAGAGTGGAGTGAACTGAAGTCGGAGATGAACTGCTTGAATTACTTGAAAGGCAGAAGAGTATCTGTGCAGCTCCCTGACAGGATCATTGATGGAATAGCAGGGGACATAGTAGAAGACGGGATGCTGGAGCTAAATACCGGGGTCGAGACCATGAAACTTGATATAGGAGAGGTCCACATAAAATTTTAGGTTATTTGGCTTAGCAAAGTAACCGTATTTCTTTTAGTTTAATAAAATTTAGGATAAAAAAGTCTAAAAAACAGAGCCAAAAACTCTGTTTTTTTATGTAGGATTTTATATGTGAATGATGTATAAATTCAATAAAAAGTGTCTAAACTTCATATGTAGCTATATCGATTTTAGTACTGTGTGTTTTTGTCTCGACGGATGTAAAATATTTACGTAATCAAATTCAGAGTTGATTTAGAGTATTTGTATTTGAAGTAGAGGTGATAATATGAAAAAATCTGAGCTGAATCTAAAATTAAAAAACTATGCTAAACCGGATACGAAGAAATCGGTTATTCAAATTTCAACAACATTTTTACTCTATGCTGGGCTGATAGTAGCCATGTATATCAATATGAAAAAGGGATACTCATACTGGATAACGCTATTATTATCAGTAATTGCGGGCGGGTTTCTTGTCAGGATATTTATTATTTTTCATGATTGTTCCCACCAGTCATTTTTTACTTCACCTCGAGCCTGTATAATTGTGGGAAACATATGTGGAATTCTTACTTTTACAGCATATTCAGATTGGAGGAAGGCGCATGCGATCCACCATGCAAGTGTGGCGAATTTGGAAAAGAGGGGAGTAGGAGATGTGTGGACTATGACTGTAGCAGAGTATGTTTCCGCCACTAAATTCAAACGGGCACAGTATAGGTTGTATAGAAACCCGGTTTTTCACTTTTTAATTGCACCGACGCTTCTTTTCCTAGTTATGAATAGATTCTATAAAAATTACAGTAAAAAGAAGGAGAAAATCAGCATTATTTTTATGAATTTAATGATAATTTTTATATTTGTTATAGCATATTTTACTATAGGTATTAAAAATTACATTGCAATACAGTTGCCTATTCTATTTTTTGCTAGTAGTATAGGAGTATGGTTTTTTTATATACAGCACCAATTTGCAAATGTATATTGGGCTCACAATGAAACTTGGGACCCGTTTAGGGCTGCCATGGAGGGAAGTTCTTATTACAAGGTCCCAACTCTGTTGGATTGGCTCTCTGGACATATAGGGTACCACCATATACATCATCTAAACCCTAGAATCCCCAATTACAACCTAAAAAAGTGTTATAACGATATATTAGAACTACATGAAATAGTACCTATAACTATATTAAAGGGGTTTAAATCTATATTCCTTCAATTATACGATGAGCAGCAAAAAAAACTGGTAAGTTTTTCAAAATTAAAAGAACAAATCAAATGATCTGTTTACAAAAAACAACTTGGCGGGAGGAATTTATGAAAATAAAGACATACATGTCAGATCCAGAATGGAGCAGCAGTTTTATAGGGAAGTTTATTTATATCTACAAGAGCAAGGGAACTTTAGAATGGAATGACGATAGAATAGTATATGTTGACAAAAAAAGAAAAATAGAGATCCAAAAAAATTCTATAAAGCAATTAGGACTAGGTAATTATTCCAGGGCAGCCAAACCCATAAGATTGGATTATATAGAAATAGTTTTTGAAAATGATAAATTTCAAAATGAAAGTCTTTTTTTTACCCCTATTATTCCGAACAGCAATCCATGGTTTACGCCTGTGTGGCAAACTGACAAATACTTGAAAGAGTGCCTTGAAGAAATAAAAAAGTGGAGGCACTCATAACTAAAGACAGATATGTAGAGTATAAAGACGACTATAGATATTTTCCCATCTTGGAGAGAATTATCAACACGAATTTTCAGTATGGAAATAATATCTGAAAAGCAGACTTTTTACTTTTAAATAGCATAAAATTTCAAATAATGAGATACGCCAAAGAAAGGGTGAGGAAATTGGATTTTATTGAACTGGCGAACTTACGCCGTAGCACAAGGGATTATTCCGATAGAGTAGTGGACAGGGATAAAATAATGAGGTGCGTAGAAGCTGCTAGGATGGCTCCATCGGCCTGCAACTCCCAGCCGTGGCATTTTATAGTAGTGGACGATCCGGAACTAAAGGATATGGTGGCTTCAGCTACACTTTTGATGGGGACTGGGTTAAACAGCTTCGTAAAGGGAGCCCCTGTTATTGTGGCGGTAGTAAATGAGAATGCAAATATGAGGTCTAAGGTAGGAGGATTCATAAAGGGTAAAAATTTCGATCTAATAGATATAGGCATAGCAGCAGAGCACTTTTGCCTCCAGGCGGCGGCGGAGGGTCTCGGGACATGCATATTGGGGTGGTTCAATGAGGGGTTGGTAAAAAAACTTCTCGATGTACCCAAGCTCAAGAAGGTGCCACTCCTAATAACTTTGGGGTATGAAAAAACTGGGAGCACAGCTGTAAAAGTCAGGAAAAGCATAGAAGATATATCAAGTTTTAATAAGTACAAGTAAAATG
Organism: Ilyobacter polytropus; assembly: GCA_003246855.1. Taxonomy (GTDB): domain Bacteria; phylum Fusobacteriota; class Fusobacteriia; order Fusobacteriales; family Fusobacteriaceae; genus Ilyobacter_A; species Ilyobacter_A polytropus_A. The sequence goes on from QKCP01000154.1 coordinate 18,050, forward strand.
AGAAATTCACTTTATAAGGGGGAGACCCCTTTTTTTATTTACTACAAACTAAGCTGTTATTTTTAGATTTTTTCAAAATTTTTTGCAGTTGAAAAAAGACAAAAGCTTTTACAAAAATAATTCTAAAAGAAACTGTTGACATTTTTAATTTGATATAGTATCTTTTTAGCAGAGGTTAAACGTTAAACCGTTTAAAATTACTAAGGAAATGAATGTGCCTATATCAAGGTAAAATTTTTTACAATGTTGCGCACACGGGTGCTAAAGAAAAGCAAAACTTCTTTTTAACTTAGATAATAATACGGTAGGAGTCGGGGATGAATCATGTAATAAAAAAGAAAATATACATGTAAAAAGGCGTAGTAAAAAAAGATAAAAATAAAATTATTATATAAAAAGTATAGGGGGAGACAATGATAAAAAATACTATTTATTCGTTTGAAAATGAGGGGAAAAAACTTTATGTGGAATTTTATACTGAAGAGATAGTAAGATTTTATTACGGAGCTGAGATAAGGGAAAGCATTACAGATGCTGTTATCCTAAAGCCTGGGAGTGTAGCTGTCGAGACAAGCGATAACTTCATAAAAGGGAGCAAATTTGACATAGAGATAAGCGATAACTTGCTGGTGAAGATTTTCGACAAATCAGGGAGTGTTATTTTAGAAGATGTATCGGTGGAGTTTTCCGTTACAGAGTTCCATAAAACTAAGGTAAATGATTTAGAAAATATTGAGGCAACTTTAGCTGGAGAAGAAAAGAAAAAGGTATTCGCAATAGAAGTTGAAAAGAAATTGAATTGGGAAAAGGGATTTTATGGCTTAGGGGAGAAATACGGGCATATAAACTTGATGGATAACTATACAGAAAACTGGAATACAGATGTTTTGGGGCTGTCTCCTATTCATCATTCCGCTCAAAATGCATACCACACTTCTATCCCATTTTATATTGGGATGAACGAAAAAAAATCATACGGTATATACTATGACAACTCATACAGGACGTTTTTTGATTTCAAAAAATATTCAGACAATGTAAAGTTTAAAGCAGATGGAGGGGACCTTGACTATTACTTTATATATGGAGAGAATGTAGCGGAAGTAGTGGAGAATTATGGAAAATTAACAGGAACAGTTAAGTTACCTAGAAAGGATTTTTTGGGATACCAGCAGTGTAGATGGAGTTACATGGACACAGAAGAGGTGTTGGATATAGCTAGAAAGCTAAGAGGGAATGATGTCCCGGCAGACGTGATTTACCTTGATATTGACTATATGCAGGACTACAAGGTTTTTACAGTGGACTCAAAACGATTTAAAGAATTTAAAAACATGACTGAGAAGCTTCACGAGATGGGGTTTAAACTGGTGGTCATAATCGATCCTGGCGTGAAGGTGGAAGATGGATATGAGGTTTATGACGAGGCAATAGAAAAAGACTATTTTGTCAAAGATGAAAACGGAGAAGTGTATGTAGGGAAAGTTTGGCCTGGAGACAGTTCCTTCCCGGACTACTTGAGAAGTGAGGTAAGAGAATGGTGGGGGGAACTGCACAGAAAGTTAACTGATATCGGTGTAGACGGGATATGGAACGATATGAACGAAGCCTCTGACATGTCAACGGAAACAAAAACTCTACCGGAAACAACTTATCATATCGATGACAAAGGGGAAAAAAGACTTCAAAAAGAGATACATAACTTATATGGGCATTACGAGGCGATCGCTACATACGAGGGGTTGAAAAAGATACAAAAGACAAGACCATTTGTCCTGACCAGGTCAGCTTCTGCAGGGACACAAAGGTACTCTGCCTTGTGGACTGGGGACAACTCTTCCGTGTGGGAACATCTAGAGGGGAGCATCCCCATGCTTTTAAACCTCGGGTTAAGCGGGTACAGCTATGTCGGGTCAGATATAGGCGGATTTATAGAAGACGGTAACGGGGAGCTTCTTGCAAGGTGGACGCAACTGGGAGTGTTTTATCCTTTCTGTAGAAATCACAGTGTGATAAATTCACTTCACCAGGAACCATGGTCGTTTGGGGAAAAAATCCTGGCTATTACAAGAAAGTACATAAAATTAAGGTACAGTCTAATAACTCATTTGTATAATTTATTCAGGGAAAGCAGCCTTAAAGGGACTCCGGTAATGAGACCGCTGTTCTATCATTATCAAAATGACAGTAAAACATTTAATATAACAGACCAATTTTTATTTGGGGAAGATTTGCTTATAGCACCAATTATAAGACCTAAAACAGAGACAAGGATGATATACCTGCCTGCAGGAGTGTGGTATGATTATTTTACAGAAGAAAAATATGAAGGTGGGAAATACATAATAAAGAACGCTAAATTAGACGAGCTGCCTATATTTGTAAAAGAAGGCGCCATAATGCTTAAAAACAAAGAGATGAACTATATCGGAGAGAAAAAAGAGAATTATGAAATCCACGTGTATGCAGGACAAATTAGCGAAAAAGAATTTTACTTTGATGACGGGCTGACTTTTGATTATGAGAATGGAAAATATAGCCTAATAAATGTAAAATTAAACTACGAAACAGTTGAGATAAAAAATATAGTGGACAATTATGATATTGGAAATATCGATCTAGTCATCCACAGGGACAGAAAAGTGGAAAAGGTAGAAAACGTCTCTTTTGATAAAACTTATTCCATATAATAATAGCTTCACATAATCTAAGAGTGATTTCAAAAGTGGATAAATTCATAGGTATTTTTAAAAGCAACTACCCTAATTAGGGTAGTTGCTTTTAATTTTAAAGTATAAAAATCGAAATCTTCACAAAAGGGTCACAAAGGTAGAGTAGAATATAGTAAACACAGAATGAAAGGATGTGGCAGATTATGTGGAACTGGTGTTACGGTATCGGTAGCGGTGGTTTTTTTGGATGGGGCGGAGGCTTCTTGATGATGCTTTGGCCTATACTCATAGTGTTTATAGTTTTTTATCTGTTCAAAAAGAACAAAGGTTTAGACGATGACCGCTCGGCTATTAGGATTTTAGAAGAAGAGTATGCAAGGGGGAATATCACTAGAGAAGAATTTTTAGAGAGAAAGCAAAATATTTTGAAATGAATTTTAAATTTTAAAATCAGATATACAAAAAGGAGCCGAGGGCTCCTTTTTGTATATTAAAAGAAGTTTGATTTGTTAGGAGGAGTAGGAGATGTTTGAAGTAAAAAAACAAGAGAAGATAAAAAACAAAGAGTACAATTCTGAAATGGAAGAGCTTAGAAGGGACCTGGCTAGGTTACAAAGAAAAGCGAGAGAGCTGGATATTCCTATACTGGTCATATTTGAAGGTATGAATGCAGTGGGAAAAGGTGCGGTTATAAATGAGATACTTCTTTCTCTTGATCCTAAATTCTATATTATTTACTCTAACAACAGTGAAACGGAAGAGGATATGTTTAGACCTTTTTTCTGGAAGTTTTGGATGAACCTACCTAAAAAAGGGGAGATAGGGATATTCGATAGGAGCTGGTACTATTCATTAGCCAAAAATGTTTATAATAAAGAAATTACTAAAGAGGAGTATGAGAGAAGATATCAAGAGATAGTAGATACAGAAAAATTTCTAAAAGATAACGGGATGATTATAGTAAAATTTTTCCTATATATATCAAAGAAAGAACAGAAAAAGAGGTTTGAAAAGCTTGAGGACAACATATCTACTTCATGGAGAGTGACGAAAGAGGACTGGAACAGTCATAAAAACTTTGAAAGAATAAGCGACATTTATGAAGATATTTTGGATAAGACCAACTCCGAATTTCACTCTTGGGATTTGGTCTGCTCAGAAAACCTTAAAAATGCCAAGCTTGAGGTTTTTGAAAAACTGGTTTATGATCTTGGTGAAAAGTTGCAGGAAAAAAACGCAAGCAAACCAGTAGAACTGGAAAATCCCAAAAAAGCATATGATCTGGACCTAGTTGATCTTAACCAAGACGTGTCGAAAGATTATTACGAGAAAAAACTTAAAAAATACCAAAAGAAACTTCTTGAGTTGGAACATGAGATATACACAAAGAGGATCCCTGTTATACTTGCATACGAAGGGTGGGATGCCGGCGGCAAGGGAGGAAACATAAAAAGGGTGGTTGAAAGACTGGATCCAAGAGGGTATGATGTTATACCGATTTCCGCCCCGAATGATTTAGAGAAAAAATACAACTATCTGTGGCGCTTCTGGAACTGTATCCCTAAGGGAGGACACATAGCCGTATTCGACAGGACCTGGTATGGAAGGGTGCTGGTAGAGAGGGTGGAGGGATTTTGTTTAGAAGCTGATTGGAAAAGGGCCTACAGGGAAATAAATTTGACTGAAAAGCAGTGGGTTGATGACGGAGTACTTCTATTAAAGTTCTGGATTCAAATTGACAAGGATGAGCAGTTGAAGAGGTTTAAGGAGAGGGAAGAAAAGGAGTACAAGAGGTGGAAGATAACGGATGAGGATTGGCGCAACCGCGAGAAATGGGATGATTACAAAGTTGCCGTGGAGGAGATGCTGGCCAGAACCGACACAGAGTACGCCCCTTGGCATGTGATAGAGGGAAACTCCAAATGGTTCGCCAGGCTGAAGGTGCTTGAGACAGTTGTTGAGACCATAGAAGAAAGGCTGGCAAAAAAATAAAGATTAAGGGACATATTTTTGGAGGTAGAGTTTGAACTATTTAGAAAACATAAAAAAAGAGCTTAATTCATATGCTGATGAGGAGAAATCTAAGAATTCAGCCAGATTTTTTAAAACAAAAAAAGGTGAGTACGGACACGGAGACAAATTTATCGGGATAACTGTGCCCACACAGAGGAGAATAGCAAAAAAATTTTATAGAGACATCCCCATGAATGATGTGGTGAGTTTGGTGAATAACGAAATACATGAATACCGTCTCACAGCCCTTTTATTGATGGTTTACAAGTATGAGAATTCCAGCAATGAAGACGAGAAAACCTATATAGTCAGGACTTATTTGGATAACTTATCCAGGGTGAATAACTGGGATCTAGTAGATTCATCCGCGCAGAAACTGCTCGGACCGTATCTTTTAAACCGTGAAAAAGACCTCCTGTATAAGTTTGCAGAGTCAAGCGACCTGTGGAAACAGCGTATTGCGGTTATGACAACATTTCACTTTATAAAAAAAGGCCAGTACCAGGACACTCTGAAGCTGGCTGAAATCTTGCTCAACCACAAGCATGACTTAATACACAAGGCCGTTGGGTGGATGCTGAGAGAGATAGGCGAGATGGATTACCAAGTCGAGTACGAATTTTTGAGAAAGCAATATAAAAATATGCCGAGAACCATGCTCCGCTATGCCATAGAAAAATTTGAAGAAGATGTGAGGCAAGATTTTTTGAAGGGTAAGATTTAAGAAAGGAGAAGGCTATGAAAGCTTTATTGCTTAATGGAGAAAAGAATGCCGAAAATTCTTTAGAAAACTTTTCAAAAATTATTATAGAAGGGCTTAAAAATAATAATTACGTTGTAGATACTATGGTATTACATGAAAAAAAAATTGCTGACTGCATAGGCTGTTTCGGATGCTGGGTAAAAACCCCGGGTATTTGCATTATAGATGATTATGCACGGGAAGTAGCTAGGGCGTTCATTAACTCGGATTTAGTTGTTTATTTAACTCCAGTAGTTTTTGGCGGCTATTCATACCAGCTTAAGAAGGCACTAGATAGAATGATACCGTTGATTTCCCCTTTTTTTATAGAAATCAACGGTGAGATACACCATAAGCCGCGATATGAAAAGTATCCATCAATTTTAGGGATAGGGGTGATGCCAGAATTAAAGGAGGAACAAACAGAACTATTTATTAATTTGATTAAACGAAATAGCATTAATTTACACTCTCCAACTAATGAAAATAAGATTTTTAAAAGCGATGAAGATATAAATAGCATTCAACAAAGTATAAATGAATTATTGAAAAAAATAGGTGATAAAAATGAATAGAACGAATAAAATACTTCTGTTGATAGGAAGTCCAAAAGGGGTGACTAGCACATCTGCAATATTAGGAAATTATGTCTTAAAAAAACTTAAAGAAAAAAATTTTGAAACAAAAGTGCTGCATATACATTCAGAATTAAAATCAGAAAAAGCACAACATAAATTCCTTGATGCAGTTGAAAAAACAGATTTAATACTGCTTACTTTCCCTCTTTATGTTGATACTATTCCAGCTCCTGTAATAAGGGCTTTTGAATTGATAGCAGAAAATATTTGGAAAAATAAGCAGCATAGAAGACAAAAATTGATTGCTATAGCCAATTGCGGTTTTCCAGAAGCAGAGCAGAACAGATTTGCCATATCTATCTGCAAACAATTTTCTTTAGAGACAGGAATTGAGTGGGGTGGTGGACTGTATTTGGGGATGGGGGGAGCTGTTAATGAAAAATTTTTAAATAAATCTGGCGGGAAGAATGTAAAAAAAGCATTGGATTTAATGGCCGAATCTATAATCTTAGGAACAGAAATTCCTAATGAAGCTCTGAAATATATGTCTACTCCAATTGTATCAAGTAAAAGGCTGTATATTTTTATGGGGAATATAGCGTGGAAAATGCAAGCGTTAAAAAATAAAGTTTATAAAAAATTAGATGATAGACCTTTTGCGTAGGCGGTCATAAAAACAAAATCAAAACGGTATTTTTTAAAATGGAGACTCTGCTTAACTTTACAATCTGAATTAAAAGAATTGAAAAACCCCTGCATTATTGCAGGGGTTTTAGTATATTTTACAGTTATTTAGAAAGTTGGATAAGAAGTTCTCCAGATTGTACTCTTTGTCCTTCTTTTATGAAAATTTTGTCTACAACACCGCTTGATTTAGCCGTTATAATTGTCTCCATTTTCATAGCTTCTATGATAACTAACTTTTGATTTTCTTCTATTTTGTCCCCTTCGTTAACAAGGACTTTGATGATAGTACCAGGGATGCTTGCCCCTATTTGCAGATCATCATCAGGATCTACCATTTTTATGCTTTCGCTAGATACAGAAGAAACAGTCTGGGTTTTGTCTTTTACCCTTGTCTCTCTTCTATTTCCGTTCACTTCAAATGCTACAGTTCTGTAGCCTTCGTTGTCAAGCTTAGATATTTGAAGAAGAGTTATAACCATTATTTTCCCTTCTTTAAGCTTAATTTCGCATGTTTCCCCTTCTGCAAGTCCGTGGAAGTAGATGTCACTTCCCAATTTGCTGAAATCTCCATGTTCTTTTATGTATTTTAAGTAGTCCTCAAATACATCTGGGTATAGAGCGTAGCTAAGTGCGTCTTGCATAGTAGGCTTGATTTTGTGTTTTGTTTCTAGGTATTCTTTTATTTTTACAAAATCTTCAGAAGGCAAAAGCTCACCAGGTCTGCAAGTGATAGGCTCTTCACCTTTCAAGACGATCGCTTGGAGTTCTTTAGGGAATCCTCCTTCAGGCTGCCCCATCATACCTTTGAAGTATGCAACTACTGAATCAGGGAAAGCAAGGTCTTTACCTTTTTCAAGTATATTTTCAGGAGTAAGGTTATTTTGAACCATGAATATAGCCATGTCTCCTACCATTTTAGAAGAAGGTGTTACTTTTACTATATCTCCTACAAGCAGGTTGACTTTTTTGAACATCTCTTTGATTTCATCGAATCTATGTCCAAGACCGAAACTCTCGATTTGAGGTTTAAGGTTTGAGTACTGTCCTCCTGGGATTTCATATTTATAAATTTCAGTAGAACCTGATTTAAGTCCTGATTCAAACTGAGCATAAACAGGTCTTACAGCGTTCCAGTAGTTAGATATTTGTTGAACGTCATCAAGATTTATTCCAGTGTCCCTATCTGTATTTTCTAATGCTGCAACTACAGAGTTTAAAGAAGGTTGGCTTGTAAGCCCGGACATAGCATCAAAAGCTGTATCCACTATGTCAACCCCTGCTTCTGCAGCCATTAGTACAGTTGCTACTCCATTTCCAGTAGTGTCATGTGTATGTAGATGTATAGGGATAGATATATTTTCTTTAAGAGCCTTTATAAGTTTTTCTGCTGCATATGGTTTTAGTAGAGCAGACATATCTTTGATACCAAGTATATGTGCCCCCATAGCCTCTATCTCTTTGGCTTTTTTCACGTAGTAGTCAAGCGTATACTTTGTCTTAGACTTGTCTAGGATGTCACCTGTATAGCAGATGCATACTTCGGCGATTTTTCCATTTTTAATAACTTCTCTGACAGGGACTTCCATTCCTTTAACCCAGTTTAAAGAGTCGAAAATTCTGAAAAGATCAATACCGCTATCTGAAGCTTCTTTTATGAATTCTTCAATTACGTTGTCAGGATAATTTTTGTATCCCACTGCGTTAGACCCTCTTATAAGCATTTGAAGAAGGACATTCGGCACTCTTTTTCTTATTTCTTTTAGTCTTTCCCAAGGAGATTCTTTTAAGAATCTGTATGAAACGTCAAAAGTAGCTCCTCCCCACATACCGATTGAGAAAAGATCTTTACCAAGGATAGATGTATCTCTAGCTATTTTTAGCATATCAGTTGTTCTCACACGGGTAGCCATTAGTGACTGGTGAGCATCTCTCATTGTTGTATCTGTAAGAAGTAGTTTGTTTTGATTTTTAATCCACTCAACTACACCCTCTGGACCCTTTTCTTCAAGGATTTGTTTTGTACCAGATAGCTTTTCAGGCATAGGTGCATTAGGTATATGCGGTACGTCAAACTCTGTTTTAACCCCGTGAGTCTCGTTTACCACTTTTTCAGCAATAAACTTTAAGATATTCCCTTCATAATCTCTTTTTACAGAGATATCAAAAAGTTCCGGATGTTCAGGTATAAACCCAGTAGTAAAGTCACCGCTTGCAAATTTAGGATGATTCAATACGTTTACCAAGAAAGCAATATTTGTTTTTACGCCAGTAATTTTAGTCTCTTTTATAGAACGAAGAGCTTTTCTTATAGCATCAGTAAATGAATTTCCGTGTGAAATAACCTTTACAAGCAAACTGTCGTAGTAAGGGCTTATAACAGCCCCAGCATAGCCGTTTCCACCGTCTAAACGGACACCTAGGCCAGATCCTGTTCTGTATATGTCTATTTTACCTGTGTCAGGTGCGAAGTTGTTTACAGGGTCTTCAGTTGTTACCCTACATTGGATAGAGTACCCCCTGGATTTGATAGCGTCTTGAGAAGCTATTCCTATCTCTTCTGAATTTAGTGCATATCCTTCAGCCACAAGTATTTGACTTTGAACTAAGTCTATGCCGGTAACCATCTCTGTGATTGTATGCTCAACCTGGATTCTAGGGTTCATCTCGATAAAATAGTGACTTCCAGTTTTATCAACTAAGAATTCTAGAGTACCAGCATTTACGTACCCCACTTCTCTAGCTATTTTTAATGCATCATTACACATCTCTTGCCTTTTTTCTTCAGTTAAGGTAAGAGCAGGAGTTATCTCAATAACTTTTTGATGCCTTCTCTGTATCGAACAGTCTCTTTCAAAAAGGTGAACTATGTTTCCATGTTTATCCCCAAGGATTTGAACCTCTATATGTTTAGGCTGTTCTACATATTTTTCTATAAACATATCATCTATACCAAAAGCTTTTTTTGCTTCATTTTTAGCACTTCTATAAGAAGAAAGTAATTCAGACTCTTCCCTTACGATACGCATCCCACGTCCGCCACCGCCAGCAGCAGCTTTCAGCATTATAGGGTATCCGCAACTTCTAGCGAATTCGAGTGCTTTTTCTTCTGATTCTACTGGTTCATCTATACCAGGAATAGTAGGGACTCCAGCTCTAGCGGCAACTATTTTAGATTGGATTTTGTCTCCTAGACTTTCCATCATTTCTGCAGTAGGACCTATGAATTCTACCCCTGCCTCAGCACATTTTCTTGCAAATTCAGGATTTTCAGAAAGGAATCCGTATCCAGGATGGATTGCGTCTACCCCTTTTTTTAGAGCAAGCTTTATTATCTCATCAATGTCAAGGTACGCTTCTATAGGACCTTTACCTTTTCCTATTTGATAAGCTTCATCCGCTTTTGTTCTGAAAAGAGCTGTTTTATCTTCTTCAGAATAGATGGCAACAGTTCTTATTCCAAGTTCTTTACAGGCTCTTATAACTCTTATTGCAATTTCCCCACGGTTTGCAATTAAAACTCTTTTAAATCTTCTACTCATTCTAACCCCCTCTATAGTGATAAAATATTTATATACCTCAATTGGTTATCGACAAATTTTGACTGTATTAAAAATTTAGCATTACAGTACTATATTTTGAAATTTCCACAGCATAGAGTATATACGATATCAAGCTATTTTACAACAACTTTTATATTAAAATTTTTCTAGCTGTAGTCTAGTTGGAAAAATAAATCAGTGAAACTTAACAAAACTTAAATTTATTTTTAAAATAGATTAAAATATATGGCTAAAAAAACAAGGTTTGAAAGCTGTTAAGGCAATTCACCTTGCTATTTAATTGTAAATTTTATCGCGACAACATTAAAAAACTTTTAATAAATAAAATCATTTTTTTAATCTGAGGCACAAATAAATATTGATGATATATATATATAAGCGTAAAACGCTTGATTTCATTGATGATTCGGATATAGTAGCCGTCCAAAAATATGGAATGAAGTTAAATTTTTATTACCATTAACATTCTATATTATATGGCAGCCTATGTTATAAGCCCCCTCACACAGGGGACACAATATTATTTTATCATAAATTCTGGGTCTTTTCACAGTTTTTTTTATATTTATGAAGGGATTTTTTACCCAGACTTAGTTGGACAGGATAAAAACAAATAATCCCCTAAGAGATTCTTAGAGGATTATTTTTTCATGATGTTAAAGCAAGTAAATTAATGCCACATGTCAAAGTGAACTTTTTTCTCATTGTATCTGTCTACGAATGAAACTGCTTCAGCAGGATATCCGATAGGTATTATAGCAAACGGAACTATTTCTTTAGGTAAGTTGAATAGTTTGTGTATAAATTTCATGTCAGCTTTGTGTGGTGCTACACCTACCCATACTGCCCCTAGTCCTTCATTAACGACTTCAAGGAGTATGTTTTCAGTTGCAGCGGCGCAGTCAAGTTCCAATATTTTTTTATCTTTGACGTCCTTAGTGTTACCCATCACTATTATTGCGCAGTTTGCATCTTTTATCATTTCTGCATGAGGATTCATGTGAGATAATTTTTCTAACATTTCATGGTCTCTTATAACCATGAATTCCCAAGGTTGTTCATTAGCTGAAGAAGGTGCTTGCATTGCAGCATGAAGAAGATTGTTTATTTTGTCAATTTCCACTTCTTTATCCAAGTATTTTGTTACGCTTCTTCTGTTTTTGATTACTTCCATCATTTCCATAAAATATCACCTCTATCGCCAAAACATTACCTACAATAAATGTAAACCTCTATTTATAATTTACTACATAGCGGGATGGTAAAATGGATTTTTTATTGTTTTAGATAGATAATTTTTTAAGGTATAACATAAATTTTTTTTTAGCATTGATCTGCGCGTAATGTATTTTAAGTGTTTATAGATTTAGATATGGATAATTAGCTTATTAGAAAATTTGTTAATAAAGTTAAAAATATAAAAAGGATATAAGGGATAAATATTTAAATTAATCTATATCAGGGGTGATGTTGATGAAAAAGAGATATTTGTATTTTATAATTTTGACGGCAGTAACAATAAGTAGCCTACCTATGTTTAGGATTCTCATAAACAAAAGAGTGGTCTCGGTGGCAGACTATTTTCCTAAAAAAAGAATGGTTAAAGTGTTTGCCGGCGGATTTGAAAATGCCGGATTTGCGGAGATTGTGGACAGGTTTTCAAAAAATATGGTCTATGTAAAGCAGATTGACACCGGAGCAAATGTGCTTATGACATACGAAGTTACAGACGAACACATCATGTTGGTCGCGTCAAAGGAATACCAATATAGAGTAAGCTATGAGGAAGAATTAAACGGTGAGTCAAAGATGGGAAGGATAATGCTAAAAGCACCGATAAAAAAAGGGACCAAGTGGAGTGACAGTGAAGGTATATATGAGATAAAAAGTGTAGATGTAGACGTAAAGACTCCTTACGAGGATTTTAAATGCATAGAAGTGCTTTACAGCAGAAACGAATTTCAAATGACGAGGTATTACGCCAAGGGAGTGGGGCTGGTTATGGAGGATTCTCCTTACGGATTCAAAATGCTTGTGGCAATAGATGATATTGTAGATTCAGAGGATGAAAACGGTCTGAGAAGGCGTTATCTGGGAGAAGAAAATACAGATTAGAATTACTTTATCGTAGAAAAAGGTATATAAACTGTGCGAAGGAGATGGGTGTATTGAATAGATTGAATGCTTTATTTTCAGCAGGGGCATTTGGCGGAATGTTAAACTGTGTAGTGGTGTGGTTTTTTGGTGTTATTGGGGTAAACCAAATTTTGGGGGTAGATATAGCTCCTGCTTTTACCCCGGAGTATTTATACCCAAGGATAGTCTGGGGCGGGATATGGGGTATAATTCTTTTGCTGCCCTTCTATCAAAATAAGCTTTTTATAAGAGGGCTACTCCTAAGCCTTGGCCCTACATTAGTCCAGCTTTTCATTGTTTTTCCATTGAAAGCAGGAAAAGGCATCATGGGACTGGAGCTTGGGAAGCTTACTCCAGTATTAGTCGTAATATTTAATGCCGCTTGGGGAATAGGAGCTGCTTGGTGGTACCACATGAGTGTAGGAAAGAAGAAAAGGGGAATATACTCATAAAAAATATTATTTATACTATAAAAAAATAAAAATTAAAGGATTTTGAAAAATAAAGCTTAAATCTAATTTAAGTAAATAAAAGAAGTGGGGTGAGCTTTTCTTATGGAAAATATTCAGCGGGAAAATTTAATGGAAATTAATTACCAGAATATTATAGAGAAGTTGAGACTTGAAGTAGAGAGATACAGAGAAGCTCTATATATAAGTAAAAAAAATTTTGAAGTGGGTGAAAATATTAAGAAGAACCGTAGGGTGAGTCCTGAAAGTGCGTTAGAAGACATCTATTCAAATTTTTGGGAAGGCACAGAAAAAGAAACTTTAGAGACAGATTGGAACCCAAAAGTAGACTCTGAAAAATACAGTGAAGATCATTTAAAGCACTACTTATACAATATAGACAAAAGTAAAATCGAGATTATGGACAGATACTTGGATTTTTTGGAAAAAATAATAGCTACAGGTAACCGCAGCTATGTGGAAAAATGGTTTAAAAAATACAGAGAGTTCATATACCATGATTGGGTTATGCACTAAAAAGCAGCTTACTTTGCTGCTTTTTATTTTTATGTCGAGTAGAAACGCCGGGATAAAGCTTGTTTTAAAAAGGAAATTGTTAAAACTTTAGATATATTTAATTATGCAAGTTGAAATTTCAAATAGAATATTAAATTAATTGAAAGGCTACGGTGCAAAGCATTCTTTTAGTTACGAATTACATAACTGGATACGAGTAAAAAATTAAATGAAATTATATTTTAGACACAGTGCTGACGAAGTGAAATTAAGAGTTTTGCATAGCAACAAAAAAGAATTTTAAGATTTTTTTTAATAAACAGGACAATGTGTGAAAAAGCATGACAAAAAATATTTTTATTTTAAGATGCTTTCTCTGTGAAACTAAAAAGCTTTTTAGATAAATGCAGTATAAACTAAAAACATAGCACACAAAAGACCATATTATGAAATAGGCAATTTTTATAGAGGTAAGGAGGTTATATTATGATAAACCTCGATAATAGGTTAAAAGTTGCAGAAAGATTGACTATGATAGGTTTTTTGGGAAATATCATGCTGACAATCTTCAAACTTATTGCAGGGTTTACCGGTAGGAGTAGCGCTATGGTTGCCGATGGAGTTCACTCCTTTTCTGATTTTGTGACAGATATAATAGTAATGGTAAGTTTCAGAATTTCCGGAAAGCCAGCCGATGAAAATCATAACTACGGGCATGGGAAATTTGAGACTATAGCAGCAGTTCTTGTAAGCATAGCTCTAGTTTACGCAGGTATATTAATATTAAAAAGCGGATTTTCAAAAATATTTTTTTTAGCGAGTGGAGGAAGTATGGAGGCTCCCAAAATGATAGCCTTATACGCTGCGGCTGTGTCCATAGTTACGAAAGAAGCTTTATACAGGGTAACGGTTGTTGAAGGCAGGAGAATAAAAAGTCAGGCAGTTATAGCAAATGCATGGCATCACAGATCGGATGCGCTTTCTTCAGTGGGCACCTTGGTGGGGATAGGAGGGGCCATAGCGTTAGGAGAACACTGGGTAATTCTAGACCCGATAGCTTCCATAGTTGTAAGTATATTTATATTAAAAGCTGCTTTGGATATATTTATGCCAACTTTAAATGAGCTTGTGGAAGGGGCGTTAAGTGAAGATGAAGTGAAGACGATAACAGACATAATATCGAATGAAGAGGGAGTCAAAGACTACCACAGGTTAAAAACTAGAAGAGTAGGAGAAAGGGTAGCCATAGAGTTCCATATTCTTGTAGACAAAAGGCTTACAATAGTAGAAGCACATAATGTATCCAGAAGCCTCGAAAACAAATTGAAAAAGGAGTTCGGAGAAACTACTCATATCTCAGTACATATAGAACCATTTATTGAAGCTGAAAAAAAGGAAAAGTGATTCAAAAATTTAGTAACAAAAATTTGGGTGACCAAGTGCTCCCCAAAATTTTTTTTGAATAAAATTCAAAAGTACTGTCACATAATTAAGAGTCCAAAATTTTATAACAATCCGGTTGCGTTTGCAGGTATTTTTATATATAATATTATTTAAT
>QKCP01000033.1 GCA_003246855.1 Ilyobacter polytropus
AGGAAGCACTTCATTGCTATCAATAATGGATCTTAAAAAAATAACTTTTATTTATTTTTTTTAATTTAACTACAGAATGGATTAATTTTAAAATAATCTAATTTTTAGTTGACTGAACCTGTATTTATGATATAATTATTTCAACTTAAAAGAAACAGTAGCCGGCAACTTTTGGCTGGTAGTAAAATATTTCATTCAGAAGCGGAGACAGAACTATGTTAAAATTAATTATGATCTATACAATTCTATATTTTTACTTTAGAAGCTTAAACTATTTTTTTGGTATAAGCTATTTTTGCTTTGTAAAAAAACTTTATAGAATTTGTAATCATAATTTGAGTTCTAACATAGCTGCGATATAACTATAGCAAGCAGATAAAAATTGCTGGTATAGAAGTATAAATGTTATCTTAAAGGCTCATTATGTGAGCCTTTTTTTTATAAAAAAACCATTTTAGAAATAAAACTTAGGAGGGAAAACAATGGTTATTAGAATCAGTTCAGGTGCAACAAACGAGCAAATTGAAAGGGTATGTAAGCAAATTGAAGCAATGGGGAATGTACACGTACACAAAATCATCGGGGAAAACTATACAGTTCTTGGAATCGTAGGTGACACTAGCTCACTAGATATTCAAGAGGTTGAATCACTTGATTATGTAGAAAAAGTTACTCGTATCCAAGAACCATTCAAAAAAGCAAATAGAATGTTTAAAGAACAAGACAGTATTATAGAGGTAGGGAACACTACAGTTGGAGGGGAGCTTTTCTCTGTTATGGCTGGACCTTGTTCAGTTGAAAGTGAAGAGCAAATATTAGAAGTAGCTAGAAGGGTAAAAGCTGCTGGAGCAAATATACTTCGTGGTGGAGCTTTCAAACCTAGAACTTCTCCATACAGCTTCCAAGGACTTGAGGCTGAAGGTTTAGAACTTTTAAAACTTGCTAAAAAAGAAACAGGACTTCCTATAGTGAGTGAGCTTATGTCTCCAGCACTAATAGAAAAATTTGTTGAAGACGTGGATATGATACAGGTAGGAGCTAGAAATATGGCCAACTTCGACCTTTTAAAAGAGTTAGGAAAAACAAACACGCCTATTCTATTAAAAAGAGGAATGTCTGCTACTATAGAAGAGTTCTTAATGTCGGCTGAATACATAATGGCTGGTGGAAATCAAAATGTTATCTTATGCGAAAGAGGTATAAGAACGTTTGAAACTTTCACTAGAAACACACTTGATCTAAGCGTAGTACCTGTACTAAAAAAATTGAGTCATCTACCTGTTATTATAGATCCTAGTCACGCTACTGGTAAATGGTGGCTTGTGGAACCTCTTGCAAAAGCAGCTATGGCTGTTGGAGCAGATGGGCTTATGATAGAAGTGCACAATGACCCTGCAAACGCAAAATGTGACGGTCCTCAATCATTGAAACCAGAGAAATTTGATGATTTAATGGCCTCACTTAAAGGAATGGCCGGAATATTTGGTAAAAAGCTTTAAGGAGGACCAAATTGGAAAATTTAAGCATCACAATTATTGGTCTCGGGCTAATCGGGGGTTCTTATGCCCTCGCTCTTAGAAAGCTAAACCCTAAAAATATATGGGCTGTGGATATCGATGAAACTGCCCTTAATAAAGCTGAAAAAATTGGAATGATTGATAAGGGGTACTTGGATGCAAGTACCCCATTACAAAAATCCGACTTGGTTATTATCTGCCTATACCCAAATGCAATTAAAAATTTCATACAAGCAAATTCTGAAAACTTTAAAAAAGGAGCCATAATAACTGATGTAGCTGGAGTAAAAAACCATCTCATCGAAGAAGTGAACGGGCTTCTGCCGGTTGATGTGGACTTTGTTTTCGGGCACCCTATGGCAGGTAAAGAAAAGAAAGGCTTGGAGTTTTCAAGTGCAGATATATTTAAGGGGGCTAACTATATAATAACTCCGAATCCAAGAAATAAGGAAGAAAACATAAAATTAATAGAAGAAACAGCCCAGGGAATGGGGTTTAAAAATGTTTCTTTAATAAGTCCTGAAAAGCATGACGACGTCATTTCCTTTACCAGTCAGCTAACACATGTAATAGCGGTAGCGCTTGTAAACAGCGACCACAATGTAGAGGAGACAAATAAGTTTATAGGTGACAGCTACAGAGATTTAACTAGAATAGCAAAGATAAACTCCGAGTTGTGGAGTGAACTTTTTATGACAAATAAAAAAAATCTGATCGATAAAATCGAAAAGTTTGAAGCTAAAATCGATGATATTAAAAAATTTATTTTAGAAAATGATTATGATGCTTTGATAGCTGAATTCAATGAATCTAGCAGTAGAAGAGAAAAAATCGATTAGAAAGTCTGGAGGTAATAATGGGAGCAATATGGGGTAAAAACATAAGAATATCTATTTTTGGTGAATCCCATGGCAATGCAATCGGAATTAATATAGATGGACTTCCATCTGGGGTGGAACTTGACATGGAATTTATCAAGAGTGAAATGGCTAGAAGGGCTCCTGGAAGAAACAGCCTGACTACTCCAAGGAAAGAAGGGGACGAAGTTGAGATCCTTAGCGGATATTTTAACGACGCCACAACAGGCACCCCTATTTGCGGTATCATCAGAAACACCAATACGCGTTCTAAAGATTACTCTAAACTAAAAGATATGATGAGACCTGGACATGCCGATTACACCGGTAAAGAAAGATATGGCGGATATAATGACTATAGAGGAGGCGGACATTTCTCTGGTAGGATAACCGCGCCACTGGTTTTTGCTGGAAGTATCGCCAAGCAGATACTAAAAAAAGAGGGAATATCTATAGGCTCTCATATAAAAAGTATTGGAAAAGTAGAAGATGAATTTTTTTCTGATGAAACCCTAACGGCTGAAACTTTTGAAAAATTTTCACAAGAAAACCTTCCTGTAATAAAAGATGGGATTGCAAAGAAGATGGAGAGTCTTATACTAGAAGCAAGCGCAAACCAGGATTCGGTAGGCGGAATCATAGAAGCTGCGGCTATAAATTTACCTGTCGGTATAGGAGACCCTTTCTTTGATTCTGTAGAAAGTGTTCTTTCACAGCTACTTTTTTCTATACCTGCAGTAAAGGGTGTCGAATTTGGCATAGGCTTTGATATCACTAAATTATATGGTTCTGAAGCAAACGATGAGATGTTTATTGAAGACGGTAAAGTTAAGACTTATACCAATAATAATGGTGGAGTACTTGGAGGTATCACAAACGGTATGCCTTTAGTATTTAGAATTGCTGTAAAACCAACTCCTTCAATTTCAAAAACTCAAAGGACAGTAGATCTTTCTAAAATGGAAGACACCACACTTGAGGTACACGGCAGACATGACCCTTGCATAGTACCGAGGGCGCTGGTTGTAGTAGAGGCTGCTGCGGCTCTTGCTATACTTGACCTTTTATTGGAATCAAAAAAGAGATAAGGTGGAAAAATATGGACTTAGAAAAATTGAGAGAACAGATTGATAAAATAGATAGGGAACTAGTTAGACTCTTTGAGGAGAGGACAAATATAGTTTCTAAAGTGGCGGACTACAAAAGAAAAAACGGTATCTCCGTGTTAGACCAAAAAAGGGAAGATGATCTTATAGAAAAAAACGTATCCTACCTTAAAGACCCCTCTCTTTCTATGGATATGGAAAGATTTTTTAGGGCTCTTATGGAAATAAGTCGGGATTATCAAAGTAGAAAAATTTCTATAGATTCCGTCCCTAACTCAAAAGATATATCCTTCGATAAAAATTCTATAATCGGATACCAGGGTGTAGAAGGTTCTTACAGTTATGAAGCTCTCAAGAAATATTTTGGAGATACTGTACAGACAAGAAATTTAGAAAGCTTTGAGAAAGTATTTATGGCATTAAATAGCGGTGAAATAAACTATGGGGTTTTACCAATCGATAACTCCTCTACTGGTGAAATAAAAGATACTTACGATCTTATAAGGGGTTACGGGGCATACATAATTGGAGAAGTTGAACTCAAAGTTTCACATAACCTCCTCGGGGTAAAGGGAGCTAAAATTTCTGATATAAAAAAAGTATACTCGCACTCTCAAGGTTTCCAGCAGTGCGATAAATTTCTGAAAGGTCATCCTGATTGGCAACTGATACCATATCAAAACACCGCCGTAAGTGCAAAATATGTCAGTGAGTCCAAATCAAAGTCTAAAGCTGCAATTGCCAGCATGCTGGCAAAGGAACTCTACGACCTAGAACTTTTAGCGGATGAAATTAATTCTAGCTCTAATAATTTTACTAGGTTTATAATTATAGGTAAAGAATTAGTAGAATCAGTCGAGTTCGACAAAGTAAGTGTTGTATTTTCATCTATACATAAAGCTGGGGCACTTTACTCAATAATAAAGGATTTTGCTGAAAATAATATAAATATGCTCAGCATAAAATCACGTCCTATCTCTGAAAAGCCATGGGAATACTTTTTTTATGTAGACTTCGAAGGAAATTTTAAAGATGAAAACATTAAAAAAGCCCTTTCTAATATAAAAAATAAGAGTAATTATTTTAAAATTTTAGGAAACTACAAGAAATGGTAGGTGATCTTTTGGTGAAAAAATTTGGTCTGCTGGGTGAAAAATTAGGGCACAGTTTTTCCCCTGATATTCATTCTATGATTTTTGAAAAGTGTTCCCTAAATGGAGAATACAACCTTTTTGAGCTAAAAAAAGAAGAGATACCTGGTTTGATAAATAATCCTAAAGATATTCTAGGATTAAACGTGACTGTTCCTTATAAAACTACCGTCATGGATTACCTTGACGAGGTATCAACAGAAGCAAAGGCCATCGGTGCTGTTAATACAATTATCTTTAAAAACGGAAAAAGTACTGGCTATAACACTGATTACCACGGGTTTGGGATGATGCTTGATAAAAACGGGATAACAGTTAAAGATAAGACCGCGTTCATTCTTGGGACTGGGGGATCTTCAAAGGCTGTTTTACAGCTTCTTCTAGATAAGGGGGCTGAAAAGGTTTACCTTGTAACCAGAGATAAATCCGGTAAAAAAGAGGAATTCTCAAATTTCAAAAATTTTGAAGTAATAGAGTACGGTGATATAAGCGGTATAGAAGATAAGTATTTAATAGTTAACTGTACTCCTATTGGAATGTACCCAAAGATTGATGCATGTCCAGTTACAAAAGATGATTTAAAAGGATTTTCTTTTGCAGTTGACCTAATATATAACCCAGAAGAAACAGTATTCTTAAAGTGTGCAAAAGAACTCTCTGTAAAACCTGTTAACGGTCTATACATGCTTATAGGACAGGCAGTGAAGGCCGAAGAGATATGGAACGGCATAAAGCTAGAAAAGGAAGATATAGATAAAATTTTTGATAAAATAGCAGAGAAACTCTACAGATAATTACAGTAGAGTTTTTCCTGTTTTGGAATGAATTTTTAAAAGGGGGGATTTATTTGAAAATTTTGGTAGTAAATGGTCCTAATTTGAATATGCTCGGAGTGAGGGAAAAAAGCATTTATGGGAACACCAACTATAAGGATCTAGTGAAATACATAGAAGATGCAGCCAGTGAACTTTCTGTAGAGATAGAAGTTTTACAAAGCAATATAGAAGGTGAGATAGTAACTATTATACAAAATGCATATGGTGTTTTTGATGGAATCATAATAAACCCTGCTGCATACACGCATTATAGTATTGCGATACTGGATGCTCTGAAATCAGTTCGGATACCTACCATAGAAGTCCACATAAGCAATATACACGCTAGGGAAGATTTTAGAAAAAAATCAGTAACAGCTGAAGCTTGTATAGGTCAAATATGTGGATTAGGCATACACGGATATGTACTTGCTTTACAAGCGCTTATAAATATTAAAAATAATTTTGCATAGTAAATATAAAAAGTAGAGGCTAGCCTCTACTTTTTATATTTCAAAAAGAAACTTATTCTTATTCATTAGGCGTTACATCTTTTGCGTGTGGCCCTTTATCGCCTTCATACAATTCATATTGGACTTCCTGTCCCTCATTTAGTGTTCTGAAGCCTTCCATGCTAATATTGGAATAATGAACAAAAATATCGTTACCATCTTCTCCTAAGATAAATCCAAAGCCTTTTTTTGAATCAAACCATTTCACTTTCCCTAATGCCATCTTGCTCATACACCTCTTTCACTACATATTAAAATTAATATGAGTATAGTATATTATTTTAAAGATGTCAAATTTGATGCTTGATTCTGGTTATTATTTGACCTTTTTCATCATACCTTCTAAAATATCATTTTCAGATACTATTATTTCAGTTTTATTTAAAATCTCCATTATCCATAAAACTAAAAGCGTTCCAGAAACTATAACTTCTGCTCTTTTAGGATGAAGGCCTTTTAAGTTCTTTCTTTCTTCTAAAGAAAGTTCCATGAACTTTTTAAGATTTGACTCTACCTCTTCCTTTTTCAAAATATACTTATGTACATCATCGCTGTTATAGTCCTCCATCTCTTTAAGAACGCTAACCTGAGTAGTTATAGTCCCTGCTACCCCTACTAGCAGAAACTCTTTTTCTCTTAAAACTCTTAACCCTTCTAGTTCTTTTTCAACCCAACTCTTTGCTACCTGCATGTTCAACTTATAATTTTCATCTTTGAAAAATTTTTCCTTAAGCCTTACCGATCCCACATTAAAACTTTTCAAATAGTCTATTCCACTCTTATTTCCGTGTATAAATTCAGTACTGCCACCGCCAATATCTACTAAAACTATGTCATCTGAAAATTCATCTAATGCTCCATCAAAACTAAGTCTAGCTTCCTCTTCTCCGCTTATGCACTCTACATCTAACCCGGTTTCATCTTTTACAAATTTCATAAACTTATCTCTATTGCTAGCATCACGTGTAGCCGATGTTGCATGCACCATAAGTTCTTTTACTCCGTAAGCTTTTATTTCTTCTGAGAACTGTTTTAAAGTTTCAACAGTCCTATCCATTGCGGTTTCTAATAGATAACCATTTTTATCCACTTCTTCTCCAAGCCTTGTTATTTCCATAAATTTTTTATATTTTTTTAATATCTTTCCATCTTCTACCTCAGCTATAAAAAGCCTGCAGGTATTAGTCCCTATATCTATTACCGCTTTTATTTTTCTCCCATTTTGCTTTCTGTAAAAATTTCTGAAATCCTCTTCGGAAACATCAAATATCTCAGCACTGCCAACCTGTTTAGGAAGTATAAATTTTAACTTATTATTCTTTGCTTTCTTGTCCTTTTTCATAAGTTCTACAAGAGTATCTTCATTGTAGATTATTACCGCCCTTTCAAGATCAAATATGTCTAATATTCTGTCTTGTGCCGCCAATAAATCATCTCCGGCTATCCCTATATCCCTTGCAAGTAGTGCCGCTATCTTCATCCCGATGGAAACGGCTTCTCCGTGTCTATAAATTTCGTACTTGCCTAAAGTTTCAACTGCATGAGCGAAAGTATGCCCATAATTCAGTATTGCCCTTATACCCATCTCTTTTTCATCTTTTGAGACCACATCGGCCTTTATCTCGCAAGACCATCTTACCATTTCTATCATAGTCTCAGAATCCAACTGTTTTATTTTGTCAGCATTGTCTACAAGGAAATCATAGTAATCCTTACTATATATTATTGAATGTTTTACTATCTCGGCAAGACCTGTTTTTATATCCCTTTCAGATAGGGTATTAATAACATTTGTATCTATATATACAAGTTTCGGCTGGTGAAAAGCACCAATAAGATTTTTCCCTTTTGGAAGATTTATCGCCACTTTACCTCCGACACTTGCATCGACCTGTGCCAAAAGTGAAGTCGGTATCTGCACGAAATCTATCCCTCTCATATAAGTAGCTGCCACATATCCAGAAAGGTCACAAATTACCCCACCACCAAGGCTGAGTACAAGACATCCCCTATCGAAATTCCTATCCAACATAAAGTCATATATTTTCAATGCGCTATCTATAGATTTATATTTTTCCCCGTCAGGTAGCTCAAAATAGTGAACCTCTTTGCCCTCATCTTTTAAACTTTTAATCACAGTTTCAGAATAAAGCTTTCCGACTGTTTCATTTGATATGAGCACAACCTTTTTGTATTTATCCAAATTTTTACCTATGTTGCCAAGTATATCGTCACCTATAATAATGTCATAGGAATTTTCGTTTAAGCTTACTCTGACTTTTTCCATGAATCCTCCTAATATGTTCTTATGTATATTTCTTTTATCTCATTTGCTAAGTCGTCTATATAACTTCTTAGGCTAACTTTGACTTTAATATCACACGATTTTTCATAGAGCTCTCTTCTACTGTTTAAAAGTTCCTCTATTTTTTTTACTGGATCTTCTACATTTAAAAGCGGTCTGTCTTTATTATGTTTTACCCTCTGATAGATACAGTTTGCATCCGCATCCAAATAGAATATAAGCGAACTCTTTTTTAGGTTTTTAATATTTTCCTGATTTAAGATGACTCCGCCGCCTGTTGACACAACTACATTGTTCATCTCGCTGCATTCTTTGGCAACTTCAGATTCAAGCTGACGGAAGTATTTTTCCCCATCGACCTCAAAGATATCCTTTATAGCTCTGCCATCTTTTTTTTCTATAAGTTGATCCATGTCAATGAATTTCATATCAAGGATTTTTGCGATTTTTCGACCAACAGTCGTTTTACCGCTCCCCATAAATCCAATTAACACTAAATTATCCTTCATATCATCACCCTAGGCAATTATAGCATATGTAAATAAAAAGAAAAACATTTAATGAACCATTCTTATAAAATTTTAATTCAATTTAAATATGTTTCTAATTATAAAGCTTCGACAAATTTATATATTTCAAACTGAGATACCTTTTGAAATTTTTTTGTTTGAAGATATATATGCTTTTTTTATAGTTGATAAAAATCAAGGCCTGTGATAATCAGCTAAACGTTTGTAAATTTTTTCTTTAAAACCTGCATTAAGGAATATCCCCTTCCTCTTAAATAAGGCGTTCTGGCGACTATATTCCAATATGCAGTTAATTTAAAATGTAGTTTAGAATTTTTCATGTATTTATTTTTTCCAAACTTTGATTTATAAAAGTTTGAAATACATGTAGATGCTTTGTACAACGAAAGCGCATACATGTAATAATTAAATAAAAAAAGGGAGTATTAACCCTCCCAAACAATATATTTATACAAAAAAATCAATCCCAATTCAAGCTAATAGTGCTATCCAATTTTAATTCTGCTTTTGTTCCGAACCTCTTCCCTTCTCTGCTTAAAACATCTTTTATCCATTCGGCATCCTCTACTCCTGCCCTATTCACTTTCATTTTTTTTATCTGCATAGGTACCATCGAAATATCTATAACCCTGCCACTAAATCTGTTTACATTTAAAAAATACATCAAACTGAGGTCATCACGATA
>QKCP01000163.1 GCA_003246855.1 Ilyobacter polytropus
CCCGACGGATATGTCACTTTTAAAGCAGATTTACCTTGTTATTGTTGATCTTGATAAAAAATGGGCACGTGGAATCAAAAGAGGTTGGGATCAAATATTAGGACAATTGGCAATTAAATATGAAGACAGACTCTCAGAATATTTTAAACTGTCCCCTTTGTCAAGGACATTTTAAAAGCCTCTTTATCTCAATAGAAGATGATTCCTGTATTGAACAGGGGTCATCTTTTTTAAATTCCACTGATACCTAAAATTGTTATAATAAATCATGTACCGTTCTATTTCAGCTTTTACTTCACATAAGTTTTTCTTAGATTTTAATTCTATATCATCTTTCATATGTCCAAAAAAAGATTCAATAGGAGCATTATCCCAACAATTTCCTCGCCTTGACATAGATTGTTCTATCTTTTTCTCTTTAAGTATTTTTTGAAATTCTAAACTTGTATAATGACTTCCCTGATCTGAGTGGATAAGACATCCTTCAGGTAATTTATGATTTGTTTTAGTTAGGTATTTAATTGTATCCAGCACAAAATTAATATCTAGAGAATTAGATACTTTATGTGCAAGAATTTCATTAGTAGTGCCATCTTTTATAGCTGAAAGATAAGCTTTTTTACTATTACCATATCTTAAATAAGTGATATCTGTTAAAAGAACTTTAAATGGTCTATTTTGTTTGAAGTTTCTATTTAATCTATTTGGAACAATGCTGTTCTCCTTAGATATTCTTTGAGTATTGTAATTCCTTTTAGGTCTTCTATGAGGACAAACGATTCCATATTTCTTCATAATTCTTCTTATCTTTTTAAGATTAAAAACTATATTAAAGTCATTCTCTAAGATCATTTTGATGCTTCGTGCCCCTTTTTTAAAACCTTTTCTATTAAAGGCTTTTAGAATTAATCTTTTGGCTTCTAAATCATCCACCTTTCTTTTATTTCTAGCCTTTTCAGAATTAAGGTAATTATAATAACCTGATCTAGAAACTCCAGCAATACCACATAAATATTTAACCATAGATTTTAAGTTATTTTTTGCTATTGTCAATTTTATAGCTTTAAATATTTGGTTCTTTTTTAGGCATCCCCCCTTTTTATCTCTGTTAACTTTTTTAAAAATTCATTTTCTACCTTTAAATATTTGATTTGTGCTTTTAATTTCTCTATTCTCTCTTCTTGCACTGATACGTCTGAGCTTTCTTTATTAGATGGGATTTTACTCTTATTGATTAAACCGATTATTCCGTTTTCATAATATGACTTTTTCCAGCGTCTACTTGCTGTTTTAATACGTTCTAAACCAATAATCTTAACATCAAATCCTGCTTCTTCAAAGATTACTTTATGCAATTTTCCAGCGCTAGATTCTCTGATAAAAATCTCTTTAAATTCATCAGAATATACAATTAGTTTTGGTGAAGCTTTCACAACATAGTTATTTTTGTTTAAGATTTCAACCTCTTTTTCATTAAAAAGTCTCTTTGGCATAAAATACTCCTTCTTCATTTTATTTTTAAGTATACAAAAAACCATGAAACAAATCACACTTTAATTTAGTGTCCAGTTTCATGGTTACAGTTTAATTTATTCTAGAGAGCCTGTTGGTTTTTCAGTAGTTGAGTTTAGGCAAAAACACAAAGTTTGTTACATTACCATTTTCTGGGAAAAAATAAAGTGGTGCGCTTGACATGACACACCACCAATTAATAAAAATAGGCGAGGTTTTAAAACCTCGCTAACTGTCATACTCTAGTCATACTATACCTATTTAATCCTTATTTTATAAGAGATTTATAGTATTATTTCCCTTTATATCTCTTCATAAACTCGTCTAGAGCATAGGATAAAATAGAAATCTTTTTAAAATGTTTATCGAACTTTTCTATAACTCTAAAAACATTAAGAGTATAGTATTATACTATCGCAAAATTTAGTAGGCAAATACAACTATAACTGCTTTCTTATTGATTTATCCATTTCTAAATACCACTGTATAGCTCCCTTAATATGTTTATCAGTTAGATTTAATTCTGCCTTAGCTATCATTCTAAATAAATCTATAAAATCTCTATCGTGAAATGAATATTGTAGATTTAAAATATTATTAAATGGATATTCCAATCTTTCATACTGTATGATATGACATATTTCATGTATTAAACTTACTTTTAATTCATCTATATCTCCATGATTTTTATTGTAGATTACAATTTTAGGGATTTTTTCTTTTATTAATATTCCTTTATGGTCATATTGCCAATCATAATAAGCCAAACAATATCTATTATACCTATCAATAAATTTTATTTTTACCTGTCTATCTGTATTGCTATATTTTTTATAAATACTGTTTACATAGGTTAATATATTTTTTTTATTTTTAATAATCATAAGTACCTCCTAAAATGAATTTAAACAATTTTCTAATATTTCATTGAAACTCTATTTCATCTAAAATTATTTGCATTATTCTTTAAGTTTATTTTACTTCCTTTAAAATCTAATAAAAAAAATGAGGTCCTAAAACCTCGATAAATATCATACTCTAATCATACTATACCTATTTAATCCTTATTTTATAAGATACCTGTAGTATTACTTCCATTCGTATCTCTTTATAACCCTACTTAAAGCATGATTATAATGATAAAAAATAAAAAAAGGTTATGTACCGGATTACTCGAATCCAATACATAACGCCCCACTTTACCTTAATTTATTATAACAAACTTTCCAGTTTTCAGTATTGAGAACTTTTTTAGAAATCTTAGGGGATATATAGCCATCCCTTATTGATTATAATCATGCAATATCGCTGTAATTTATAATTCTGTCGCTAAACTCATCCTCACCTATTTCTGAACCTATAATAAAACTGTGTATTTTAAAATCCAGCTTTTCTTTCTCAAGCTTAAGTTTTTTTATATACTCGTGATCCATATTGCACATACCATCACTTACAAGTAATATATCTGCTTTCCTATAGTTCTCTTTTTTTAAGATCTTAATACTCCGCTTAAGAGGAGTAACATAATTTGTCCCGCCACCAAATGAGAACAGCAGAAATTCCAGCAGATTCTCCAAACCTTTTTCTGGATTTGTGAGTTCATATTCTTTTATCTCATCTATGCTGCTAAACGAAACAAGGTATACTCTTCTATCCTCTAAAGACGCCTTTTTCATCATTGCAAAAACACAGGCCTTTGCTATTTTTTCAGGTTCCCCCATCATGCTAGAAGAAGTATCCACGCACATTATTATTGGTCCCTTTTGCTTCTTCTTTGATTTTTTTGCCCCGTTTTTATTCTGTTGTTGGGTTTCGAAATGTTTTCCGCCAAGGAGATAAGTGTTCAGTCTGTCTTCTATATACTTACTATAAAATATATTCTCGAGCGCTTCATTTGTGAGATTCACCAACTCCATCGGAAGGACCCTTGTCAGATCATTACTATAGTATGTCCCTAGTGTCTCGTTTTTAGATAATTTTGATATCTTTTTTTTCTTGCTGTTAGCCACCTCTTTTATTATGCCGTCAAAGTCGAAGCTATCATTTTCTTTCATACGCCCTATACTGTCTATAAGTTTTTTTAGTTTTTCCTTTTCTTCTAAAAGTTTCGAGATGTTTTGTATTTCCAGCCATTTTTTATCCGAAAATACGTTTTTATTGAGGTCCCAGCCCATCCCGGCCAGCATAGCCATACTTTCAAAAATATCGTTGACCTCTTTTAGTTTCTGGTAATATTCTTCAAACTCGATTTCAACCTCATCAAAAATACCTGTCCAGGATTCTCGAGCTTGCAAAAACCTTTCTAAATATTCTCTTATTGCCTGAAGGTGAGCTTTTTCTAAAGTTGAATCCTCTAGTTTTAAAATACCCTTCTCAACATCGCTAATATCTATATTCATAAACCAATTTATATCTGAAATCCTCGCCTCTATTTCATATTTGATAACAAGCTTAGATTCAAGTTCTTTAAGCTCACTTAGTTCAGTAAAAAGGCTCTCATACATTTCATCTTTTATACCCAAACCAGCCAACTGGCTTTCCATCTCTGCTCTTCTTTGCGAAACGTTATGGAGAGTTCCACCTGCTGGTATTTTAAGAACTGCTAACTTTTCAACTTCAAGGTTTTTCAATGATTTTAAAAAATCAAAATATTCTTGAGAATCCAAAATTTCCTCGCCGTGATATTTCTCCTTTATTTTAGAAAAAAACTCGCTTATCAGTTTGCTACTAAGCTCTTTATTTCCCTTTGAAAATTCATGGAATTTCGAAAGCTTGGATATCTCCAAATCAAGCAAAAAAGATATTTTCTCTTTAGATTTCTCCCCATTATAAAGGCTAAGCCAGCCATTCTCTGCGAGCTTCTCCCTTATTTTCCTTTTTTCTGGATAATTTACCCAGATATCTTTCATCACTTCAAAATTATACTCTACTTCATTTAAATATATATCAATCCCGTTCATAACAGCCTACCTCGCTATTTATATCGACTTAATCGCTCCAGAAACCAAATCCCTCAATTTTTCAAACTTGATTTTTATCTCCTGTACTCTATTAAAATCCTTCATAAGATATTCATCCCAGAATTTTTTAAACTCCCTTTTATTTACCCAAATATGAGACTCAAATTGTTCTTCCAATAGTTTCCTTTCAACTTTAGCCTCTTTTGTTATAGAACTTGCTTCCTTTAATTCATCTTCTAAATTTATAAGGATGACTTCCAGATCATTTTTTATCTTTGGAGACACCTTCTCCCCTTCTTTTATGTAAATTTCAAAGTCTTCCACCTCTATAATTGACGGTTTCAAATCTATGGTCTCATATACTGCCTCGCAGCTTGAATTATCGGAAAATTTCTCCTTCGAGCTGCTTAGATACCTGTACTCCTCCCACACCGGAGAGTAATACACATATTTACCCTCTTCGTTCCTCTTGTGAACTTCCTCATGCAATTTCTTGGTTTTCTCCCCTTGAGAATCTATGTATAAAAGCTCTCCCCTATCATTTCTCTCATGCACTTTCAGCCTGAAGTAACTGTTAAACTTTTCGCTCCAACCCTTGTAGGTATGCTCTAATCTAAGGGCGTTGTTAGCTTGAAGAACTGACAGGTTTTTCATCACTATATTTTTCACCGCGTCTATATTTTCCGGCTTGTTCCAGAATACATTGACCAAAAGAGAAACGTCTAGTATGCTTACCTCTTTCCTTAAATTTGTATAAGCGGATGCCTTTAATATTTTTAAAGATTTTTTAAATCTCCTATCGGAAACTTTCTCGGCTATTTCGTCTAGAGAATCCTCACCCCTAAAATAGGCATCTAGCTCTTTTTTTATGTTAACAAGAACTTTTTTCACATTTCCAGGTATTTTTATCTGTCCGAACTCCTCAGAAAGCTCTTCCAGTTCTTCCAAAGTAAATTTTAAGCTGTCTTCTAAACCAACAAATTTGCCGTCGGCATCAATAAGTGCTTCCAAATTATCATCACTTACATAGTCCACGACTATCCTGGCTAAGAAACGGTCATAAAGAGCTTCTAATTCCGGTTCGTTTGTCGGAAGTTCATTTGAGGCGCTTATAATAGAATAAAGCTTCGACTTTTCTTTTTTTGAACCATTGTGGAAGATCTTCTCATTTATAAGTGTAAGAAGGGCATTCAGTATAGAAGAGTTCGCTTTGAATATTTCATCTAAAAAAGCTATATTGGATTCTGAAAGATATCCCACGGTTTTTCTGGTAAAATTATCCTTTTTCAGCTCTTCTATAGAAAGCGGCCCAAAAAGCTCCTCAGGCGTTGTAAACTTTGTAAGTAGGTACTCAAAATACTCCCCATTTTTCAAAACCTGCGCCAGTCTTCTGGAAATTTCACTTTTTGCAGTACCAGGCGGTCCTATCAAAACAAGGTTCTCACCTGAAATCATTGTAAGCAATGCCAACTTTATGTGTTCTTCCCTTTCTATCAAACCGCTATTTAATTTTTCAAGTACAGCTTCAAGTCTATTTTGTATATTCACAGCAACCTCCAAAATAAATATTGTTTATTTTTTCACGTGTACAAGGGTTTAAATTTCCCAAATATATTTGGGAAATTTAAACATAATGCCTTACACAGCAGTATAATTACAACTATTTTTTTATATTGTATTCTAAAAAAAAAAAATTTGCAAGTTAATTGTGAAAAATTTCTATTTTGTTTTAGGGTATTTTTTGATAAAGATAATATTCAAACCAACAACGAATGCCTCGCCACTTTTGCTTGCTTATTACTTAGCATTTCAGTAAATAATCGTTGACATATTTTGATATTGACAATATAATGTATACAAATGATTTAAAATCATAATATACTAATGTCAAACATCTCGCCAATACTAACAAAAGGATGGTGGTAAAAATTTTTAATTTTTTTAAGAATATAAGATATGATATAAATAACATCATAAAAAATGACCCTGCGGCAAGGAGTTTCCTAGAGGTAATTTTACTCTACCCATCTTTTCATGCCGTACAGTCCCATAAAGTAGCGCATTTCTTCTATAAAAAGAAACTGTTCTTTATAGCCAGATTAATCTCCCAAGTATTCAGGTTTTTCACGGGTATAGAAATTCATCCTGGTGCTCAAATTGGAAGGGGGCTTTTTATCGACCATGGAATGGGGGTCGTTATAGGTGAAACTGCAGTTATAGAGGACAACGTAACCATATACCACGGTGTTACACTCGGCGGGACAGGGAAAGAAAAAGGGAAAAGACATCCAACAGTTAAAAGCAATGTTATAATAGGGGCAGGCGCTAAAGTTCTCGGAAATATTATCATAGAAGAGGGGACAAAGATAGGTGCAAATTCGGTAGTTCTAAGGGATACGCCTAGAAACTCTACTGTTGTAGGGATTCCTGGTCAGATTGTCTGTACCCATAAAATTTCTAAAAATTATATAAATTCTTAAAAATCTTATGTTTATTAGAAAACACATAAAATTGTGTTTTCTTTTTTTATAAGCTTTTAATTTTTCACTTCATTTACACAATTATTTTTTTTAATGAATTTTATTACCTGTGATAAAAAAACGAGAAGATGGTGTCTAAGTTTCTTTCCATCTTCTCAAATCAATTCTATTTATATACAATTTTCCTAGAGAGTTCTTCTGCTAATTTCTCTCCTTTTAAGATTTCAACCAACTTTAAAGAAAAATCTATAGCAGTCCCAACACCCCTTGAAGTTATTATGTTTTTATCAACCACTACACTATCTTCTACCACTTCTGCCCCAAGAAGGTATTTTTCAAAGCCAGGATAGCATGTGGCCTTTTTATCTTCTAAGAATCCCATTTTTCCAATTATAGACGGTGCTGCACATATTGCCGCTATATACTTGCCATCTATATCGAAGTCTATTATCCTTCTTTTAAGGTCATCATGAGCTTCAAGATTTTTTATGCCTGGTCCTCCTGGCAGGATTATCATCCCTATATTTTCATAATCCATTTCACTGAAAGTCTGATCTGCTATAACTGGTATCCCGTGAGATCCTTTTACTTCTCTTTCCTCTGAAATTGATACCGTTATAACTTCTAATTCTGCCCTTCTCAATATATCAACTACTGTAAGAGCTTCTATCTCTTCAAATCCTTCTGCTAAATGCACCGCTATCTTCATAATTCTATCCCCCTATATTTTGAATAACTTCAATTATTCCGGTAATAAAAATCCTGATCCCTATCGCCATTATAAAAAGCTGCATCACCCTGGAAAGGACAAAAAGAACCAATTTCCCAAAAATATCTTCTATTGCATCAGTAAATTTTAACAGAAGCTTTATAATGGAAAAAACTATAATTGTTGAAAGTACACTGACCAAAACTCCACTTTGTTGCCTTATTATCATTATCGTAGCCATACTCCCAGGACCGACTAGCATAGGAAATGCCATTGGGGTTATTCCGAGTTTTATATCGTCTTCTTCGCTACCATCATCTTCTGTTAAAACTTTTTTTGGTTTTTTTTGAAAAAGGATATTTTTAAGTGCAACTGTTACAAGCAATATCCCACCTGCTATCCTTACCTCTTTCATCTCAATCTTAAAAAAATTGGACATTAAAAAGTGCCCTATCAGTCCAAATGAAAGAATTATCCCAAATCCGGAGAAAACTATTACATCAAAAGTCTTTTTTCTGGTTTTTTCTTTCATATCCTCTGTCATAGCTATAAATAGAGGAATATTTCCAAATGGATTGAGT
The DNA here is from genome assembly GCA_003246855.1 of Ilyobacter polytropus. Classification (GTDB taxonomy): domain Bacteria; phylum Fusobacteriota; class Fusobacteriia; order Fusobacteriales; family Fusobacteriaceae; genus Ilyobacter_A; species Ilyobacter_A polytropus_A. Next base: position 8,243 of record QKCP01000163.1, read on the forward strand.
ATAGCTATAAGCGTTAATGAATCATTTAGAAGAGTACTCAACAAATCTCCCATACCTATCTCCTTTTGCTACTATATTAACTCGCTCTTAGTATGGGATTATACAACCTATTTTCCCTTATTTCAATTATATATTATTAATACCATTTTAATTTCCTATCACTCAAACTTATCCTTTAAATAATAAAGTGTCGCGGCGACACTAAATAAAAAGGTGCTTTTAAGCACCTTTTATCTCTCAGACTTCAATCTATTTGCCATTTCAATGGCAATAGCTTCCACCTTTGTATAATCTTCTGGCGTAGGTGAACAGAAAACATCAATAGGCTCTCCAACTACCTCTATTCCTCTCATCCCCTCACCAAACTCTTTTATGGCTTTCATCCCGCCGCCACTCCAAGCATAGGTACCGAACACGCCTAAGTACTTATTTTTTACTCCGTAAAGCTTAAGTTCCGCAAGAAGTGCTTCAATAGGAGGATACACTGATGAATTGTATGCACAAGATCCTATTATCAGCCCTTTGTACTTCCAGATATCCCTTATTATATACGACATATGAGTTTTAGAAGCATCATAAACCCTTATATTTTTTATCCCTTCTTTTGCAAGCTGTCTGGCGACGGCGTTGGCAGACTTGGCAGTATTCCCATACATGGTTCCGTAAACAACTACTACACCCTCATCTTCAGGTTCGAATTTACTCCATGCATCATAGTGCTTCATAACTCTTTCAATTTGAGTTCTCCAGATAGGGCCATGAGAAGGTGCTATACATTTTATTTCCAAACCGGCTAGTTTTTTAAATGCATTTTGAACCTGAGCACCGTATTTCCCAACTATATTAGAGTAGTATCTTCTCATTTCGTCTTCATAAAAATCTATATCTAATTCGTCGTCAAAGATACCTCCATCCAAGGCTCCAAAAGTTCCGAATGCATCATTTGAAAAAAGAATTTTAGTAGTTTTATCATACGTAACCATCGATTCAGGCCAATGAACCATCGGGATAGTTGCAAAAGTCAGCTTATGCTTACCTAAATCCAACTCATCTCCTTCGGCAATTTCATAAAAATTATGGTCAATTTTATAAAAACCTTTTATCATTGCAAAAGTTTTCTTATTCCCTACTATTTTAGCTTCCGGATAGTTTGTCAAAAGAACTTTTAAAGATCCCGAATGATCTGGCTCCATATGGTTTATTACTATATAATCTACCTTTTTGTCCCCCAACATATCCTGTATCTTATCTAAGTAGCTGCTGTGAGTTCCAAATTCAACTGTGTCTATTACGGCAACCTTCTCATCAATAATAAGGTATGAATTATATGAAACCCCTCTATCCAAAGGCCACATATTCTCAAATCTATCCGTCTTCCTGTCATTTGTTCCGACCCAATAAACATCATCACACATATTTACAACGTTATGCATAATAAACCTCCTTTTCCGATTTGTAATCATTTCATTTTGTAATGATACCATTTCCGTAAGAGATGTGCAAGTATTTTTATTCACTTTCTTTATTTCTCTACTAATTTTATGCTATAATCTTAGTAAAGTCAAATAATAAACTCAATATTCTGAACGCGAGGAGATATCTTTATGAACCCTGTTTTTTTACGTATAGGAAATTTTGAAATAAGGTACTATGGTCTTATGTACGCCATTGCCTTTTTTATAGGAACTGAATTAGCCAAGAGAGATGGCAAGAGAAAAGGTTTAGACCCTAGCTTAATCGAAAATTACGCCATAATCGCTATGATATCCGGTTTGATAGGAGGAAGGTTATACTACGTTCTTTTCAATCTCCCATACTACTTAGGGCATCCACTTGAAATACCAGCTGTATGGCATGGCGGCATGGCGATACATGGTGGAATACTTGGCGGAGTTTTGGGTACGTATATTTTCGGAAAAAGACACGGCGTTTCCATGTGGAAGTTAGGGGATATTGTGGCCGCACCTTTCATTTTCGGCCAAGCAATAGGAAGAATTGGAAACTTCATGAATGGTGAAGTACACGGCGTACCAACATTCACGCCTCTAAAAGTAATTTTCACCAATAGCTTCCCAAAATGGTGGAGTTACTATCAAACTCTTGGAATACAAGCCCAGATGAAATTTAAAGAGCTAGTCCCTTGGGGAGTTGTTTTCCCCCCTGATTCACCTGCAGGAACCGAATTCCCAAATGTAGCTGTACACCCTGCTATGCTGTATGAATTAATCTTGAATTTTATAGCTTTCTTATCTATTTGGTTCTACTTCCGTCATAAAAAGTACAAAGACGGAGTGGTATGGTTTATATATATCATAGAATATAGTCTGATAAGAAGTTTCGTAAGTTTTTTTAGAGCCGAAGATTTGATGTTTTTTAATATGAGAGCCCCTCACTTTATAAGTATCTTGATGATTCTTTGGGCAATAATATCAATTAAATATTTTTATACGAAAAAGGACCGTTAATCGGTCCTTTTTCGTATAAAAAACCAAAAAATAAAGTGAAAAAAATATTTATATATGTGTTGACTTTTTTTTTGTTTTTTTATATAATTACCTTGTAAGGAAAATTAATTGTAAACTAAAAGTTATTTTTTTCACTTTATTTTTATATTAGCTTTTAAAAATCTAAAAAATCTTACATTTTTAGTTTTTTTTTATAAAACTAATGCTTAAAAACGCTTTATGTCATTTATATAAGTGAAATTTATACTTTTCAGTATTCTATGACTCAGCATTGGCTTATTGTTTAAAAATGTTTTTTTTTAATAACTAAAGTTATTTTTTTCACT
>QKCP01000103.1 GCA_003246855.1 Ilyobacter polytropus
AGCTACTTCGGTTATTTCATCTCCTAGTTTATCTCTGACTTTCTCCAATTCCTTTATCTGTATATCAAATATATTTTTAGAATAATTAAGCATATCCATTCTACTGATTAACCCCCTTATATTTCTCAATGACTTGCTTCCAGACACCTTTTTTTTCTAGAATTAATTCCAGTATTTCTCTCACAGCCCCCTCTCCGCCTTTATACTCGGATATAAAATTAGAGATAGTTTTTACTTGCTTCGCCGCATCATTTGGACAAGCTGAAAAACTTACCATTTTCATAATTTTTAAATCATTTATATCATCGCCAACATAAGCTATTTCATTTAACTTTATGTTCTTTTTTTTCAGGATTTCATTTACTTTTTCTTCTTTATTTTTTATTCCCTGATACACTTCTTTTATGCCGAGCTCAGTCGATCTTATTTCGACAATCTTAGATGTTCTACCAGTTATTATAACAATCTCCATGCCGTATTTTATAGCTTGAGCTATGGCCATGCCATCTTTTATATTAAAAGCTTTTGTCTCCATACCGTTATTGTTAAGATATATTTTTCCATCTGTAAGGGTGCCATCCACATCGAGTAATACCAGTTTTATATTTTTCATTATTTTAATATACCTCTTACCCTTTCCAAGTCTTTCGGAGTATCTACCCCTATTAAGCTTTCTTTTATCTCCAAAACCCTTATTTTGTAGCCATTTTCAATCACCCTGAGCTGCTCCAAAGATTCGGATAATTCTAACTCCGTAGGCTTCATATTTATATATTCTAAAAGAAAAGCTTTTCTATACGCATACAAACCGATGTGTTTGTAGAATTTTTGTACTTTTTTTTCTCTTAAATATGGAAGTGGATGCCTTGAAAAGTAAATGGCATCTTCATTTTTATCAGTTATTACTTTCACGCAATTTGGATTCGTTATCTCTTCGAAATCCCTTATTTCACTTTTTAAAGTACTCATAAGACATTTTTCATCTTCAAATGCTTCAAGAACTCTGTTTATCACATTAGCATTTATAAGTGGTTCATCTCCTTGGATATTCACTAATATATCTGCATCTATATTTTCTGCAACTTCTGCTATTCTTGAGCTACCGTTTAGATGATTAGGAGAGGTAATTATGGCTTCCCCTCCAAATGACTTTACCTTATTGTAGATTCTTTCGTCGTCTGTGGCCACGATAACTCTGTTTAATTCAGATTTTTTTACATTTTCATACACCCACTGAATCATAGGTTTTCCGTTGATGTCCAAAAGTGGTTTCCCTGGCAGTCTTGTAGATGCGTATCTAGCAGGTATCACTCCAACCTTTACCATGACTTATTGCCCCTTTACAATTTTATCTATTTCTACAGCAGTTTTCAGGATGTTTTCCAACTCGTCCAGTCTAAGCATGTTCGGTCCGTCGCATGGTGCATTGTCAGGATCCGGGTGTACTTCTGCAAATATTGCGTCCACGCCAACGGCGAGAGCTGCCCTCATAAGAGGATATACATACTCCCTGTTTCCGTCTGTACTCGTTCCCAGTCCGCCTGGTATCTGCACGGAATGTGTCGCATCAAAAACTACAGGGTATCCGAATTTTTTCATCTCAAGAAAAGACCTCATGTCCACCACAAAATTGTTGTATCCGAAAGTAGTACCTCTTTCACACAGCAAAACATTGGTATTGCCAACCTCTTCAAATTTAGTCACAATATTTTTCATGTCCCAAGGTGCTAAAAACTGGCCTTTTTTTATGTTTACAGGCAATCCTGTCTTGGCTGCAGCTACAAGCAGATCTGTCTGTCTGCATAGAAATGCAGGTATCTGCAATACGTCTACAACTTCAGCAACTTTTTCACACTGCCAAGGCTCATGTACATCGGTTAGCACAGGGATATTGTAGGTATCTTTTACTTTTTTAAGTATTCTAAGCCCCTCTTCCATACCAACTCCCCTGTTGGAGTGGATAGAAGACCTGTTTGCCTTGTCGAAAGATGATTTAAAAATGTAGTTGATCTCCAGTTTTTCGCATATATCCTTTATTTTTTCTGCCACATCAAGCGACATCTCTTCGTTTTCTATTGCACAAGGTCCTGCTATCAAGGTGAAACGCTTATCCGCTCCTATTTCAAATTTGTTTTTTACACTTATCTTCTTCATCTTATCCATTCACTTCCCCGATTAAATTTTTAAATTCTTTATAAAACAGCTTTTTCTTATCATTTATCCCAGGCAAAACAACTTGCAGTCTCAAAGAAATTTGATCTCTTTTTTCGTGGAGCTCGTCCAATAATTCGTTGTACTTTACCCTCCATTCTTTTTCCAAGTTAATACAGTAGTTTTCCAAACCAAATACTTTTAAAGCCCCCACATTTTTTTGTACATAGTAGTCACTGTAGATAATGTTGATTACAGGTACTGTTTCTCCAAGCGCGAAAATCATAGGATGGTGTTTCATTGTAATTGCTATCTCCGCATAGGAAAGTACCGTTCTGATCTGCTTGAAGTCGTAGATGTAGTTTAATCTTTTTACTCTGGAGTTCTTATACTTATTCATATAGTCCTCTATCGGCTGTTCATCCGTAGGAGACATTGACAGTAAATAAACCGGTTTATCAAACTTCTTTAGGGCCTGCTCTATTTTATAATTTATGTCTTCTAAAAATTTTCCGTCATTCTTCTCCCTGAAATAATGGAATTGGAAAACAACATATCCGTTTTTCATATCCTTTTCAGATATTCCAAAATCTGTCAAAATTGCATCTTTCCCATCACATTTTTCACAGAATAAAGCATCGTCATGGGTTTTTATAAGTTTAGGTTTATTGACTCCTATTTCATTTAGAGAATCTACAGTATACTCTTCGTTTCTTATACCTATCAGTTTCACTTTATTAAGGTATTTTTTAGCTAAAGCCCTGTCTAAGAAAGTAGGAAATACACCTATCTGCTGTCCAGACATATAACAAGGTACCTTAAAAATCTCCGCTATAGCTATTACAGATAAACCGTCATACAATCTTGAAATTGTTCTGCCAGTCAAGTAACCTCCGCCTGAAAAGTAAACAAAATCCGACCTGTGTATTTCATAAAGAAGGGCACTTTTTTTAGCAGATATAAAAATAGTTGGTAATCCTGCTCTCACCAAGTACGCATTTAACATCAACACAAATGTCTTAAGTATAAACAAAAGCTTCATAATATAAGAAGTTTCCAGATATTTTGTAGTATAAACAAAACCTTCCCCTTCATCGAAAAAAGCCGTTCTCGAACTTTCACACATGTTGTACCTTTTATTGTATTTTTGAGTATAATATTCATTTGGTGTCATTACTTTAAAAACATAATTTGGAAATTCTTCTTCCAGTTCTATCATTGTCTGATTTAATTGCGCCTCGTCTCCCACATTATGCTTACCACTTTTACTGTACTTATGCCCTCCAAATACAAGTGCCTTATTGTACTTCTCTTTTTTTTCATAAGAAAACACTGCTTTTAATTTAAATATGAACAAATTTTTAAAAAATTTCTTAAAAATTCTTTTTAAGTTTGACATTTACAACTCCTCCGTCTACTTTTAGTTTGGAAAGCATTTTGAATAAAAGTTTCCTGTTGAAATATATGAATAAAATAAAATTAACACAAAAGATTGCGTACACATACTGCGATGCTAAAACAGTAATCATAAAAACATTGAACAGCGAATAAGCTGTAAATAAAACAAGTTCCTTTACGTTAACGTCCAACTGAATATACTTCTTTGTGTCCACTGCTCTCAGTATATACATAACTACAAAACTTACAAAAGTCGATATCGCCGCAACAGAAAGACCATATTTTTTGATAAACAGTATGTTTATCAAAAGGTTCAATCCCGCTCCGACTCCTGAACTTAGAAAAGTCCCTTTTGTTTTTTTCTTCGTCAAATATATAGTCCCCAAAAAACTTGAAAAGCTAAAAAAAACATTCGAAAAAATAAGAAGCAGCGAGTATCTCCAGGCTATCTGAAAGTCCTCTCCTATAAACAGTTCTGTAAAAATTCTGCTTATTGGCATAATCATCAAAGCCGTTAAAAATTGAAATTTCATCAGCTCGTTGAATGTCCTTGAATAAAAATCTCTGTAGTCTTTCTGTCCGTATTCCGTGAAAGAACTCTCCTGCCATGCCATTAAAAAAATGGTATTAAACACCATAAGCAGTGCAGGAAATTTGTTCGACACAGCGTAGATACCATTCCATTCCGTCCCGAGAAAAATTCCTATAGCATACCTATCCGAAACTTTCATTATCCACCAGCTGAGCACATTTGGAAGCAGCGGAAGCGAATACTTAAGCATTTTCTTCTTCAAGTCTGTACTTCTGATTTTATCTACTTTCCCGGAAAATTTAATCTCTTTTATGCCGAAAATAACCCATGTCATGTTAGAAATTATTTTTGATATTAGAATGCCCTCTATCTTATATTTCATCACAACTATCAATAGAATATTCAAGGATAAAAAAACAAAGGTTTCTACTGTTCCCAGTATTGAAAACAAAGCGTTTTTCTGTTTTCCCCTTATTATCTGTTGAGAAAATGCCACAAGTATCGTGGTCAACAAATAAAAATATACCATAACGAAGCCTTCATTGAGCCAACGGTAAAACAACAAATATGTAAAGCTGAAAATAAGAATAAGCTTTTTCAGAAGATCTACACAGGTCGATATAATAAAATTTTCATCTTCTTTTTTATCCAAAAGCCACCTGTACATAGCATCCGGTATTCTCAGCGTAAAAATACTCTCCACCAGCATGGCAATAGTAAGCAGAATGTCATAGTAACCGTATTCCGATTTTTGCAGATAATTTGTGTACAATGGCAGCAAAAGAAAAATCATTAATTTTGATCCCATGTTCCCCATGAGGTATATCAGGGTGTTTTTCATTAATTTTTTTTCTTTACTCATAAAATATCACTAGCCAATCGTTTTAATGATTTTTTGTCCGGATTCCTCCAGTGTATTTCCTTAAAGTAATCGAACCTCAGGTAGTATAAAAATTTTTCTATTAGGTTTTTGTCAGCTCCTTCATTTATTGCATTGTTTATGACCTCGTCTAGTTTGTCAAAGTCATCGCAGTGGCTGGCTATCCCGTCAATATTGTAAAAAGCATGTCCTAAAGTTACAACCGGCTTTATTTCCATTAAGGCCTCTATTCCAACAGTTGAGTTTATTGTTATGACAAGCTGTGAACTTTTTATTAGTTCTTTGGTGTCCCCTTTGCTTATAAACACCGCAGCCTTATTAGCTTTTATCGTTTTGTAGATTTCATTTAATTCCAGATGGGCGTCTGCTGGGTGCAGCTTGAAAGCCACCTGCAGATCCCTGGAATTTTTTTTGCTAAATTTATTGACAGCGTCGCAGACTACCGTACAAAGTTCATTCATTTTTTTTATTTTTTCAGAATTCAAAATTATCTGAGAATCGTCTTCAACCTGAAACGGAACAAATATATAATCCTTTTTCAGGTTCCCTATATTTCTTGCATTTTTCAGTTTTCTTTTTGATAGAACTGTTTTTAGGCTGTTTAAAAAACTTCTCTCAGTGACGTCGTATATAGAAAGTTCTTTTTTCATCATAAAAGCAATTTTGTCATACATCCGATACATTCCGTAGATAAATTTACTGTATTTCTCAGTTTTCTCCAATTTTTTCGAATGTAGGGGTTTCATTAAAAATTTTTCAAGTTTTAAATTGTCGATTTCTAAATCATCAAAAAATTTCCTATTTCTAACGATAGAACTCTCGAAATTTACCCCTTTAGGATCAAAACTCAGTGTAAAAGGCCTGAAATATCCTTGTTCTAAGACAAAGTATTTAATTCCGTTTTTCTTGCAGAAAAAAAACATAATTCTGTCATAAAAAAAACTGTTATTCCACATAATGCACCTTTTTATGCCTTTTATGGTTTCTAATGCTTCTAAAATATAAAGATATCTTTTGGCCATATTCATTAATTTTTGTTCTGAAATCCTGCCTACACCGACCTCAAACTCAACCATTTGTTCTATCTCTTTTTTATTGTACTTATCATCTATATATTTTTCATCGAATTTACTGTTTTTTTGAAATTTTATGATATCTAAAGAATGGACTCCTAAAGTTTGGTAGATGTATTTTTCTGACTTGTTAAAAGAAAGGTTACAGATATTTTCCTCATCCTTTTCTTCTAGCTCTTTTCTTAATTCCGAAAACAAATACATCTTGTCATACTCATGTCCTCTTGAAAAAATAATCATTTTTTACCTCTTTCCACTGTTTTCTTTCAGTTTATACCCATTAAACATCTACTAAATTTGATCAGCGTATTTTATGGTATGTTAAAAAATATCTTTCAGAACGTGAATTTTGAGTAGCTATTCTTTCTCTTTTATAAAAACTTTTTTCAGATAAAAAAGTGTAGTACGGATAGTATTTAATCACGCTTCTCTCTTGAAATCTCGGATTGTATTCACAATAGTGTGCCAACAGTTTAAGACTTATCATAAATGCATACGCCATAAAAATCCCCAGATACGGCAGTCTGTTCATTTTTTTATAAAGTACTTTAAATATGTACATAGTCAAAGACAGATAAAAAATATAGAAATAGTTCAAAAACCTTTCCATCATTTTGAAATTTATCGATATAAATTTCAAAATGAAGTATGTCAATATCAATTTGTTGATCTGCAGGTCATTGTACTTTTTATTCAGCAAATCATTTTTATTTTTAAAATATAAAATTAACATCCATAGTATAACTATCACTAAGTTTTTAATTTTAGGAATCAAATCCATGTTGCTGTTTAAGATATCCGAATAATATAAATAATGTATTATCTTGCCTTTAAATTTGGCTGGAAAATAATTTATACAAGCTATCAAAATCTCTTTTACCGGCAGAAAAATAAGCGTAGATAGTAGCGCGATATAAATAAAGTAGGTCATCTTTTTTTCTGGAATTTTTAATTTTTTTACCAAAGGTAAAAGAAACAAAATCATGGCTCCTTGATGAAAAAGAAATGAGATGAAAACATAAAAATAATACTTTGCATAACTGTCTTTCAGGTAACTTTTATATGCTATCAAGAAAAAAGAGATTGCTATTGCTTCCCTCATTACTTCAAAGTTATAGTATGCATAGAATGTAGTCAGATAATATATAAAAGAAAAAGTATAATACGATTTAAAATTTCTCCTTATAAAATTCAAAATTACCGAATTTACAAAAATAGCGATGGCTATCTGCAACACAAAGTAATTATTATAAATTGTTTTAAAAAGAGAGTTTAAACCAATCCAACCGCTTTCGTATCTGGATTGGGTAAAATAATGAAAAGTTAAATCCTGTATTTTAGGCACATCTACATAAAACTGCATATACATAGGTGTATCATAGCCCACTCTATATCTAAGTGCCGGAAGTATAGACAAAACAAATATTATAATAGAGAATGCTATTTTTTCATTTTTTTTCACTTTAAATATATCGTAAGCAACCGCAAACATAAAACATACCAGCCAAATTATTACATATCCCATTTAGTTCTCCTCATTAGAATTCTAAAATTTTTTTAAATTCTGTTTTTATAGTTTCCAAAGAATAGTTTTCCATAAAAACTTCCCTGGAGTACTGGTTGTATTTATTTTCTATTTTTTGACTATTTATTTTTTTAATAAATTCATCTGCCGAATTTAAACACCCTCCAACTTTTTCAAAATCCAGATTAAATCCTTCAAAAGCTTCTTCTGTCCCGAAGATGTTTTTTCCAAACATCAAAGCCTCCGTAGTCTTAGTCTTCATTCCCGAACCTGAAAAAATAGGCGATACTACGACGTCTGTTTCATAGTAATACTCGTCTACACTATCCACTGTACCTGCTATGGTAAGTTTTTCGCTTTCTTCATATTTTTCTTTTAAGATTTCCATTCCTTTTCCGACCACTGTAAGGTGTCCATCTATCCCTTCCAAAACATTTTCTATAAACCAGGATATCCCTTCTACATTCGCATAGAAAGCCGATCCAACAAACAAATACTTTGAAGTTTCGCTACCGGATTTAATCATTCTTCTCTTATCAAAACGATCCTCTAAAGATAGAGGCATGACTGTATCTGCTTCGGTTTTGTATATTTCCCTCATTCTCTTCTTATCTCTTTCGTTCAGGACAATGGTTTTATGTGAGCTTCTGACTGCTAGTTTTTCATTGTAATATATGCTTGGAATAACCAAACTGCTCAAGAATCCCTCAACCTTGGCTTTTTTTAAATAGTAGTCTAACTCTATGTTGTGAAAGAATGTGATTATTTTTAAGTTAGAGTACGTTCTCTTAAGTCTTTCCGCTATTTTCCCAAATCTGGAGCTGTCCAAGAAAACAACTGATATATCATTTTCTTTAACTATTTGTTCTATTATGTAGATGGAATTTTTTGTAACTCCATTAGCATTCAATAGTATGGAATCTTTTAGTACATCAATTTTATTTTCTCTAAATCCTATTAAAAATTTAAATAAATTATCACCAAAGAATTCCTTTAAAACTTTTAAATTGCTGTTGCTGACAACTCCACCACCTACTTTATTATCCTCATAATCATATCCTACAAACAAACATTTCATTAAAAACTCACCTTTTCCCAAGAATTTCTATATTTTTTAAATTATTTTCCAAAAATAATCTTTATGCTTAATTCTATACATAATATTTTAATACCCCTTGAAATCCCCAGTTAAAGAAGAAATACAATGATTTGAAAAAATTGATTTTTTCTACTTCCCGATAGAATCTCCACTGGTAATAACACATCTTGATTTTGTTTCTTGAAACAGAATTTTTCAGTATCCTATAGCTGCCCAAAACCTCTTTATTTCCGTGAAAAAATGTAACTTCTTTCAAAAGGCTAGTCCAACATCCAAGGTCTTCTCTTTTAACAGCTTCTTCAGGCATAATTATTTCTTGTTTTATATAGTTTCTATCAATTAACACCGTAAAAGGTTTCACTGGACAAGTTTTTAGAATACCTTTATAGTCAACCTTTTCTGGAACAATAAAAGGAGTTTTAATTTTGTTATTAAACTCATCTATGTAGTCGTGTGAAGAAAAAACAACATTTGCTTTCTTCTTTTTTAAAAAAATCAATTGTTTTTCAAAAGCATCCGGGCTTACGATATCGTCTGAATCTATAAATGACAAATATTGCCCTTTTGCTTCTCTTATTCCTGCATTCCTTGCAGCTGCAGCACCCATATTACGTTCTAAATTAATATAG
>QKCP01000166.1 GCA_003246855.1 Ilyobacter polytropus
TTATCCTCTTAACGAGGTATTCACCATAATTTTTGGCGCTTAACTTTCTCTATTTAGTTCTCAATGTCCTTTGTTTTTGCTGCGCCCTTTTCCGAGGCACAGGGATAATATTATCACAGGTACAGTTAATTGTCAACAAGTTTTATTTTATTTTTTCATTTTTTACGATAACATTATTGTTTTTTAGATCTGAGCACAAGCCCGTATCCAAAATTCCATAGCAGTATAAACAAACACGGCAACTTCTACCAGAAACAAAACCTCTAAAAACTCCGAGCTAAACATTTTTATATTCAGGAAAAAACTTCTAAATTAAAAAATAAAAAAATTAATCATTATTTAAAGGATTTTTTTTCTCCCTCTCGAATATTTTTTTTACACAATACCTATAATTTCTTAACACGATTTACCCTAAACCCCTGAAGCAAAGAGAGCCCCCCCTTTCTCTTTGCTTCTTTTATTTTACTCCTTAAACATTAAGGCTTCCTCGTCTATAAGTCTGTAATGGTTCCTTCCAAGCCTATCAATTATCCCCTCATCTACAAGTACGGCCAGTGCTCTAGAAAGGGAAGGTCTTGCAACACCAAAAGTCTCAGACAATTCTTTCAGAGAGCTTTTCAAGACTATCTCGTCTCCTTTTAAGTTTTCTAAAATATACGCCCTAAGTTTCTCCATTAAAGTCTTATTTTTAAAATCAAACCATATCTTTTGGGACAAAAATTGCGTTCTGGTAGATACGTCGTCTAGGTAGTTTTTCAGTATTACTCCGTTCAGCTGAAAAAGTTTTATAAGTTCTTCTTTTGATATTCTAAAAACCTTCACGTTGCTCTTACATACCACATCCACAGGAAAAAAATTCTTTCTTCCAAAAATAAACGCACTGGCTACAACCTGTCCCTCTCCGAGATCCTCTATCCTTATATGCTCTCCCGTGTCCTTTTGCATCTCCGCAGTAAGAATCCCCTCCAATACTATAACAAGGTCTCTGACTTCATCACCTCTAAAAGCCACAGTCTCACCTTTTTCGTAAGCTTCTTCTTTACATTCCACTTTTTTTAAAACTTCCTCAATCTCTTCTTGTTCTAAACCTCTGAAAATAGCCTTATCTTTTAAATTCAAACTGCACCCCCAAAAATTGCTGTATACGTATTTTTTTAGCAACTTCACTAAATTAGTAATGTATGTTACCGAACTTTAATCTAAATTATACTATAATAGATACATAAAACAAATACAGGAACTTTAAAAATCAGTTCGTAACTTAAGTTACCGTGATTTTCAATTTTTTAAGATATAATATAAAAAATGAGACGGAGGAGTCAAAATGAGATATATAGACGAAAACATGAAATTGAAAGCAATAGTCGAAATGTTCCCTGAAACTTTGGAATTTTTCTCTTCCAAAGGATTTAAAGGGCTAGACAACGAAAACACCAGAAACTTGGCTGGAAACATAAGCTTAAAATTAGCCCTTACAGCGAAAAAGATAAACAGCAGCATCTTTATAAAAGCACTCGAAGACTTAATCGATAATACCAGAAACTCAAGCGATGTTACCCTGTCCAAGACAGAGAAAAAAGATGGGGCTATAAACGCGACCGGATTGCTGCCTTGCCCAGTGAGGATCCCTCTCCTGGAGGCGTTTAAAGATTTTGAACAGGAAAGCAACATGAATATAAATTACGACCTCAAGGCAGCCTCAAGCGGGCTGGACTGGCTAAAGGACAGTATCGAAGGGGACGGAAACGCAGAGCAACTTTCCGATATATTTATCTCCGCCGGCTTCGACCTTTTCTTCGAAGACAAACTCATGGGTAAATTCAAAAAAAACAAGGTTTTCAAGGATATAAGCGGACTTAAGAAATACAACAAAGACTTTGACGAGCTATCACTAAAAGACCCTCAAGGGGACTATTCAATGATAGCTGTCGTACCAGCAGTATTTTTAGTAAATACCGAGGAGCTGGGCGACAGGCCTTTTCCCAAAACATGGGAGGACATCTTAAAACCGGAGTTTGAAAAATCGGTTAGTCTGCCAGTATCGGATTTCGACCTTTTCAATGCCATACTCCTAAACATCCATAAAAATTTTGGCGAAGACGGGGTTAGAAAACTTGGAAGATCACTACTCCAAAGCCTGCATCCTGCTCAAATGGTAAAATCAAACAAATTGAGAGTCGAAAAACCGGCAATAACAATAATGCCTTACTTTTTCACGAAGATGACAGGACAGGGTGGCCCTATGGTGGCGCAGTGGCCAGAAGACGGGGCTATAATCTCGCCTATATTCATGCTGACAAAAAAATCTAAGGAAGAAGAACTAAAAAAGATATCCGAATTCTTTTCATCCGAAAAAGTAGCAAAAATACTGTCACACCAGGGCTTGTTTCCTAGCGTAAACCCAAATATAGACAACAAATTAGATGGAAAAAAATTCATCTGGCTGGGATGGGACTACATATACTCCAACGACATAGGAGAACTTATAGATAGTTGCGAAAAATTATTCGAAGAGGGGACCAAGGAGGTATAAAGTATGAATTTAGTTACAGTTTCGGGACCGCCATCATCAGGGAAAACTTCCCTTATAATAAAAACCATAGAAAATTTGAAGAATAAAGGAATAAAGGTAGGGGTGGTAAAATTCGACTGCCTATATACCGACGATGACATACTTTACAGCAAAATAGGGGTGCCGGTTAAAAAAGGGCTTTCCGCTTCGGTTTGTCCCGACCACTACTTTGTGAGCAACATCGAGGAAGTGGTGCAATGGGGAAAAAGAGAGGGGCTAGACCTCTTGATAACCGAAAGTGCCGGACTCTGCAACAGATGTTCTCCTTATATACAGAATATAAAAGCCGTATGCGTAATAGATAACTTGAGCGGCATAAACACTCCAAAAAAAATAGGTCCAATGTTAAAAACGGCGGATCTAGTCGTTATCACAAAAGGAGATATAGTTTCCCAGGCAGAAAGGGAAGTCTTCGCATCCAGGGTTAATTCCGTAAACCCAAAAGCCACAATTATGCACGTTAACGGACTAACTGGTCAGGGAGCCTTTGAATTCTCTACTCTTATCTATGACGAGGAAAAGCATGTAGACAGCTTGAAAGGTAAAAAGCTAAGATTTTCTATGCCTTCAGCACTTTGCTCATACTGCCTGGGAGAAACCAGAATTGGGGACGAGCATCAAATGGGGAATGTAAGAAAAATTGATTTGGGTGATGAAAAATGATAGATAAAAAAATCCTAGAGATGGAAGAGATAGGGGTGCTTCTAGAAAAGTACCCGTTTGTAGAAGATTTTTTAAAGAACAACTTGATAGATGTAAGCGGACACAGAAATTCAAAACTCAAGACATTTTTTGAAACCCTTTCGGAAGACCACCTGGAGGAAAGAGCAATTGATCCAGACGAACTAACAGAAGGCATGGTTTCATATATAAATCAGATGGTAGAGTTTTTGGGTCTGGAGGACAACTCGATAGACAAGATCACGATCTTTCCCGGGAAGAACAAGCTAGGGGAAATTGAAAATTTCGAAGCTTTCGACATCAGCAAGGGAGAGATAATATGCATAGTTGGTCCAACAGGTAGCGGAAAAAGCAGACTGCTAGCAGATATCGAATGGACCGCACAGGGAGATACCCCTACAAAACGTACAGTGCATGTAAACGGAAGGCCTGCCGATAAAGCAAATCGCTTTTCATCTGGAAACAGACTCGTGGCCCAACTTTCACAAAATATGAACTTTGTTATGGATCTTACAGTTTTCGAATTCCTGCAACTCCACGCACAAAGCAGAATGGTGGAAAACGAAGAAGAGGTAATAGAGAAAATAATAGCAAAATCCAATGAGCTTGCAGGAGAAAAATTCTCTCCGGACACACCTATAACTAGTCTTAGCGGAGGTCAATCCAGAGCGCTTATGATTGCCGACACAGCCATTTTGAGCACCTCTCCGATAATTCTTATCGATGAGATAGAGAATGCCGGAATAGACCGAAAAAAGGCTCTGGAGCTTTTAGTCGGAGAAGAAAAAATAGTCCTGATGGCTACCCACGACCCTATACTGGCTCTAATGGGGGATAAAAGGATAGTCATAAAAAATGGTGGGATATCAAAGATAATGAATGTTACACAAGAGGAGAAATCAATACTTTCAAGACTGGAAGAAATGGATAAAGTAATGCAGGGAATGAGACAAAAATTAAGATACGGAGAGACAATCTCTCTAGACAAATTAGATTAGAGGAGGTTAATATGCACGACGGATGTTCAGGAAATTTTTCAAGCGGTAAGCAGGTTGTGGCAAAATTGAGAATGATGGGGTTTGACAAGCAAGCTATGCCTGTGCCGGCAACTTTTAAGTGCGAGTGTGGAAATACAATCACCATGACTACTTTCGAGTACAAATGCCCACACTGCGGTACGGTATACGCAGTTACACCTTGCCATTCATTCGACCAAAGCAATATAATGTCTGCTGGCAAAGATGACTAAGGGAGGGGCGTTTGCCCTCTCTGTTTTTATTGACACCCCGCGAAAGTTAGGGTATAATAATCTTAAGAATATAGTTTACGAGTAAACTTTTTTGGAGGTGTCCCATGAATGAAATAGATGTCAACGAGTTTAAAATAGGAAAAAAAATAGCCCATATTTATAAATTCTTTCAACTGCTCGCTTCTAAGCATTTCGAGGATATAGATATAAAAGTAGCAGAATTCCCCTTCTTGATGACCGCGCTAGAATCTGAAGGGGTTTGCCAGGAAGAGTTAGCCTGCGCCGTTATGGTAAATAAGTCCGCTGCAACGAAAGCAGTTAAGTCCCTTGTAGAAAAAGGGTACCTTATTCGAAAAAAAGACGAGATCGACAAAAGATTTTTCAAAGTCTACCCTACGCCAAAGGCAAAAGAAGCAAAAGAAAATATTTGCGAAAAAATACACAGCATGAGAACCCACATGTTAAGCAATTTTTCCGATTCAGAAATAGAAAACCTATATGCCTTGCTGGAAAAATTAGAGAAAAACATGATAAAAGAGTGCCACGAAATTGATATTTGTAAATGCAAGTGAGCCCATTTTTGGGCTCTTTTTTTACGCGATTTTTACCAAGATACACTTCAACTACACGTTTCACCTTTAATTTTCAAGACTTTTCATCAAAATCTCTTAAATCCTATAAAGTTTAAACTTCTCTAAATCTTTTACCGCTCGTTTACCCCGTTTAAATTACTTTTTAAAACTCTTAGTTTAATATTAATGTGTATTTAAAACCCATGCACGTTTTTACGCCTAACAGATGAATACAAAACGTCATTCCAAAATATGATTTTTTTTCAAAAGACGGATTTTAGCAGGGTAACTTTTAGAGTTTAACATTTTTTATTTTTAAGATAACATATAACTTTTCAAAAGGATGGACAGAGGATGAAAAAAATATCATTGGCACTGGCTGCTCTTACTTTAGCAGCTACAGCAAACGCAGCTTCTTTTAACTTAACGCACGAGGCGAAATTAAACGACGAATCTATTTACAAAGGAACTGAAAAAATCGAGTACACACTTGCTAAAGGGGACTACAAACTAGACAACGGAATGAAATTCAAATTCGATGTAGACAGAGACTTCATAAAAGATGAAGGAAAAGGTATCGAAGACCACGAAGGTTGGGATACTGCATTTGGAGTCTACGCCCCTGCAGGAAAATTCGACATGCTTGGAAAAACTTGGAAAAACCAAATCGGTGCAAAATTCCTTTACGACCAAGAAGACGCTTACGATACTACAAACGAATACGAAGAATCTGAATACGGTTTGGAGTTCATAACTTCAACCAACCTAAGCGATATTACAAAATTAGACATCGCACTTTCAGGTATGTACGCAGACACAGACAACAAAGGAACCGAATACGACGGTGAATACTACGGGATCGAGACAACTCTAGCTACTAAATGGACTAAAAACTGGAGCTCAAAAACTTACTTCAACCAATACTTCGGCGGGTACACAGACGGTAAATTTGTAGGGGACAGCGCTTCTACAACAGACTACGATTCTGATGCTTACACTTGGGAGCTTGACCACGAAACAAGATGGACACAAAACATTATCGAAATGGACAACATGGCTGTATACCTTGGAGCGTCATTCAACGCACAGTTATACAACCAAGGCCAAGAGCATGCAGACGCTGGAAAAAACAAGGAAAAATTCTGGGCACAACCACAAATCGGATTCAAATACGCTGTAAATGACGCTGTATCTCTACACGGGTTAGCAGGATACAATGTATGGTCTGTAGAAAACAGTGGAGACTCTGTTAAAGCAGATCCTGAAGAGTTCGAAGCTACTCTTGGATTTAAAGTGAGTATGTAATCAATATAATAAAAAGAGAGGAGGGAGCCCCTCCTCTCTTTTTATTTTGCATCTATTTTTAGAGCAACTCCTTCTGCTTTTTTTCTTCTATAGCTTCTTTACTACAAATTTTTTTCGAGCACAAAGTTTTACAGAGCTAACAAACAGGCACTTAACTCTTTATTTCCATACGAGCGGCTCTGTGTTAAAATATCATTTTATTTGATTTTTTATTCGTGTTATTCATAACTAAAAAAAGTTTTTCCATCTATGGCTTTAAATCAACCCAATAGTCCAAGTAAATTTTATAGCAAATGAAAACTTACACCTTCTAGT
Source organism: Ilyobacter polytropus (assembly GCA_003246855.1). Classification (GTDB taxonomy): domain Bacteria; phylum Fusobacteriota; class Fusobacteriia; order Fusobacteriales; family Fusobacteriaceae; genus Ilyobacter_A; species Ilyobacter_A polytropus_A. The sequence goes on from QKCP01000166.1 coordinate 6,695, forward strand.
ACTTCAAGGTTTTTCCCAAAAATTCCTTAAGTTCTTCCGTCTGAGGATTTTCGAAAATCTGAACACTATCACCCTGCTCCACAATCCTGCCGCCTGCTATAAAAAGTACATAATCAGCCACATGTTTTGCAAAACCCATTTCATGAGTTACTAATATCAAATTTCTATTTTCCCTTTTCAACTCCAAAATGGCGTCTAAAACCTCTGATGTAAGGGCCGGATCAAGGGCAGATGTGGGTTCATCAAACAACATAACCTTAGGCTCTATAGCTATAGCCCTCACTATGGCTACCCTTTGCTGCTGTCCGCCGGACAGTTGGTGGGGTTTTTTATGCATGTGCTCTGACAGCTGAAACCTTTGAAAAAGAGAAATTGCCTTGGACCGCGCTTCTTTTTTAGAGAATTTATGAACCTTTGTAAGAGGAAGAGTTATATTCTCAATGGCACTCAAGTGAGGGAAAAGGTTGTAAGCCTGAAATACCACTCCAACAGTTTTCCTGTAATTTTCTAAATTTTTCTCTTCAAAACTTAGGTATTCACCATTCAAGAATATCTCACCACAATCCGGAAGCTCCAGACCAGCAATTATCCTGAGCAGTGTGGACTTCCCCCCGCCAGATGGACCTATAACTACAAGCGAACTCACATCTCTTAACTTTACATTGAGATTTTTCAAGACCGCCTGGCCAGAATAAATTTTTGTCAAATTTTTCACGTCAAGCCTCATAAGAAAATTTCCTTTCCATTTTTTTCGACAAAAAAGATATCGGATAAGTCAGCATAATATACCCAACAGCCAAAACAAAGTAATTTTCTATAGGGGCAAAAGTCAAGGAATCCACCTCCTGAACGTTTTTTGTGAACTCATTGACGGCTATTATGGACAAAAGCGAAGAATCCTTTATAAGCGAAGCAAACTGGCCAGCAAGAGAAGGCATAATCCTCTTTACGACCTGAGGAAAAATTATGTACCTATATTTTTGATATTTACTAAACCCTAGTGCTTTGCAGGTCTCTATCTGATTGGAATCTATACTCTCTATTCCAGCCCTTATGATCTCAGCAACATAAGCTCCAGAAAATACTGCCATTATAAGGACCCCCATAACATAACGGTTTCCTATATTGAAAGCTGTACCTACAACGTAAAAAAACAGGTATATCTGCACTATCAAAGGGGTTCCCCTTATAATTTCAATATAAAATTTACTAAAATAATACAGGGGAAGAAATCTTACTCTCTGCCCAAGTGCAAAAAACGTTCCTATCAACAGACTTGCCACCAGAGAAAAAAAGGATATCAATATAGTCATGGAAAATCCAAACAAGAACTTATATCTGTAGGTTACAACCGTCTCCTTCCACATATAGTGATAATTTAATTTAGCAAAAGAAAACTTTAAAACAAAATACGCACCTAGAAATATCAGCATGCAGTTAAATGCCCTAACCCAGTTACCCACCTCTACTCGATCTGGTCCCCTGAAAAAAAATTTTTTAACCAATATTTTCCCAACTTTTTTATTGGAGCATATTGTATTTTTCGCCTCTGACGGTTTATCCATGGTAACTCCACCTCCAATTTTTGGTAAATACGGTTGTGAACTTCGATAAAAAATGTAGTGCTTTGCATCTAAAAACTTCTTTAACTTTATACCATACCTGAACTTTTTTCCTCTATTGCTATCCCACCTCAGAGCTATCCACAGTTATCTTAAGCGCCCATTTTTACAAAAAATAAAAAACCCAGCCAGCCAGCACATCACAGAGATGCACCGACCCAGCCAGGCTAAAGTTTAATATTAAAGAAGCTCTTTTTTAACTCTTGCTAGGTGCTCAGGAGCTTGTTTTGCCATCTTTTCTGGGAATCCGAATAAAGAAACTGACGCTATTGTGTCCTCTTTTTTACCGAAATCCATTTCACGTAGTTTTGCGAACATAGCTTCGAAGTTAACGTCACCTTCACCGATTCCTAAATGTTGGTGTACAGTTACGTCTCTTCTAGCATCAGAACCAGGAGGGTTAACTATATAACGGCAGTTTAACTCTTGGTTCATTGTATCTGCTATGATAACATGTTTTAGATCGTCACCAGCGTAATCAAGCATACCAGGAACGTCCCCTTTCCCTTTATCATAGAAGAAAGTGTGAGCTGCACAGTATAGGTATTTTACGTAGTCGCTACGGAATGACTTAACTATGTCTACAGTCTCATTACCATCTTCGCAGAAATCGTATGGATGAGATTGTATGTCAAGACGGATCCCTTCACGCTCGAATATAGGAAGTAGTTCTTCCATAGATCTGTAAAGACTCTCTTCAGACTCTACAGGTCTTTTTATATCTCCAGCAAGTTCAGTATTCATAACAGGAACTCCTAGGTCTATTGCAATTTCAATAGCACGTTTCCAGTTTGTTACTGCAGCCTGTCTACGGTTTTCTTCTGG
>QKCP01000114.1 GCA_003246855.1 Ilyobacter polytropus
ATTATTTATAATAGAAAAGGCTGTTGCAGAAGCATCGGATAATTTTCGACGCTTTTGCAACAGCCTTTTCTGGTTTATATATTAGGTACCTTTACATACTCTGGTTTCACTGATTTTTCCAGAACTTTTACTATCGCCTCCATATATCTCGGTATATCCTCAGGCCTTCTGCTCGATACCAGGTTTCCGTCTACAACAACCGCCTCGTCCACCCATATGGCTCCGGCATTTTCAAAATCATCTCTTATGGCAGGGGTACTGGTGACCTTTTTTCCAGCAACCACCTTGGCAGATATTGTGACCCATCCCGCATGGCATATCTGGGCTATCAGTTTGCATTCTGAGTCCATGTCGCGGATAAACTGCAGAAGCTCCGGGAACCTTCTCATCTTGTCCGGTGCCCAACCTCCCGGTATTAATATCCCGAAAAATTCATTTGGATTCTGATTTAAAAAACTCGCTTCCGATACGGCTGGAACTCCGTATTTCCCAATATACTTTTTGCCTTTTTCCTCACCTGCTATTATAACTTGGGCCCCCTCTTCCCTCAGCCTCATTACAGGGACCCAAAATTCAAGATCTTCAAAATCATTGTGCAGCACGGCCAACACCTTTATCCCTTCCAACCTCACTTTCCATCCCCTCCTATATTTAATTTCATCTAAATATATTCGCAAACTTTTAGTTTCTCCTTTTAAATGGATTTAAAAAGTGGTATAATTACTCAGAAAATAAAATGGGAAGGAGTTCATAGCTATGAAAAAACTATTGATTTTTTTAACCATGATACTTGTTGTTTTAAGTGGATGTAGTTCTCTGAAAAGAGATAAGACAAAAAATGAGGTGCTAGACATAAGAGCTACAATCTCTACTTCACAAGGGGACTTGAATTTCTATCTCTATCCAGAGGTGGCTCCTATTGCAGTGGCAAACTTCATAAACCTGTCAAAAAGGGGATATTATGACGACATGAAATTCCATAGATATGTTGAAAATTTCATGGTTCAGGGCGGCGACCCTACAGGTACAGGAACTGGTGGTCCCGGTTACTTCTTCCAGGATGAATTTTCAGAATGGCTTGATTTCTACCAGCCCGGTATGCTTGCTATGGCAAACGCAGGTCCAAATACAAACGGTTCACAGTTTTTCATAACAAAAGCTCCAGCCGAATGGCTTAACAAAAGACACACTGTATTCGGCGAACTCATATCAGACGAGGACATGCAGGTGCTCCTAAAACTGGAAAAAAATGACGTCATAAAAGGAATCACATTTACCGGTCCGGTGGATAAACTCCTTAATAGGTATAAAACCAAAATTTCTGAATGGGACACTGTTCTCAATAAGAACTTTCCAAACCTAAAAAAATATGAGATAAAATAAAATACATATTAAAAGGAGCCTCGACTTTTATCGAGGCTCCTTTTATTTTTCCAATATCGAAGCTTTTCTTTAAATATTTATCCGATGCTTTCTGTATAAATTTATATACCTAAACACAAATCCTTGTGCAGCTACTGTAACTGACTTCATAATACAAAAAATTAATAAAACTATATTTTCCTCAGGAAGCAGCCCTCCACGTGGAGTATAATATTATTATCACAAGTTTCCAAAAAATTTTTTCAATGCTAGGCTTAATTTTTTAATCTGGAGGAATTTTTATGGGTCGCTATTTATTATTTTTATTTATGATATCCGCAGTGATTTCAGGTTGTACTAGAGTTAACACAATCAATAAAAATCCTAATATTTTACTGCAATATCCGTATAATAAAGTCGAGTATATCGCCGAACCAGAGAAATCCCATCAAGTAATCGAAGTAGTTCAAGTTACCACACGCGGGGAACAAGCAAACATTTTAAACACCATCCCTAAACTGTATGATAAGGCTTTGGGACGATTTTCTTATAGAAAGAAGGTCCAAATAGGCAACATCAACATTATTTTATTCACCCGAAGAGAATTATTTTGGGTTCCATATGACGATTGCAAACTGGTTCATGATACCAGGCCAGGGGCTTCCGGATACTACCAAAAATGTACCATCCGTTACAGAACAGAGGCAAGAGATGTTTTGTACCAAAAAGCAACTGCCGATCTCTTAACTCTAAAGGAGGAATAGTAGTATGAAGAAAAAGATTATCCTACCTATCTTTATTTTATTTTTAATAACTTCGTGCGGATATAATAAGGCCATTACAAAGGGTAGCTACATAAGACTGTCTCCTGAAAAGATAAATATGGCAAGCTACACGGAGAAGAGAATATGGGAAATAGGGATCTATTATAAAAAAAATCCTGATTTTAAATTCAACGAAGTGGGGATTGTTGAAGCTGTTGCTTATGGTAAAAATGCAGGGTTAGAGGATCTATTCTTTGAATTACGAAAGCAGGCTGCTATGATGGGGTGTGATGCAGTTTATAAAATTGAGCTGCAAAGGTACAGTCAAATAGAAGACGCGCTCCATGCCACGGGTATCGCAGTAACAAAAGAATAGCTAAGAAGTTTTGAAAAAAACATATTTTAAAGGAATTTCTCTATAAGTTTTGTATTTTATAAGAAAGGACTAGGAGGTGTTTTTTATGGGAATATGGTGTGTAGTAGCTTTAGCCTGCATCACGTGGCTCTCATATGACTGTATAGCCATAAATAAAACTCTGACCTCCACTGCAAAAGTTTTATGGCTAATAGGCGTACTCTTACTCCCAGTTTTTTCTACTGTTTTATATTTTTTAAAAGAAAAAAAACATGCTTTTTAGTTTGAGATAAAAAAAGATGGTACATAGCACCATCTTTTTTTAGTTTATCATGTTATTTTAAGTTTTTATAAATTCGGAAATAATTAAAATCTATTTTAAAATACTATTTTTCCGGGGTATCAAGTACCAATGTTACCGGCCCATCATTCAAAAGCTCCACCTTCATGTCCGCCCCAAACTCACCGGTTTCTACATTTATACCAAGTTTTTTTACTCTGTGTACAAACTCCTCATAGAGAGGTATAGCCTTTTCCGGTCTTGCAGCATCTGTGAAACTTGGACGGCGCCCCTTTATGCAATCACCGTAAAGGGTGAACTGGGAAACTACAAGCATCTCTCCGTTTACATCTTGGAGGCTTTTATTCATCTTTCCCTCAGTGTCGGTAAAGATCCTAAGTCCGGCAACTTTCTTGACCATCCAATCCAGCTCTTTTTCTGTATCCGTGATCTTTATTCCCAAAAGAACCAATAGTCCATCCGATATATTTCCTATGACTTCTCCATCTACTTTAACGCTTGCGTGTTTTACTCTTTGTAGTACTGCCCTCATATCTCCTCCTCCAAAGTTTTCTTAAAATTTTATAACAATTAGAAAAATTTTACAACCCTTATTCAACTAATCTTATCCCTTCGTATGAAATTAATTAAATTATTAACAATCATTGTAAATGCTTATTTTTAGTGCTATAATATTTAATTATAAATTATTAAGCTGAAAAAGGAGATGCCCATGGAAAAGAGCTATATGCTAACTGAATTTGCCAGGGTTTTAAATTCAGACAGATATATGTATACGGAAAGTGATGTCTTTTTAGCTGAAAATATGCAAAACCATATAGCTGTCTATGACATGTTTTTTAGAAAAACAGAGGACGGCGGCTTCGCAGTTGTATCCGGGGTTCAGGAAGTGATCCAACTCATAGAGATACTAAATTCCACCTCCAAAGAAGAAAAATACAAATATTTTTCAAAGGTTATACAAGAAAAGGAACTCCTAAACTACCTAGTAGGCATGAAGTTTGAGGGTGACATCTACGCTATGCGTGACGGAGAAATAGCATACCCAAATGAACCTATAATAACCGTAAGGGCTCCGCTTATACAGGCAAAAATCCTGGAAACGCCTATACTCAACATAATGAACCACCAGTTGGCTGTAGCCACAAAAGCTTCTAGGGTCACAAGGGCAGCACACCCAATCCCCGTATCTGCTTTTGGCAGCAGGAGGGCACACGCATTCGACAGTTCTTTGCTCGGAAATAAGGCCGCCTATATCGGCGGATGTGCAAGCCACTCCAATCTTGTCACAGAGTATGTTTTCGATATACCAAGTATGGGGACCATGGCACATTCTTTTGTACAAACTTTCGGTGTTGGAAGGGATGCAGAAAAAAAAGCCTTTGATACCTTCATAAAGCATAGAAGAACTAGGCAAAACAACACCCTCATACTTTTAATAGATACTTACAATACACTTAAAATAGGGATAAAAAATGCAATACAGGCTTTTAAGGATAATGGCATCGATGATTCATATAATGGAGTCTACGGCGTAAGGATAGATTCAGGAGACCTTGCTTACCTGTCAAAAAAGTGCAGGGAGGCCTTTGAGGAAGCCGGTATGAAAAGGGCTTCCATCATTCTTTCTAGCTCCCTGAACGAGGAGCTAATCCTTTCACTTAAGGAACAGGGGGCTTCGTGCAACTACTTTGGAGTAGGAGACGCTATCGCCGTGAGTAAATCTAACCCGTGTTTTGGCGGAGTTTACAAGGTTGTGGAAGTGGACGGCAACCCAGTTATGAAGCTGTCGGAAGACGTTATAAAGATATCCAACCCTGGATTCAAAAAAATCTATAGGATATATCAAAATAACATTGCCGAGGGCGACCTGATTACGCTTGTAGAGGGCGACGATGATGCTGAAAGAATAGAAAACCTTGAAACCGTTACGATAAGGGATGAAAAATATGAATTTAAAACCACCACTTTCAAAAAGTATGAGTATTCGGCAAGAATGATCACAAGAAAATATGTTGAGAATGGCTGTATAATTAAGGATGACTACGAGGAACTTAGGGACGTAAAAGCCTCCAGAGAATTTTACCTAGACAACCTCTCTAAAGTTGCCTCGGAAAGAAAAAGGTTATATAATCCTCATAAGTATAAGGTAGACTTATCCGACAAGTTAGTAGAACTGAAATACGAACTGATAAAAAAGATTACAAAAGAAATTCAAGAATAAGCTCCCTCAGGGGAGTTGATTTTTTTTAACTTTTTACCTATAATTATATATAGATAAAAATAAGGGGTGGCATTATGGATATTTCAGAAAAATTAAAGATCCTTTCCGGGGCAGCAAAATACGATGTATCTTGTTCGTCAAGCGGGAGTAACAGAAAAGGTTCATTTGGAGACTCCTCCGTATCAGGAATCTGCCATTCCTGGTCAGAGGATGGAAGGTGCATATCACTTTTAAAAATACTCTTTACAAACTCCTGCATGTACGACTGCGCTTACTGCCATAACAGAGTAAGCAACGACGTCCCCAGGGCTTCTTTCTCAGTGGAAGAGGTTGTGAATCTGACGATTAATTTTTACAAAAGGAATTATATAGAGGGGCTTTTCCTTAGCTCTGGAATAATAGGTAGTCCAAATCATACAATGGAGCTCCTATATCTAGTGGTCAAAAAACTGCGTATAGAATACGGCTTTGGGGGGTACATCCATCTTAAGGCCATCCCAGGTGCTGACATCGGCCTGATAAAGAGTGCAGCGAAATATGCAGACAGGATGAGCGTCAATATAGAGCTCCCCTCTGAGGCTTCACTCAAACTGCTGGCACCCCAGAAAAAAAAGGAGGACATACTGGCCCCACTAACCTCTCTCGGCGAAGAGTACTCTCTTAACCTGGAGGAAAAAAGCCGCTTTAAAAAAGATAGCTTTATCCCTGCTGGCCAGAGCACTCAGATGATAGTTGGGGCTAGCCCGGAATCCGACTATCAGATTTTAAACTTAAGTGAGAACATGTACAAAAAAATGCATCTTAAAAGGGTTTACTACTCGGCGTACATCCCCATAAATGAAGACAAAAGGTTACCTGAACATGTGAACCCGCCACTGCTCCGGGAACACAGGCTTTACCAAGCAGACTGGCTTCTGCGTTTTTACGGATTTTCAGTCTCTGAAATTTTGAATGATTCTTCTCCATTTTTGGAGAAAGAGTATGACCCAAAAGTCAGCTGGGCGCTTAGGAACTTAGATTTTTTCCCTATAGACATAAACCGGTCCGATTACGAGATGCTCCTTAGAGTCCCGGGAATAGGCATAAGGTCAGCCCTTAAAATAGTACAATACCGAAGGCAGTTCCCGCTTAACTTCGAAAATTTGAAAAAAATGGGCGTGGCACTTAAAAGGGCAAAATATTTCATAACTTGCAGCGGTAAGCTCATGGGAAGCATCCCCGCACAAACAGAACTGATGAGGTTGTTATCTGAGAAAAAACACAAACAGCTACAGCTTTTTTAAAGGAGGGGATAATATGCTGTACTATTCTTATGATGGTAGTTTCAATGGTTTTTTGTGCACAGTTTATCAGATTTTTTTAGACAAGCTCCCTGTTTGCAGAATAATGAACCAGACTAAGCCCACACTTTTTCAAGTAAAACATATACCCACAGAGCTCTGGAGGTGCCGAAAAGTGTCCAAAAAACTAGCCTTATTCGATAAAGGTAAGGTTCTTCAAAGGGTTTTTTACGCCTTTCATTCCAGGTTAGATGGTGTGGAAGACTTACTTTTAGAGTATATAGTCCAGACTCTAAAACCCGATAAAACTAAAAAAGAAGAAGATGTGACTATGCGGGTGATAAAAATAGCCTCGGCCGTTGGAAGAGAGTGTCACCGTTGTCAAGGTTTTATAAGGTTCGAGGAGACAGAAGAAGGGGTACTGTATTCGGTAGTAGAACCAAAATATGATGTACTGTCAATAATCGCAGGACACTTCAATAGAAGATTTAAAGGAAAAAATTGGACTATACAGGATAAAAATAGAGGTTACGCTATTTCTAGTAAGAACGGAAATATTGAATTCTTAAAAACGGATTTGGTAAAGAGCTGTTTAGTTTCAGATGAAGAAGCTTTTAATCAAAATCTTTGGAAGGAATACTTTTCAAACACTACCATAGAGGAGAGAAAAAACCTAAAACTTCAAAAAAAGATGCTGCCGCAAAGATATAGAAAGAATCTTACAGAAACAAAATTTTAATCATTTCATCCACTTCCGTTTCAAAAATGGTATTTTTAATTCTATTTAAGGTCATTTTTTCTAAAAATATATATATTCCCTTGTATAAATCTTGATTATATTATATAATTTATTCAAACAATTATTTGGAGGTAGCAATGTTTTTTTTTATTTTGATGATAATGAGTCTTATAATTTTAATTCCGTTTTTTGTAAAGCAATCTAAAAATGAAAAAAGAGAAGTCAAGCTCAAGTCAAGCTTCTTAGATTTTAAAGTAAAACAAAGACAAATAGTGAAAGGCAAGGAAGGTATCTTAATAGGAGACAACCAGATAGCTTTTGTAACAGTAGAAAACGACCAGTATAAAACAATTGGAAAAACCTATTCCTACAAGGACATATTAGAAGTACAAGCCTTTAAAAACGGCGTAATGGTAAATTCTGAGTCAAGACAAGATGAAGAAGGGAAAGCTCTTTTGCAGGCAACAAGAGAGGTAAGGCCTGAATTATTCGACGAGAGAATTCCTGAACTCAAGGGTAAAAAAGAGGCGTCTATAGATATAAGAGTTATAGTAGATGACTCTAAATACCCAGACCACACTATAAATTTTCTGAGGCTAGAGGTAGACGAAAAGGATATGTTCTTTAGAAGTAATATGAACAGGGCAACAGGATTTTTCAATGCCATCGTAAAAATGGTACAAAATTCTTCTCCTAAAAAAGAAGATGAAAAAGAAAATAAAAAATCTTAAAAAGGCGGATTCCCGCCTTTTATTTTTTGTACGTTTTTGCTATAATTTAACTTCTGCCGGGATTCATTTACAAAATTTCAAAAATATTCCAGCATATAAAAAACTGTATTTTTATAAGAAGACAAGCTAGTCTAAATTTTAAAAAACATTTTTTATCATAAATTAAACTGATTTTAATAGGGAGGTCCTCATGTGGGGGGATAAAAGGTTCAACAGCTTGAGCTACCAATTGAAAAATATATTCGGGGAAAAAATAATGAAGGTCTCTTTAGATGCCGGCTTTACGTGCCCAAACAGGGACGGTACCCTCAGTAACAGCGGCTGTATCTTCTGCAACGAAACTGGAAGTGGTGATTTTGCAGGAACGAGAGGAAAAGATATAAATCAGCAGATAGAAGAGCAAATAGATCTGTTAAAAAACAAATTTCCTGACGGGAAATACATAGCCTATTTCCAAAACTTCACCAACACTTATGGAGAGGTGGATTACTTGAGAAAAATTTTCACCGAAGCCCTTGCACACCCTAAAATTATTGGTCTTGCCATTTCTACCAGGCCAGACTGCCTCGGCAATGATGTGCTGGAACTGTTAGAAGAGTTGAACAAAAGAACCTTTCTCTGGTTAGAACTCGGGCTACAGACAACAAACGACGAAACCGCCGCCTTCATAAACAGGGGATACCCTTTGAAAACTTTTGACGAGTCTGTAAAAAACTTGAATTCTCTGGGCATAAAAACAGTTGCCCACCTGATAGTAGGGCTCCCAGGCGAAAGCATAGACGATATGCTAGAAAGCGTAAAGCATATCTCAGATATTGGAGTGTGGGGGGTCAAATTTCATCTCCTACACATAATAAAAGATACCAGTCTTTATGAGTATTACCAGAACTCCCCTTTCAAGCTGCCAGAAATGGATGAATATGTGGATATTGTGGTAAATTTGATCTCATATTTAAACCCGGAAGTAGTAATCCACAGGCTTACCGGAGATGGCAACAGGTCTACCCTTTTCGCCCCTTTATGGAGCCTTAACAAAAAAACTGTGCTAAATAAAATAAACAGGGAGTTAAAACTCAGGGACATAGTTCAGGGTAAAAATTATCTGTCTCAAAATAAAATAAAAAAGTGTTGACACCAAAAACAATATATGATATTATTCTTCTTGTCGCCGTGGGGAGGGTAACCTCTAAAGACCGACTTATTTGTCTTAAGTTTCATGTCTTATGCGCGTACAAAATTGGTCGCATAGCTCAGTTGGGAGAGCACCTGCCTTACAAGCAGGGGGTCACAGGTTCAAGTCCTGTTGCGACCACCATACATATGGGGGTGTAGCTCAGTTGGTTAGAGTGCTTGCCTGTCACGCAAGATGTCGCGAGTTCGAGT
>QKCP01000026.1 GCA_003246855.1 Ilyobacter polytropus
TTAAAAGTTGCATACTCTCTAATTTATAGGAAGTTCTATGGCTTTATTTAAAAATCGAAGCACAGAACTTCCAACCTTTCCTCATCAAAAGACCTATTCTATTAATTATTTACCTTAATTATTACTTACTTTGTAGAATTTTTACATCAATAACTCTTTAAACGAGCTTATCATGATTCTTCCTGTACATAACAAGATCTTCTATGCTTATTATTTTAAGTCCATGCTCATTTGCAAAAACTTTCAAATCATCAAGTCTTGCCATCGTTCCATCCTCCTTTAATATCTCGCATATTACCCCATACGGTTTAAGGCCTGCAAGTCTAGGCAAATCAACTGCTGCCTCAGTATGCCCCTCTCTTACAAGAACTCCTCCTTTTTTTGCGACAAGCGGAAAAATATGTCCAGGTTTTTTAAAATCATTTCCAGTCTTATTTGTGTTCCCCAAGTCCTCTATTGTCTTTACACGATCACCTATTGATATACCGGTTGTAGTCCCATCCAAAGAATCGACCGACACAGTAAATGCAGTCCCGTGAGTGTCTGTATTTTGATGAACCATTTGCCCAAGTTCAAGTTCTTTTGCCCTTTCATCGCTTATAGGTACACAAATAAGGCCCCTGCAGTATTTTGCCATAAAATTTATTGCATCATAGGAAACTTTTTCCCCTGCAAGCATAACGTCCCCTTCATTCTCTCTATTTTCGTCATCTACTACCACTACCATTTTACCTTCCTTTATATCTAAAATCGCATCTTCTATCCTGTCCAACATAATTTTACCCTCCCGAAGTCTTTAAAAAATTTAATAAAAAAGCCCGAAGTATAAACTTCGGGCGTACGTCACAAAATATTAGTCGCTGACAATACGACTAATATTTTGACTTCTTTCATCCAGACTATACTGTCGGTTCTGGGATATAACCAGATCAATCCCATAATGGGATTCGCGGACTTTACCACCGGTCGGGAATTTCACCCTGCCCTGAAGTTGCTGTATATTTAATTCGATGGTCATTTTTTTCAAAGTGTAACTTTTTATAGTATTTCAAAAATAAACACAGAATGCATTCTCCTATCTGCGCAGTCCAGTAAAGTTAATATAAACTAACAAATTCTAGCTGATAACAGAATTTTATTCCATGTATTTACATCCACTTTTTATTTTTTCAACTATATTTTCAGAACTCAAGCCGTAAAATTTCATCAGCTCCGCCCCATCACCACTTTGGCCAAACTGATCGTTTATCCCTATTTTCACTACTTTTGTCGGATAAATTTCCGAAAGGTATTCGGATACAGCGCTCCCCAATCCTCCTATCACAGAGTGCTCCTCTGCTGTCAATATAAACTTGGTTTCCTTTGCTGCCTTAAGAATAGCATCTTTATCAAGAGGTTTTATGGTTCCAACATTTAAAACTCTCGCTGATATCCCTTCTTCTTTAAGTTTTTTCGCTGCCTCCATCGCTTCCGCAACCAACATTCCTGTTGCGGCTATTGTCACATCACCTCCATCCCTTATAGTATTTATCTTACCTATTTTAAAATCATATGATTCGTCAAAAAGCACAGGGGTATTCAATCTTCCAAACCTGATATATACAGGCCCGTTATACTGGGCTGCCGCAAACACCATTTTCTCAGCTTCTGTCGCATCGGCAGGAGACAGTACTGTCATTCCAGGTATTGATCTCATAAGGGAGATATCCTCTATTGACTGGTGGGATCCACCGTCCTCTCCCACAGTTATCCCAGCATGCGTTGCACATACTTTTACGTTGAGATTGGCGTAAGCCACTGTGTTTCTTATCTGTTCAAATGCCCTTCCTGTAGCAAATACGGCAAACGTCGAAGCGAAAGCAATTTTACCTGTTGTAGCAAACCCGGCTGCTGTACCTATAAGGTCAGCTTCCGAGATACCGATATTTATGTGTCTTTCCGGAAATTCTTTTTGAAATATAGCGGTCTTTGTAGATTTTGAAAGATCCGCATCCAAAACAACCACATCTTTATTTTCTCTGCCTAGCCTGGCCAAAGTTTCACCGTAGGCTTGTCTGGTAGCTTTTTTCATCTGCATTAACCTCCGTTATTTTTACAACTCTATCTGTTCAACTAATTCAAGTTCTCTTATTGCTTTCTGTGCTTCTTCCTCAGTAGGCGCTACTCCATGGAATTCACATACGTTTTCCATAAAAGATACCCCTTTACCTTTAGTGGTTTTAGATAATATAAGGGTTGGCTTTCCTTTTGTCTTCCTGGCATCACTTAGGGCAGAAATTATTTGTTTGAAATCGTGACCGTCTATTTTTATTACATTCCACCCAAAGCTTTCCCATTTTTTGTCTAGCGGTTCTATCCCCATTATATCTTCAACATTACCATCTATTTGAAGATTATTAAAATCTACAAACGCAACAACATTATCTAATTTATAATGTGCAGCTGTCATTGCAGCTTCCCACACTTGCCCTTCTTGAAGTTCTCCGTCTCCCATCAGTACATAAGACCTGTAGTTTTTCCCATATATTTTGGCTGATAATGCCATCCCGTTTGCTACTGAAAGTCCCTGCCCAAGTGAACCGCTGGAAATCTCCACGCCAGGTACCTTTTTCATATCAGGATGCCCTTGAAGCATGGCACCAAACTTTCTTAGATTCCAAAGCTCGCTTTTATCAAAATAACCTCTTTCCGCAAGTGTTGCATATAAAAGTGGCGCTACATGCCCTTTACTTAAAATGAACCTGTCCCTATTCTCCATCTTAGGATTTTTAGGATCGATGTTCATTTCATGAAAATACAAGGTTGTTACGATGTCGGTTGAAGATAACGAACCTCCAGGATGACCTGATTTTGCAGAACAGATCATTTGAATAATACTTTTTCTAATGTTATTTGCTTTTCCGTTTAATGAGTTCACCATAGTTTTCCTTCCTTTAATACAAATTAATATAATTTGGAATACCGTTTCTATAGCTTAAATTTATCTCACCTTCAATTAAAGGCTTCATGTAATCTATTATCTCTGGTCTTACATCATTTTTTGAATCAGCTATCCATGAGATTGGCACCTTTTTTTCGAAATTAGCTATATTTTCAATATCTGAAATAATAAAATCTACAGAATATGGCAAGTTACTCATTCTTTTTATTCCCACCATCTTACCACTTTGTCCTTCCAAGGCTGCTTGTAAAGATTTTTTCCCCAACAATTTCGATTCATTGAGATCTGTTTTACTTGATATATGGCCAGAACAACGTTGCATCAAATTCAATTCTATAGATCTTACTTTGCCTCCTATATTTTTTCTAACTAAACTTTCTAAATATTTACCTGTTCCAGAAATAAATTTATGACCAAAAGCATCCAAAGAACCATCTTTAACTACCGATAAATATTCTCCTTCTTTATTTTTTAACCCTTCACTTACTGCTATTAATATAGGTTTCCCAAAAGTGAGCTCCTTATTTAAATCTATAAGAAATTTATCTTCGTCAAATGGGATTTCACAAAGATATATTAAATTTGGACCTTTCCCTCCATTTACTCTTGCCAAAGCCGAAGAAGCTGTTAGCCACCCTGTATTTCTACCCATAATTTCTACAATAGTTACAGAAGGGGTATTGTAAACAGAACAGTCTTTTTCAAGTTCAACAAAAGTTGTTGCGATATATTTTGCAGCAGAACCAAATCCAGGACAGTGATCCGTTCCCTCTAGATCATTATCAATAGTTTTTGGCGCCCCGATAAATTTTATATCTTTAATATTTTTAAGTTCACAATATTTAGATAATTTTTTTACTGTATCCATAGAATCATTTCCGCCGATATAAATAAAGTAATTTATATCTTTGCTCCTTAATATTTCTATTATCTGCGGATATAGCTTGTCTTCCTGAATATTTTCGGGAAGTTTAAACCTACACGATCCAAGAGCTGCTGCTGGAGTATGAAGTAGCAGCTCTAAATCATTATCATTGCAAATAACTTTATTCATTTCAATAAAATCATTTTTTAAAACACCTTCTATTCCGTTTAATGCTCCATATACTTTATCAATATTTTTATTTAATTTAGCCATTTCTAGTATGCCTACAACTGTAGCATTTATTGCAGAAGTAGGTCCACCAGACTGCGCCACTAAAACATTCATAATTCCCTCCTAAACACTAATAGATTCTTTGACAGCGTCCTCAAGGGCCAGTTTCTTCTTCATCCGTCCATCTAAAAATGCTACTATGAATGGGCATAAAAATAAAGTTATTATGGAAGCCGTTGCACACTGAGCTGTTGCCAGTGGTGCATAAGGCGCCATTGAAACATCTGCTTCAGCTATAACAGACGGAGTCATTGCGGAATTAAGAGCCGTTGTACCTATAGCAGCCCCCATTGCACTTCTTTCCTCTTTTTTAAGTAGCATGTTATATAAGTAAAAGAAAAGGAACCCTGTAGCTGCTGATATTAATCCTAAAATAACTCCTGATGCTCCTGCCGTTACAAGAGTAGATAAATTAGTACCCGATCCTATGGCAATTGTCATAAAGAATGTAACTATCGGTTGAGCTTTTTTACACACTTCTCTAAAATCTTGGTCAAGATTTCCCCATACAAATCCTATGATTAGAGGTATAATCGTAGCTATAAGTGCTTTAAAAGGAATTGTTGCAAGTCCAGTAGCTCCTAAAGCTACAAGGGTAAAGAAAGGTCCATCGTTTAAAGATAGTATAGAAATTGCTCCTGTATCTGTTGGTTTACCGAATTGTGAAGACAATGAGATGTACAATGAACCGTTTGAATTTGTAATAGCAGCTATAATTACCATCGGTGTAAGTCCCATCCACCCTGAAGGCCCGAAGAATTTAGCTACTGTTAAACCTAATAATATCCCTAAAATAAATTTCATTCCTGTTAGTATGCTACCTTTGTAGAGGGGCATCCCAACTTGTTTCACATCTATAGCTGATCCACATAATATAAGAAACAGACCCATCATCGCAGGTTGACCATTTTTAAATAATCCTGTAGTAAATCCTCCTATTTCAAAGAATGAAGGGAAAACACTTTTTATAAAAACTGCTAATATTAATGGTACAATTACTAATCCTCCAGGCATTTTTTGAAGTTTATTTAAAATTTTCATTTGTCCTCCTCTATTATAAAAAGACATTAAAAATAATTCCCAAACGACTTCAGGTGCGGTTATTTCTAATAAATTTACATTGCCCTGTCTACATTGCAGCAATTTTCATATTCTTTTATTCTCTCTACTTTCTCAGTTGACCCCGCTCCTGCAAAATCACATTTCAACCATATGTCAACAAGATATTTAGCTAGTTCAGGAGCTACTATTCTTGCTCCCATAGCCAGTATTTGTGCGTCATTACTTTTCCTTGATCTTTCTGCTGAATACGGGTCATGGCAAACTGCTGCTCTTATACCTCTTACCTTATTAGCCGTTATTGCCATACCTATGCCAGTACCACAAAGAAGCACTCCCCTTTCGCATTCTTTATCCGCTACAGCATTGGCCACATCAAGTGCTACATTAGGATATAAAACGGTCTCTTCTTTTGTCTTTGTCCCAAAATCCATAACGTCAACCCCGTTATCATTTAGGTATTTTTTTAATATCTCTTTTAATTCAAATGCTGCTTCGTCACATCCAATTGCAATTTTCATAAAATCCCCCCCTATTTATTTTTTAATGCACTATCTGTTATTTTTTTGAAATTAACTGAATTTAACCCAAATCTTCCTATAAAAACTCCATCTACGTTATCTAATGCCAATAATTCATCAGAGGTTTCAGGATTAACAGATCCTCCATAAATTATTCTTATATGCTTCGATACATCTTCTCCACAATTTTCTTTTACTATATCACGTATAAAACTATGCATTTTACTTATATAATCCAAACCTGCAGTTTCACTTTTACCAATTGCCCATACAGGTTCGTAAGCTAGTATTATCTTTTTTTTGAAATCATTTTGAACTCCGTCTAACATATCTAAAATTTGTGTTTTGAGTGCCTCTTTTTCTTTTCCAGAATTTAGATCATCCTCAGTTTCCCCTATACATACAACAGGTATAAAATCAAATTCTTCACATATTTTTATTTTTTGGTTGACTCTATAATCGGTTTCATTAAAATATTTTTTTCTTTCAGCATGTGCCAATTCAATGTATTTGCAGCCTAGTTCTTTTAACATTTCTGCAGGAACTTCTCCTGTATATGCTCCTTTTTTTTCAAAACATATATTTTGAGCACCCCAACCAATATTTCCACTTTTAAATATTTCTGATACACCGTGTATTAAAGGAAAGGATGGAAGTATAAATATATCTAAATCTTCTATATTCCCGACTTCGTTATTTATCCCTTCAGCTAGACTAACCCCTTCTTTAATTGTGTTGACATGCATCTTCCAACTTGCTCCAACTATTTTTTTTCTCATAACTCTATTCCTCTCTGCGATTCGTTAAATAACCTATCTACAATTTCGCAAACGATATCGTCATTTCCTGTCATGCCTCCCTTGCAAATAAAAAACATATCCTTATATTCACCGTCCACAAATCTCCCTATATCCGTCTGGGGTATAACATAATCAATAAGTTCTATGCAATTCACATCAAGTCTAGAGCATACGTTGGCCATTGTGTCTCCGCCTGTCATATACAAACCCGCTATTTTTTCTTTTCCAAGAGCTTGAATAAGTTTTGCTACTATCTCCCCTAAAGCCTTATTTATACGATCTGAGCTTTCCCCACTCTTAAAATTATATTTTTTATCTGTTAAATCTAGGTTTATCCTTTCACCCTCAAGAGCAGTTTCAATGAGTATAGATTTCATATCAGGATGTTTTTGTATTTCATCTGTTATTTTTACAAGAGCATCTGGAACAGCATCTTCTGCATTTAATATAAGTTGAATAGCATCTATGTGTATTCTTCTATTCTTAGTATCGGTACATAAACTTTCCATCTGTTTTTTAGTTACTTCAGTAGCACTCCCTGCTGCAATTATTACAATTTTATCTGTTTCTTTATTAGTATTTTTAGTTATATTTTCTACAGCTTTCTCAAATTTTGATTTTTTATCAATTTTACGATATAGAGCTAATTTTTCTGTCAATGCCCCCGGGTCAACAGACAATACATTCCATTGTAATTCAACTAGTACTTTCGAGATAACATCTATATCTTCATCTGTTATCGCATCTATAAGTATTATTCTGTTATTGTCTGCCCTGGCTTCTACTAGAGCTTTTTTCAGGCTATCTTCTCCTGCCAAAACAGATTCTATAGTTATAAGTCCAACTTTATTTTTTGATTGCTGGGCAATAAGTTTTGGTATATAGTTTTCTCTTACAGGAGTTTTTACATCATTAAAAACCTGAGTTTTTATTAACGGAACCCCTTCGATTAAAGAAAATCCCCCTACCATAATTCTTCTGGATTTTGGCATTGCCGGCACCATTATAGCCACATACTCTTCTCCTAACTCATCGAGCATAGCATCTATTTCAGATCCAATTTGACCTCTTAATGTAGTATCCGTACGTTTTGAAAATTGAGCTATTCCTAAAGCTTTTAAATTTTTAGTAGCTTTCTGAACTTCTTTATATGCAAACTCTTTCGAAAGTGCCCTGCTATCACTACTAATAATTAATCCATCATATTTAGATAAACTATCTCTATTTTCAAATCCAGTATTACCAAAAATAGCTGCTGTTTTTACTCCAGATCTCGATAACAATACTCCAACCGTGGTAGCTCCTGTCAAATCATCTGCAATAGCTCCTATTAATGGCATCTATCTTACCTCCATATTTTTTAATTTAGCATATTGAGATACAACTTTAGTAGACTCTAGCATGCTAACCGATTGCGCTATTCCCTTACCTGCAATATCAAACGCAGTTCCATGGTCTACAGAACTTCTCATAAAAGGTAATCCAAAAGTTATCGTTACTGATTTTTCAAAATCATAAGTTTTACAGGCTATATGTCCTTGATCATGATATAAGGATAAAATCGCATCGAATTTCCCCTCCTTACCCTTATAAAAAATTGAATCTGCAGGTAAAGGACCTACAACATTAATCCCTATTTCTTTTGCATCTTCACAGGCAGGTATCAATTGTTCTATCTCCTCCCTTCCAAACAGTCCATCGTCTCCACCGTGTGGATTTAAAGCCGCCACAGCAATTAGTGGATTTTTAAAATTCAATTTTCTAAATTCTTTATCTATATTTTTTACTGTTTCAAGCACAATTTCTCTTGAAGCAAAATCACAAGCATCTTTTAATGCCATATGCCTACTTACAAAGAATACTCTCATTTTATGTACAGAAAACATCGTTAGTGCATACTCAGATCCTGTTTCATCTTGGTATATCTCGGTATGACCTGCTTGAGATATTCCAGCTTTTTTTATAGATCTTTTATGTATAGGTGCTGTAGAAACGGCATCTATTTTCCCTTGTTGGCCAAGTTCTATAGATTTCATAATATAATCTACACTCATTTTCCCGGCTAATTCTTGTATCTCTCCAAACACTATTGAATCGCAATCGTAATCCCCTGTTTCAAGTACATCGACTACACCATGTATATATTTCCCTTCACTCGGGTCTGATATTTTGTTATAAACAATACTTTCATTTAATCCAATACATTTCTCTGCTCTTTTTAACATCGGTATACTGCCTATAATAAACGGTTTACATTCATCATAAAGTTCTTCTTCAGTCATCATTCTTAGCACTATTTCAGGTCCTATCCCCGCCGGATCGCCCATAGTTATAGCAGTTACTGGCTTAAATTCTTTCATTTTACCCCTCCTGATTTGAACCGTGATTAATTTTTGATTTTTTTTGTTTAAAAATTATCTCAACCACCTTCCATGTTATTGATTATAATTTATGTTTCTCAAAAAACCAAATTTTTTTTGATTTTTTTTGGTTTTTTTATTTTTTTGTTTTCTTTTTTTGGTTTTTATTGGTTTATTTTGGTTTTTTCTATTTTCTTTTTTTGATTTAATTTGGTTTTTG
>QKCP01000162.1 GCA_003246855.1 Ilyobacter polytropus
GGCTTTTGAAGACTATATGTTAAGAAGGTTTTCTAAAAGTGTGTGGGAAAGGGCTGGGAAGAAAAAGGGCAGTGGGAAAAGCGGTCTTATATCTGTATATCAGCCAAAGCAGGAGATACTTAAAAGAAGTGCTGCCGAAGTAGATGGAGATACTCTGAACATAAAATTTTATTTGGGTCTTCCAGCTGCTGGCAGAAGAATACTAGCAAAAGCTGCAATAGAGATGATATTTCAGGAGCTTCCTAAGATAGCCTTGTGCTTGAAAGCAGAAAATGTGGGGATGGGCTCTCTTAAAAAGCAAGTTGATACAAATGAGATGGCGGACTACATAAGAAATGAGATGGAAAAAGAGGGAATAGTATCTTTTGTGGCAAATGAAGCTGTGCTGGCGAGAGTCAGCTCAATAGATGACAGGCCCATGAAGCAGGCCGTAAGATTTAAGAGTCCAGAAAACTTGAAATACACAATAGAGCTCCCAAACGGCAAAGCACTGCAGGGGATGGCTATAAGAAAAGGGGTTACTCTTATAACTGGCGGTGGATTTCATGGGAAATCAACCTTGCTGAATGCAATTGAAAAAGGGGTGTACAACCACATACCCGGAGACGGAAGGGAGTTTGTGCTTACCGATCCAAGCGCTTTTAAGATAAGGGCTGAGGATGGAAGAAGCATACAGAATGTAAATATAAGCAACTTTATAAATAATCTGCCTTTTGCCAAAGGAACCACATCATTTTATACGGAAAATGCCAGCGGCTCGACATCGCAAGCATGCAACATAATGGAAGCAGTAGAGTCAGGATCTAAGCTCCTCCTGATAGATGAGGATACATGTGCCACCAACTTTATGGTAAGGGATGTAAAAATACATGAATTAATTTCGAAAGATAAGGAGCCCATTACTCCTTTCATAGAAAAGATAAATGCCCTGAAAAATACTGCAGGGGTGTCGGTGATAGTTGTTGTGGGAGGTCTTGGGGATTATTTTGACGTGGCTGACAGAGTGCTTATGCTGGATGAATATAGAATAAATGATGTCACAAAGATAGCGAGAGATATATCAGCTAGATATAAAAGAGAGCACCTAAAATTAGATGACGATGAGTTTGGGGTAAAGTATAGGGCTCTGGCCGAGAAATCTTGCAGAGAGCTATTGAGTGACCCCAGGACAAAGATAAAAAATAGGAGTTTAGATGAGTTAATCCTTGGAAGAGAAGGGGTAGACCTAAGAAGTGTGGAGCAACTCATAGAAGAGGGACAAGTTAGGTTCATAGGAGAAGTAATAAAAAAGCTTTTTAAATATGAAGAATTGAAAAAAATGACTTTCAGGGAAGTTATAGATAGATTTGAAAAAGAAATGGATAAGGTAAGTATAAGCTCTTATTTGGGAGTAAAAAGCGGAGGACTGGCTTTTGCCAGGAAATACGAGGTGGCAGCAGCGATAAACAGGGTAAGAAAAAAAATATTTACTGAGAGGTAAAAATGGGACTATTAGCGTTTATATACTATATAATTACTAGTTTTAGGAATAAACTTTATGATTTTGGCATACTAAAAGCTAGGAGCATAGAGGGAGTGAAAATTACCTGTATAGGGAATATAACTGTCGGGGGAACTGGAAAAACTCCGGCTGTTCAATATTTCACAAAAAAATATTCAAGTGCAGGTAAAAATGTAGCTATAGTTTCGAGGGGATACAGGGGAAAAAGAAAAAAGGACCCTCTCATAGTGAGCGATGGAGAAAAAATTTTTACCACCGCAAAAGAGAGCGGGGATGAACCTTTTTTACATGCCGTGAATTGCAAGGTCCCAATAATTGTAGGTAGAAATAGATACAAGGCTTGCAAGCTTGCAGTTGAAGAATTTGGAGTGGATACAATTATACTAGATGATGGGTTTCAGCATCGAAAACTTAATAGGAACAGAGATATCGTTCTTATAGATGCTACAAATCCATTTGGTGGCGGGGCCTTATTGCCTAAAGGGACACTTAGAGAGGATATAAAAGGTCTTAAAAGGGCAAAGGAGTTTATAATAACGAAATCTGATCTAGTGAGCTCTAGCGAGCTTAAGAACATAAAAAAGAAGCTTATGGCATATGATAAGAATATATCTATAGCAAAGCACAGTGTAGTATCACTTTCTGATATAAATGGTAACCTGAAACCATTATTTTGGGTAAAAGGGCAGAGAGTGCTCCTTTTTTCAGGGTTAGCCAACCCTTTGAATTTCGAAAAGACCGTTATAAGTTTAGACCCTAAGGCAACAGAAAGGGTAGACTTTATGGACCACTATAGTTTTAAAAAAGAAGATTTAATTAAAATAAAAAGACGAGCGGAAGATATGAAGGCAGATCTTATAATAACAACAGAAAAGGATCTGGTGAAACTTCCTATGGACATGGATTTAGAAAATATATATGTTCTTAAGATAGAGTTTAAGATACTAGAAGACAATCTTTTGAATCAGAGCTAGACTAGACATGGAGGAAGAATGGATAATATTTTAGAAGCAATAAGAGGAAAAGACTATGATTTTTTCTATAAAATTTATGATAATAATGGACTCATAGCCTTAACAGATACATTTAGTGAGTTCATAAATAAAAGGAGTTATTTTACAATAGATGAAAATGGAGTGATAAAAAGAAAAGCCATGAATTTTGCTCTGCCACTTTTATCAGCTTTAAAGGATAATCCTGAAAATACAGAAAATGTTATAAGAATCCTCGTAGACAAGCTTTGTGAGCCAGCTGAAAAAATAAAGCTCAAAAAGATAGATAGGATGTCAAATAAGCCTATGGTTAGTTTGATAAAAAATTATTATAAATTGCTGGCAAATTCAAATGACATCTTTTCCGTTAAATACTCAAAGGAATTGATGCTTAGGGATAAAAATGAGTTTTTGAAGCTTTTGTTTTCTTATGTCCTTATGGAAGATATTTCAAGTCAAAAACAAATAATGGCTTATTCACTTGAAAATTTTTTAGCAGGTGATTTTGGTAAAGATGACTTGGACAAGGTACTACAAGTGGCGCTGTTGTACATAAGCAGTAAAAAGAGTAGCTTTGGCTGCTATGAAAATTCAAGTAGGTCGAGCATTACTAAAAAAGAATTAGCCGAAAAAATAATTGAAAATATTAGCAAATTAAAAAGTCCAGAGGGGCTAAATCTTTTAATATATATCTATATTTTAAATAAGTATGACTATAAGAATGAAGACAAGTTCATATTCATGGCTGAAAAATATTTTAATGAACTTTTGCATTTGGAAGGTAAACCTTTGTCGGAAGAGGAAGAGATTATACTTGACGTACTGTTAAAAAAATATAGGTAATAGGGAGAATGGGTATGTTAGATTATTTGAACAACAGGTTGATAATATTAGAGACGGAAAAATTGAATAAAAATCAGATAATAAAAGAAATGGTAGACTTGGTATCTGAAAATACTAAGTATGTCAACTCCAAAGAGGGATTTCTTAAAAAAGTAATGGAGAGAGAAGAAATAGGGACTACTGGGATAGGTATGGGGATAGTTATACCGCATGCAAGGTGTGAGGATCTTGATGAGATAGTAATAGCACTGGCAGTACTAAAATACCCTATAGAATTTAATACACCAGATGGTGAGCTGGCAAAAATAGTCATACTTTTGGGATCACCAAAAGATAAAAACTCAGAATATTTAAAACTCTTATCAAAATTGACTGCTGTTTTTAGGAACAGGGACTTCAGAGAAAACATCCTCACCATAGAGAGCCAAGAAGAACTGGTGGAAGTAATGGCGGGTATAGAGATATGAGGGTAGGGATATATGGGGGCAGTTTTAATCCGATCCATACCGGACATCTTCTAATCGCTGAGTATGTACGGGAAGAGATGAAGCTAGACAAGATATTTTTTATACCAGTTGGAATCCCCAGTCACAGAGACAATGATCTGGTAAGCCCAGAATACCGTTTTGAAATGGTAAAGAGGGCCTGCTCCACAAACGAAAACTTCGAGGTTTTGGATATAGAGATAAGAGAGAAAAAAACAAACTACACATATGATACTCTGGTAAAACTAATAAACCTTTATCCAGGGTATGAGTTTTATGAAATAATAGGCGAGGATTCTGCAGACTACCTGCATACTTGGAAAAACTACAAAAAAATGATTGAGATGACTAAGTTTATTGTGCTAAAAAGAGAAAAAATAGGGTATGAAAGCAGGCATAAAAACATAATTGTTTTGAATAGCCCCGAGTTAGAGATAAGTTCTGGAAAAATAAGGGAGAGGCTAGAAGAAGGTAAGGGTATAAAATACTTCGTACACGAAGAGGTAGAGAAGTTTATACTAGAAAAGAAACTATACTTAAAATAATTATGGGGTGATAGACTTGTTGGTAAAAAAAGAAAAAACATTTAAAATAATTACGGAAAACCCTAGAGGTGGCAAGGGTTTGATAGAGGGCTTTAGATACCTAGATGGGGAAGACCTTTCAAACAGCTTAAAGGGTTTTTATATAAATGATCTGCAGGTGGGAGCTGAAGTGGGCTACCATGAGCACATAGGTGATGAGGAGATATACCTGATCTTAGCTGGTAAGGGTGTGGCAAATGACAATGGGGAAGAAAAAGAAGTTGCTGAAGGGGATCTTCTTTACACAAGAGACGGGCAGGGGCACTCATTGAAAAATACCGGAGAAACTCCGTTAAAATTTGTTGCCTTCATCGTAGAGAAATAGGTGCATTGATTTGGACATACTGGTGGTATTCCCTGGGTGGGCTAGTACAAAAAGTCTATATAAAACCCTTGGGATGAGTTTTGAAAAAATTGTATATGTAGATACCTTTGATTTAAATGAAATTGATGGCAGACTAAACTGTGTTGGGTATAAGCCTGGAGAGGACAGACTTTTTGTGCTGTCGTGGTCTATGGGAACTCTGCAAGCCCAAAAATTTATATCTAAAAACCGTGTGGAAAAATTGATATTAGCATGTCCAACAAACGAGTTTTGTTTGACAACAAATCCGGTGTTAGTGAGAAAAATGATGAAAAACCTGATAAGAGATAAAAAGCAGTGCCTGATGGATTTTCTGGCACTTAATTTTTATAAACAGGATAAATTTAAAGCCTATATAAAAAGTTATTTTGATGAGATTTCTAAGTTGAGCGATGAATACCTTATGGATGGATTGAAATATCTTTTACACGAGAAGGTGGAAGGGTACAGTTCATTAAACAGGGATTTAATCCCCTTTGTGATTATAGGTAAGCAGGATCAGGTTATAAGCAGGGAAAACTCCTTAATAATGTTGGAAAGTATTCCAGTTACTTATATTTTAGAAGAGCTCGACTGTGGGCACAATGTATTTTACGAGGCTCACGACGAAGTGATAAGATTGATTAGAGGTTATTTGAATGATAATTAAAGAAAAAGTGAAAAAGAATTTTTCTAGGGGTGCAAAAACCTATGATGAGTACGCAAAAGTCCAGAGACACATGGCTTTTGTACTAGAAAGTTTTATAGATGGCAGCGACAAAAAGCTTAATATACTTGAAGTAGGTAGCGGAACAGGAATTTTTACAGAATACTTACTTGAAAAATTTCCTCATTCTGAAATTCATTTGATAGATATATCAGAGGAGATGCTAGATTACACTAGGGAAAAATTTAAAAGCTATAAAAACATAGAGTATTTTTTAGGTGATGCCGAAGACTGCAATTTTACAAAAAAATACGATCTCATAGTATCCAATGCTAGCTTCCAGTGGTTTAACGATCTCGAGAAAAGTATAAAGAATCTGAAAAACCAGTTAGCAGATGGTGGTCAGCTGGTCTTTTCAATTTTTGCTCAAGGTACCTATAAAGAGTTGAGGGATTCTTTTAATGAGGTGGATCAAGAGTATGATTTTTCACAAAAGTTTAGGTCGCAGAAAGAGATATCTGCTTACGATCAAGACTTAGAGCTTTTGGATGACGAGGTCTACTATGAATCCTACAAGGATATTTTTAGCTTTTTAAAATCAATAAAAAGCATAGGGGCAAATTCTGCAAAAAACCAGCAAAAAGTACTTACATACGGCAAGCTTAAGAGCATAGAGGAAGTATATATGAGTAGGTACTCGCGTGATGGGAATTTAGTTGTGACAAACCATCTCCTATACTTCAAATTAAAAAAAACTACCCACTAAAGGGTAGTTTTCATATTTTTATGCCTTTTTCAGCGACTATTTTATTTACCAGTTCTAGATCTTCCTGGGTGTCTACTCCAACTATCTTAAAAGGAGTTTCGAGGACTTTTATTTTATAACCGTTTTCTAAAACCCTAAGTTGTTCAAGAGATTCTGATATTTCGAGAGGGGTCTGGTGCATTTTTGAAAATTCCACTACGAAGTCACTTTTATATGCGTAGATCCCGATGTGCTTATAATAATTTTTCATATCAAGAGACCTTGGATACGGGATAGGGCTTCTTGAAAAATATATTGCATAATCGTCTTTGTCACACACAACCTTCACGCTGTTTGGATTTTCAACCTCTTCATATGACCCCATTTTATGTTTTAGGGTAGCCATTTTTAGCTCTGGTTCGTCTAAAAATGGTGTGATGAGGCTGTTTATCATATCAGGTTCTATAAGGGGTTCGTCCCCCTGTATATTTATGATAACATCGTAGTTGTACTTTTTGGCTACTTCGGCAATCCTGTCAGTACCGGTCTGGTGGTCTTTTGAAGTCATGACTGCTTCTCCTCCAAATGAGAGGACCTCCCTGTACACCTTTTCGTCATCTGTGGCTACAACAACTTTGTCTAGTTTGGATGTGCAGCTCCTTTTATAAACCCACTCGATCATTGTGAGGCCGTTTATTTTTTTTAGAGGTTTCCCCTCTAACCTGGTGGAACCGTATCTAGCTGGAATTATTCCTAAAAATTTCATAATAAAACCTCCGTTTTTAATAAGTCCAAGGTTATTATACCCCATTTGATCCGGCATAGCAATTATAAAAGGGGAGGATTTTCCAAAAGAAATTGAGATGGCGCAAGTTAAAATTATTTTTATTTTATTAGGCGTTAAGTTGTGATAAAATGTAAAAGTCCTTCAAAATAAAAAGAGGAAAATGTACAGAATTAAATATATGTTATTGTTGTAACCGACATTTTGCATCTCTATGTTGCCGGGAGCAGGTTAAAAATATAAAGTAGAAAAGGGGAGTAAGAAATGGAAAAAAGTAGATCAAAAGCTTTGGCTTTTTTTAACTTATTGAAAACTTTGATACCATCTGATATAAAGAATCAGAGCCTGGACTATAAGTTTTCATTAGATGATCTTGAAGAAAAAGTGGAAATGGACAAAAAAATAATTTCAAGTCTGATAGAAAATCTAGAGCATGACGGGTTTATAAACATATTAAACGAGACAAGTTCCGAAGTAAACCTGCATTTCGAGAGAACTTATGATAAACTCATAGAAGTCTTTTCGGTGGAGGGGATCGAAGACACTATAGAGAGAATGCAGGATTTTGTCCAAAAGAAAATTGATTATTTCGATATAGATAAGATACCTGTGCCGCTTGAAAAGTATATAGAGAAAGCTATAGACCTGGTGAAAAGGGAGGGAATGGATGCCGATCTTAACCCTATAATAGAAGAGGGTATAAAAGTGGCACTTACTGATGTGGACAATCTTATCAGGATAAAGAAAATAATCTATAAATTGTGTGAGGATGCAACCGAGGAAGACCTAGACGCTCTTGAACTAATACTCTTTTGTCAGCTGAATTTTCCTTTAGAAGAAAATCCATTTTATGTGGTTTTATTCCTTTCGAGGGTGTGCTATGAGTTGGAGAAAGAAAAAGTGGTTTAAATAATATTAAAAATGGCTACTTTATTTTAGAATATTACTAATAAAAAAGAAAATAAATTGACGAATTATTTGAGAAAACCGGAATAAATTTCCGGTTTTTTAATTTTGGTTAAGGAAAAATTAAGAAAAATGTGGCTTAATTTAGTTAAGAAGGAATTAATATTAAAGAGGCTCAAATAATTACAAAAAAATATAAATTTAAACAAAGGTTTACAAAAGAATAAAAAGTTAATTCTTACTTGACAAAAAAAAGAAAATAGGGTATTTTTTATTATGATGCTTTTAAGAGAGATGAGGGGGAATGAATATGGTTAACATTAAAGCGAAAAGAGAAGAAAATGGAGTAGTAACTCATCTTCAGTCTGAATATGGAAACATATATACTAGGGACGCTGTGATAAAAAACATGAAAAAAGGGTACAGATTTTACACTCTTTACCAGGGAAGGGAAAATAATGAGATATACTTGGTAGATGGGAAAGACGGGATGCACTTGTCAGTAGACAAAAAGAAAAAAAATTATGACAAGATAGACGACCTACCTAATTTCTAAAAAGTTTTTTAGTAGAGAGATTTTATATTATTCTATTTGTGTGAAGAAAAAA
Source organism: Ilyobacter polytropus (assembly GCA_003246855.1). Lineage (GTDB taxonomy): Bacteria > Fusobacteriota > Fusobacteriia > Fusobacteriales > Fusobacteriaceae > Ilyobacter_A > Ilyobacter_A polytropus_A. The sequence goes on from QKCP01000162.1 coordinate 8,459, forward strand.
GTTTGAAAAACATTAAGATGCTTAACTGCATCTTAATTATTTTTCGAACATTATAGAGTGAAAAAAAATTATGATCGAGAGAGGGTAAAACCCCTCTTTATTTATTTTTTGTATCAGACGCATTGAAATTAAAAAAAAGCAGCTATTTGATTTTAAACAAAAGGAATTAAGTGGTTAGTAGTGTATGAATATCTTATGAAGTATAATGGTAGGTTTAGTTGTGGGATTTTGAAAAAGTGTTGGGAGTTGGGGGAAAAATTTTGCCTCAGCATGCCAAATATGAAAAAAGAAGAAGGGTACAGGAAGTGGAATAAAACAGTGGGGATGGAAAAGGCATGCTTAGAAAACTAGACTTAATTCAAAAAAGACATTTATCTATATCGACGAAATTACGTATATATTAATTTCGTTCAGTCTGGAGGTAATGTTATGTATGACGTAGCCGTTATAGGTGCAGGGATAGTCGGTCTCAGTATAGCAAGGGAGCTCGCTAGATATAATGTGAGAGCTTTGGTTATAGAAAAGTGCAGCGATGTGGCCAATGGGACTACAAAAGCAAATAGTGCTATAGTACACGCAGGCTATGATGCAAAACCCGGGTCTTTAATGGCAAGGTTCAATGCCAAGGGTAACCCGATGTTCGATAAGATATGTGAAGAGTTGGACGTGCCGTTTAAGAGGACAGGATCTCTTGTGCTGGCCTTTTGCCAAGAAGATATGGATACCTTACAAAAACTATACGAGAGAGGGATTAAAAACGGGATACCAGGTATGGAGTTGCTGACAAGGGAAAAACTGAAAAGTATGGAAGCCAACATAAGTAGTGAGGCTTTTGGGGCACTCTATGCCAAGACCGCTGGAATAGTTGGAACGTGGGAGCTAGCCGTTGCAATGGCTGAAAATGCAGTTGAAAATAGTGTAGAACTGTACCTTGACTGCGAAGTGGAGAGTATGGAAAAACAGGGAGACGCTTACACGGTGAACTGTAAAAATGAAAAATGCTTTAGAGCAAGGTTCGTGGTGAACTCAGCCGGAGTATATGCAGACAAGATAAATGAAATGGTGGCATCACCTTCTTTTAAAATAAATCCTAGAAGGGGTCAGTACTTTGTGATGGATAAAAGCAGCGGTGGGATGGTAAAAAACGTGGTATTTCAATGCCCTAGTAAAATGGGAAAGGGAGTTGTCGTTGTCCCGACTGTAGGTGGGAATCTCTTGGTAGGGCCTGATGCTGAGGACATAGAAGACAGGGGAGACACCTCTACCACCTCAAAGGGACTTGAGTACATAAGGAGCATGGGTGGGAAATCGTGTCCTAATTTATCATATGAAAGTGTGATAACTACATTTTCAGGGCTTAGAGCTGAATCCGATACCGGAGACTTTATAATAGAGGAGTCTAGCCAGTCCAAGGGGTTTATAAACGTGGCCGGAATCAAGTCGCCGGGACTTTCGTCTGCACCTGCAATAGCAGAATATGTTATTGATCTACTGCGGAAAGCAGGATGCTGCCTAGAGGAAAAAGATGATTTTAACCCGATACGAAAACAGCTGAGATTTTCAGAGTTGAACGAGAGTGAACAAAGGGAATTGATAAAGCATGATCCGAGATACGGGAGAGTTATATGCAGGTGTGAAAATATCACAGAAGGCGAAATAGTAGATGCCATAAAGAGAAGTGTAGGTGCAAGAACAGTGGATGGGGTAAAGAAGAGGTGCAGACCAGGTATGGGAAGGTGCCAGGGGGGATTTTGCGGACCAAGAGTGCAGGAGATACTTGCAAGAGAACTTGGAAAAGATATGTCAGAAATTGTAAAGGACGGCAAGGAATCCTACATACTATCTGGCAGCACAAAGGAGTGAACACGGCATAAACTTATGAAAGTGAGGGAATTTTAATGTTGACCTATGAGTTGGTTGTTATCGGAGGGGGGCCTGCCGGCCTAGCTGCAGCTATAGAAGCCAAGAAAAACGGAGTAGAAGACATATTGGTCATAGAAAGGGACAGAGAACTTGGTGGGATACTGCAGCAGTGTATACACAGCGGCTTCGGAGTGCATGAATTCAACGAGGAACTCACCGGTCCTGAGTACGCGGAAAGATTTATAAACAGTATTCTAGCAAATAAGATAGACTACAAGCTGGACACAATGGTGCTTGAGATAACGCAGGACAGGATGGTAAAGCTGCTTAGCCCTCTTGACGGAGTAATGACTATAAAAGCAGGCGCTGTAGTGCTTGCAATGGGGTGCAGGGAAAGAACTAGGGGAGCTTTGGCCATACCAGGATATAGACCCGCAGGTGTATTCACAGCCGGAACAGCACAGAGATTTATAAACCTTGAAGGTTACATGGTGGGGAAAAAAGCGGTCATACTTGGATCTGGTGATATAGGGCTTATAATGGCAAGAAGGCTAAGCTTAGAAGGGGCTCAGGTGGAGGCTGTAGTCGAGGCTATGCCTTTTTCCAGCGGCTTGACAAGAAATATCGTGCAGTGCTTAGACGATTATGGAATACCGCTAATGCTGGAGCACACGGTGGTAGAAATATTAGGCAAGGAGCGCGTGGAAGGGGTAATAGTAGCCGAAGTTGATGAAAATAAGCGACCTATCTGTGGGACGGAAAGGCTATATGAATGCGACACCCTGCTCTTGTCAGTTGGGCTCATACCCGAGAACGAGCTGTCTAAAAAGTCTAAAATCGAGATCGATACATTGACCTCCGGGCCAACAGTAAGTGAATCTATGGAAACCTCAGTAGCAGGGATATTTGCATGTGGCAATGTAGTTCACGTGCACGATATTGTGGATTTTGTAAGTCAGGAGAGCAAGAGGGCTGGTAAGAGTGCAGCCAAATACATAAAAAAAGAGTTGATTCAAAAGAAAGATGGCATAAAAACATCTCCAGGTAGGGGAGTAAGATATATAATACCGCATAGGATATGTGTGGACAATTTGGAAGGTGAGCTGGAGCTTTTTTTAAGAGTTGATAATGTGTATAAGCTTTCAAAGCTTGTAGTGAAATGCGACGGTAAAGTGGTAAAGGAGGTCAGTAAAAGACACCTGGCACCAGGGGAGATGGAGAAATTGAACATACCGCTAAATCTATTATCAGGAAAAAAATATTCAAGTATAACAGTGGAAGTTGAAAGCGAGGTGGATAGTTAATGGGAACAGAAGAAAGGCAAGAGCTCATATGCATAAACTGTCCAGTTGGATGCCGACTTACTGTTATAAAGGATGACAGTTCAGATAGTGGCTACCGTATCTACGGGAATATGTGTCCTAGGGGCGTAGAGTACGGCATAAAAGAGTCAACTAACCCCACACGAATAGTTACATCAACTGTAAAAATAAAAGGCGCATTTTTAAAAAGGCTCCCGGTGAAGACCGACGGCGCAATACCAAAAGGCCTTAATTTTAAGTGCATGGAAGAGATAAACAGGGTGGTGGTGGAGGCGCCTGTAAAGATAGGTCAGGTAATAATAGAAAATGTACTGGATATAGGCATAGATGTAGTCGCCACCAGAAGTATGGGTAGAGTAAGAGATTTTGAATCCAATTAAATGGTGTAGGAATTTTTTTTATATTAATTTACACAAAGTTTACATGTGATACGTACACGCTTTACCTCCTACCTTTATAATGTTTTATAATAGGGGTGTATATAGGGAGGTATGGGAGATGTGGCATAACTTTGAGGAGAAGGCAATTTTATTAATGTGGTTTTTGGGAATGCTTATAATAAAGTTTATGTACTGGAATCTTTAGAATAAATTGATTTTAAACATGAAAAAATGTTATAATCACAACATCGATAGAAGTAGTGAAAGGAAATAAGTGTGATGTTGAAACTATACCTAGTAAGACACGGACAGACATATTGGAATGCAAACGGCATGCTTCAGGGGCACTGCAACTCGAATCTTACCGAGGAAGGGATAAGGCAGGCTAAGCTCTTGTCAGAAAGGCTTAAAGATGTGAAGTTTGAGGTGATATATTCCAGCGATCTTGGGCGCGCCATAGAAACTGCCGAAATACTGAAAGGCGAAAGAATCCAGGAGATAATCGTTGAAAAAGATCTTAAAGAGATGGGGTTTGGTAAGGTACAGGGTGTGTACAAAGAGGAATTCGAGAAGGCCTATCCTGTACAGTACAAAAACCTGTGGAACTTTCCACACAATTATGACCCAAGTGAATTTGGCGGAGAAACTTTTGAAGAGGTAGAGAAAAGAGCTGCCGGTATAATAGAGGATATAATAGAAAAACATAGCGAGGGCAATGTACTGGTGGTTAGTCACGGGCTGTGCCTGAAACTTATATTCAAATTCATATGGGACCACAGTTTAGAACAGTTTTGGAGTGATCCTACGCCGAAAAATACAAGCCTCAGCATAGTCAGTATTGAGAAAGGTAAAATGGAAATTGAACTTTTCGGAGACATAAGCCACCTTGACAGGGTTGCAGACAGCTATATATAGCAAAATAATCTTTTAAGCGTAACGTATGTTACGCTTGTTTTATTTTTTTGGTGATCTAATTCATTAGAAATTAAAAAATTATTTTAGTAAAAATAGGTGCCCTTAATCAGTCGCCTTTTTTATCATTTATATCAAACTGCACCTAGCTATTTGTACTAGAAATCGTTTTTTACAAATTTTAAAAAATGGAAAAAGGTAAGCTACGGTTTAAGCAGTAAAAGAATAACAGAAAAAAAAGCAGACGATTCACTAATAATAAGAGTTTAAACATAATTCTGACGAGAGGGGGAGACATGAAATGGATGTGGAAAAAGTCGTCAAATTGATGATAGAATATTTCGGAAATGATGTCAAGAGGATAAACCATGCCTTAAAGGTACATGGTTTCGCAAAGAATATAGCCAGAATGGAAGGGCTTAAAGGAGAAGTCATGCTTGTGTTAGAGGTAGCTGCCGTACTACACGATATAGGCATAAAGGAAAGCGAGAGAAAGTACGGTTCATCTGCAGGCAATTACCAGGAGCTTGAAGGGCCTAAGGTCGCCCTAGAACTCTTGGAAGGATTAGATCTGCCAGAAGGTTTTAGGGATAGGGTGGCATACCTTATAGGAAATCATCACAGCTACGACAAGATAGACGGAATCGATTTTCAGATATTAGTGGAGGCTGATTTTTTAGTCAACATATTTGAAGATAGTATGTGGGAGTCCCAGGTGGAGTCTATAAAGAAAAAATACTTTTTTACTAAAACAGGAACGGATTATTTGTGCATGCTTTATGAAGTATAGGCGCTTTTGAGTTAGATAAAAATTGGTGTGAAGCGTATCGCACCAATTTTTGTTTTTATTTTATCTGCATATTTTATATAAGCAAGATGTATTTTTAAATGCTTTTTACGACATATATAATCAAAAAAACACATAATGTTTAAAAAACAAAAGAACATTGGGGTGAAAGCTTGAAAATTTTATATATTCCATATATACTATTATAAGCGGGGATAAAAAATTAGGAGGTAATCTATGCTGGCAAAATCTATTATAGAAGATGTGCTGAGTGCAGCACTTGAAACAGGAGGAGATTTTTCAGAAATATTTGTTGAAGATAAAATAAATACTTCCATAATGCTTGTGGGAGGAGATATAGAGAACAGCCTTACTGGCAGGGACTACGGGGTTGGAATAAGAATTTTTAAGGGATTATACAGTGTATATGCTTATACCAACGACTCTTCCAGACAGAACCTGGTGAAAGTGGCAAGAGAGGCTGCAGCGGCAATAAGTGGGGATAGAGAAGATATAGCAATAAAACTAATAAAAAAAGAGTACGAGAACAGGCACAAGATAATTCTAATGCCGGATGCTGTAGAGATGAGCAGGAAGGCGGAAATTTTAAAAAGGGCCTATTCCGCAGCAAAAGGCTATGATGAGTGTATAAGCCAGGTCAGAGCGGGTTATATAGACAGTATACAAAATGTACTCATAGCAAATAGCGACGGACTCTTAACTGAGGACAGTAGGGTGAGGAGCAGGATAAGCATTTCCAGCATAGCGACCAAGGGAGAGGAAATGCAGACAGGAAGTTATAATCCAGGTGCCCACATGGGATTTGAGTTTTTTGACAGTATAGACGTCGAGGAGTATGCAAGGGAGTCGGCCAGGATAGCAAAAACAATGCTGGGGGCCAAGCCTTGTCCAAGCGGTCAGATGCCGGTAATAGTGGACAATGAATTCGGAGGAGTTATATTTCATGAAGCCTGCGGACACGGGTTGGAAGCAACATCTGTGGCTAAAGGGACATCAGTTTTTGCCAATAAAATAGGCCAGAAGGTAGCCTCTGATTTGGTTACCGCAATAGATGACGGGACCATTAGGAATGCTTGGGGATCTTCGAACATAGATGACGAGGGGAACAGCACAAGGAGAAACGTGCTGATAGAAAACGGCATATTGAAGGGGTATATGATAGATAAGCTAAACGGGAGGAGAATGGGTATGGAAGCCACAGGGTCTTCTAGAAGGCAGTCATATAAATTTTCCCCGACTTCCAGAATGACAAACACCTATATAGCAGAGGGGAAATCCACTCTAGAAGAGATGATTGGCGGGATCGAAAGAGGGATCTATGCTAAGTACATGGGGGGAGGGTCTGTAAACCCAGCAACTGGGGATTTTAATTTTTCCGTAATGGAAGGGTATCTAGTAGAAAATGGAGAGATAAAGGAACCTGTAAAGGGGGCTACACTGATAGGAAACGGGCCTAATGTGTTGATGAAAATAGATATGGTGGGCAATAATTTAGCGCATGGTCAGGGAATGTGCGGATCTATAAGCGGTAGCATCCCGGCAAATGTAGGGCAACCTGCTATACGTATACGGGATATAACTGTAGGGGGAACCAAGAAATAGTGAGGGGTGGATTTGTTTGGACAAAAAATTATTTATAAATAGATTGTTGGAAGAATCAAAAAAAATGGGGATAGAAGAGGTAGAAGTGTATTACGCCTCTGGGGAAAGTTTTTCTGTAAAGGTGTTTGAAGGCGAGATAAGCGACTACAAACTATCCGAATCAGCTGGGATATCTTTAAGAGGTATATATAACGGTAAAATGGGGTATTCGTATACCGAGATTTTTGATGAGATGTCCATAGAGCTTTTAACTCATGAAGTTATAGAGAGTGCTGAGATAATAGACAGTTCAGATGAAGAGTTCATATTCGAGGGTTCGGAATCTTATAAGGATCTTAAACTATACAATGAGGCCTATGATGAGGTAGATGTGAACGAAAAAATAGAGTTTGTCAAAAATCTTGAAAAGACCTGCTTAAACCTTGATCCAAGAGTTGAAAAAGTAAATTACTGCATATTTGGTGATGGAAAAGGGGAGCGTATTATAAAAAACAGTAAAGGCTTAGACCTGTCGCAAAAGGTGAACTCTGCGTATGCCTATGTCTCTGTTGTAGTAGAACAGAATGGGGAACGTAAGACTGGGTCGTCATATAAGATATCAAATGATTTCTCTGAATTCAGCGTAGAGGATTTAGCTGAAAAAGCTGTAAAAGAAGCCGTTTCGTTGCTCGGAGCCAAGCCGATACCATCTGGGGAATACGGTATAGTCATAAAGAATAGAACATTTGCAAGCCTGGTACAGGCATATGCAGGAATTTTTTCAGCAGAACATGTCCAAAAAGGGATGTCTAGGCTGAAGGATAAACTCGAAAAGAGGATTGCTTCTAAAAAATTTACCTTAGTGGATGACCCGTTTTTAAAAAACGGTACCGCTTCTAGAAGTTTTGATGATGAAGGTGTTGCAACGGAGTACCGTAAAATAGTAGAGGACGGGGTGCTAAATACTTATCTTTACAACCTGAAAACTGCTAAAAAAGATGGGGTAAGGACAACTGGTAACGCATCAAAAGCTTCCTACAAAGGGACAATAGGAACTTCTCCTAGCAATTTTTATGTAGAAAAGGGTAGCTTTACATTCAACTCTTTGCTTGAAAAACTTTCGGAAGGGGTATACATAACAGAGTTAGACGGGCTGCATGCTGGAATAAATGGGATATCTGGGGACTTTTCACTATCTGCTAGAGGGTATTATATCAAGGATGGGAAAATAGAGAGACCTGTAAACCAGATAACAGTAGCCGGGAACTACTTTGATCTGCTTATGGATATAGATGAGGTAGGAGATGATCAGGAGTTTACAATGTCTTCGGTTGGATCCCCTTCTGTGCTTATAAAAAAATTAAGTGTTTCTGGGGACTAACTTTGACAACAGAAAATTAAAATTAAAACTTTTTAAAGGCGGTAGGACAGCTCCCGCCTAATTTTATTTTTATTTATACTGTTTATAAGTAGGAAGTTTCTTTAAAATGTTAAAAAGATTATAGTTTTGTACTGCGAATAAAAATAGAGATTGAATATAAAATTATTTTTTGTATAGTATACTCTTTTTAAGAGTGCGAAATCTTAAAATGACTGAGAAAGGAGAAATTATGGAAAAATTTAATGTTGGTGTGCTGGGGATTGGAGATATAAGCGACGTCTACCTTAGTAATTTAAAAAAGTATGACATAGTTAATGTTGTAGCCTGTGCAAGTAGGGGGATAGAAAAAGCCAAAAAAAAAGCAAGTCAGCACAACATCCCAAAGGCGTATGCAAGTGCGGCTGAGCTAATAGCAGACCCTGAAATAGACATTGTTCTTAATCTAACAACTCCGGCGGCGCATGCAGAACTAAATATAGCTGCACTGAAAGCCGGAAAGCATGTTTATACTGAAAAGCCGTTAGCAGCAACTCTTGAAGAGGGTAAGATAATCATGGCGTTAGCAAAAGAAAAAGGGCTTTACGTTGGCAGTGCCCCGGATACATTTTTAGGAGGCCGCCTTCAAACATGCAGAAAGTTAATAGACGACGGTGTTATAGGTGATGTTATTGGTGTGAGTGCCTTTGTTGTAAGTCACGGGCATGAATGGTTTCACCCAAATCCAGACTATTTTTATAAACAAGGTGCTGGCCCAATAATGGATATAGGACCTTATTATATATCGGCGATCCTCTCTTTGATAGGGCCTATAAAGACGGTTTCCGCCATGTCCAAAAGAAGCTTTGACATAAGAACTATTGAGAGTGAACCTCGTAAAGGCCAAACATTTGAGGTTGAAGTGGATACACATATAACGGCAAACATGGAATTCGCCAATGGCGCTATCGGGACTATAATCGCTAGTTTTGATGTTTGGGATTCGGAACTTCCTAGGATAGAAATATATGGCACAAAAGGGACTATCTGCATAGATGATATAGACCCTGTTGACGGACCAAATCTTTTTGGAGGTAAGGTACTTTTAAGAACCAGAGAAAACTACAGGTGGACATCACTACCTAGAAAGAAACCTTATAGTGATTGGATCGATGTGCCTGTAGAGCATCAGTTTAACTCTACCAGCCATGCAGAAAACAGCAGGGGGATAGGACTTGTGGAGATGGCTTACGCCATCAGAGGTAAAAGACAGGAGCGTGCAAGCGGCGAAATGGCATTGCACTCATTAGAAGTTATGGAAGGCATATTAAAGTCTGCAAAAGAAAAGGCTTACTGTGATATAAAGAGTACATTCACACGCCCGGAACCTTTACCTGTTGATTTTCCAAAAAGTGAATAAATTAAATTTGAAAACAAATCTTTGATAAGCCTTTCTATATTGAATATGAATCCGAAAAGCATTATAATAAATTATTAGGATAATGAAGTAAAGATAGGAGTGGTTATGAAATATGAAAATTGAATTATCAAAAGAGGAGAAGCGTAAGCTGGTTAGCGAAATTCAAAACTTTTTTACGAAGAAAGAGATGAAGAACTGGGTGTTATAGCAGCGGAAACTGTTCTTGAGTTTATGATGGAAAATATTGGGAAATATTCCTACAATAAAGCTTTGGACGATGCAAAAGGGTAGTTTCAACAAAGTTTAGAAGATCTGTACATTGATTATTCTCTAATGTATAAATGATTATAAGTTCCTATGCAGAATATTTTTACCGGAAGTTTGTATAAAGAGCCCCGCGAAATTTCGCGGGGCTCTTTATACAAACATATCTTTTATTTTTTGTGAGTAGGTACCGTCCTCGTTATGCGTGTAGAGAGGAGGCAGCACTTTTAAGCTAGGGTTAGCATTTTTTACTCCCTCTATAAGCAAGACTTTAGCCGGCTTATCCATTTTTGAATGGCAAAATTGCACCCTTTTCGGTTCCAAACAATGCTTTTTCATCAGCTCGATTATATCAACCAATCTGTCTGGCCTGTGTACCATTGCGAAGTAACCCCTGAACTTTAAAAGTTTAGATGCAACCTCAATTATATCTTCTAAGGTCACGGACACCTCATGTCTTGCAAGTGTCAGCTGATCGAGGTCGTTTAGCTGCGAGGTATCCCCTGTGAATTTGAAAAATGGGGGGTTGCTCACAACAGCATCCTGGCTCTGGGGCTTAATAAATTTATCAAATTCCTTCATATCTCCATCTATGATCTCTATTCTATCTTCTAAGTTGTTTATGCCCACATTTCTCCTAGCCAGGTCAGAAGAGACTGCTTGAATCTCTATCCCCTTTATTTTTGCATTGGTCCTTTTAGAGAGGAGTAGCGGAATCGCTCCGTTACCTGTGCCCAGGTCCACGATGGATTTGGTAGTCTTGTTTATAGTAAGGAAGTGCGCCAAGAGGACTGAATCAATGGAAAAATTAAAGTAATCGATCCTCTGTATTATCTTCATGCCATCAATATCCAAAAAGTCTATCAAAACCTCATTTTCATGAATTAACATCTTTACCACCTATAATATTTTAATTTTTTGAATTCATATTGAATAAGAAATTTCAAAATAGCCTATTTATTATATCAGAAATCATGCTTATTTAAAAGAAAAATCAGGACCGGTTTTACAGCCGGCCCAGACTATTTAGCTTTTTTTTATTTTTTCATAGTTTGCTTTTTCAGCAACTTGTATTACGTCAGCCAAGAACTCTTCTTTTTCCATGCTGTTCATGTCTGTCCAAGCGTGGTCTATTAATTCCCCTATAAGTTTTAGTACAAATTTAGTACGGTTTTCTTTTTGTATTTCCGGCATCATTTTTTCTATGCATATAGACATTTTATCCGCTATCATTTCTTCTAGCATTTCATTCATTATAGGAGTGTATCCTTTTTCGCAGGAGTCTTTCATTTTGTGCATCATGTCCATGGCGTTGTTCATTTCATTCATAATACCATCAATATCATTGCATCTTAACATAATGCTCACCAAGCCTCATAAAAACACGTTAAAATCAGCCACACCCTCACATATAAATAATACTATAGTAAAATTAAAATAACATGAATTCTATCAAATAAAATAAAAGGAATACCAAATAATTTTCAGTATGTTTTAACTAATAGTACAAAAAGGGGGTCTAAATAATGAAGATAGAAAAAAACAAAGTTGTTCTTTTGGATTTTGAGCTTACAGATGGGGACGGTATCGTGCTTGAGAATACAGAGACCTCTGGTGAGCTTCCATATATTCATGGCCTAGGCAACCTTCTACCTGTCCTAGAGAAATCTCTGGAGGGGAAGGAAGTGGGCCAAAATATAGAGGTTAGAGTCTCAAAAGAGGATGGTTATGGGGAATATGATGAAGAGAATGTATTCTATATCTCAAAAGACAATTTTGAACAATTAGATGATATTTACGAGGGGCTGGAATTTAATGCTCAGACAGAGGATGGACCACTCTTGTGCACCATAAAATCAATAGAAGACGATCAGGTGCTAATAGATGCCAATCACCCGTATGCAGGAAAAACTTTAAATTTCAAATTTAAGATTTTGAGTATAAGAGATGCCACTGAAGAAGAGTTAGAGCATGGGCATGTCCACATGGATATACCATTTTGATAATACTTAAAAGGGTAATAGTTAGCATACTATTATCTTTTTAATTTTCACCAGGAGGGGTTTGCTTTGGAAACAAAAGAGGCTTATTTAAAGGAACTAAAAGAATTAGAACAGACAGTCAAAGATATGGAGTGCCAAAAAAAAGGGATTAAAAAGCTGAAGTCCTCTAAAAAAGTCATAGCTTCAGCCCTTTTTGACAAGCTCCTTGTTACGGCTAAAAGCTATTTGAAATTACTCCCTTTCAGTTCACTCCATGGAAGTGAAGAAGATGATTGGGACCTGTCATCGATAGCCACACTCACGAGAAACATTATAGAAAATTACAATATATTTTTCTACCTAATAGTAGACAAAGTCCCTAAAGACGAGGAGTATTTTAGGATACTTCTCTGCGAGCTGCATTCTGCTGTGGAGAGGCTAAAAATGTACAATAGCTTGAAAGTCGAAAAGGAGATAGTCCAAAAGCAGAGGGAGAAAATAAATAAAATAAAAGACGATATATATAAAAATACCTTTTACAAAGGTTTGGACTGGGACGACAGAAACGAGCTTATAAAGGGGAAGAGGCCACTGTATCTTTCCGGAACCCAGATAAATAAAAAAATAGATCTGGACATAAGTAATGAGGAAATAGAGTTTGTGTATAGGTTCACTTCGAACTACATCCACAGTTCACCATTTTCTATACATGACATCGAAGATGGCGAAGAAACCGATATCATATATATAACAGAGTTATTAGAAGTGGTGAATAAGTATCTCAAACAGGGTATTTCAGATTATAAAAAACTTTTTCAAGGGATATTTGCTAAATATATACCAGGAATATGTAAATGATATAAAAAATATATTTATATTTAAAATTTTTTGTTGTTATTTTCTAGATAAAGAATTATAATAATCCGTCTTAAGTTGATTATTATTTAGAAAGAGGGTGCATAGATGTATAAATTAGACCAAAATAAAACTCCATTATTTTCGGTTTTAAAAGATGTATATGTAAAAAATGAGGTTACACCTTTTCACGTTCCAGGGCATAAAAAGGGACACGGTGTTGATGAAGAATTCTTAAAGTTTATGGGGGAAAATCCCTTTAAAATTGATGTTACACTTTTTAAGATGGTTGACAGTTTGCACAACCCGAAAAGTGTCATAAAAGAGGCCCAAGAATTAGCAGCCGATGCGTATGGTTCAAGGAGAGCTTTCTTTTCGGTACACGGGACATCAGGAGCTATACAAGCTATGATAATGTCTGCATTAAGACCCGGAGAAAAGATTTTAGTTCCTAGGAATGTACACAAGTCTGTAAATGCTGGGATAATACTGAGTGGTGCTGAGCCGGTTTACATGCAACCTGAAGTAGACAACGAACTTGGGATAGCACACGGCGTAAGCGTTGAAACGATTAAGGAAATGTTAAAAGAACATAGTGATATCAAGGCTGTACTTATAATAAACCCAACTTATTACGGTGTGGCGGCGGATATAAAAAGTATTGCTGATGTTGTGCACTCCTATGATATACCTCTTCTAGTTGACGAGGCTCATGGTCCGCACCTTAAATTTCACGAAAAACTCCCTATATCTGCAATAGATGCAGGGGCGGATGTTTGCTGCCAAAGTACGCATAAAATTTTAAGTGCAATGACTCAGGTGTCTATTTTACACATAAATTCCGATAGGGTTGACGGGAACAGGGTACAGCAAGTTTTAAACCTATTGCATACCACTTCCCCTTCATATGTTTTGATGGCATCGCTAGACTGCTGTAGGAGGCAGATAGCTGTACACGGTAGAGAGCTTCTTGAAAATACTATACAGATTTCAAAGTATTTAAGAGAAGAGATAAATAAAATACCTGGGATATCTTCATTTGGAGAAGAGGTCCTTGGGAAAGAGGGAAGATTCGCCTTTGACCCGACAAAGGTTACAATAAGTGCCAAAGAATTAGGACTTACAGGCTTTCAACTTGAAACCATCCTGATAGATGATTACAAAATACAGGTTGAGCTTTCAGATTTTTACAATGTGTTGGCGGTGATAACTATAGGTGACACAAAGGAAAGTGTGGATAAACTTATAGCAGCTATGAAAGATATAAGTGAAAAGAATTCTGAAAATATTGGCATTAAAAAGGCGTTTTTAGGGATGCCAGCAATACCGGAGTACGTTCAAAACCCAAGGGAAGCATTTCACAGTGAGAAGACAAGGATATTGTTTGAAGATAGTGAGGGTATGATAAGTGGTGAGACTATACTGGCTTACCCGCCTGGGATACCTATAATATGCCCTGGTGAGAGAATCAGCAGGGAAACTATAGAGTACATAAAAGATCTAAAAAAGGCAGAGTTACAGGTGCAGGGGATGGAAGACCCTACCTTAACCCACATAAAGGTAATCATGGAAGAAGATGCGGTATATATTTATGTGGAAAAAATGAAAAACAAAATTTTAGGGATACCCCTAAATTTCGGAGCAAACAATACAGGAATAGAGTTCTCAATAGACAACTTATTGACTCAGTATCCTGAATACCAAGATGAGATACATCTGATAGATGTAGAGAGAGAAAAAGAGGATTTTACAAATGTTAAATTAAAATATAAAAACACAGTTTTAAAAACTTGTGAAAAGTTAGCAAAAGAAGTAAATAACGCTTTAGTCGACGGCTACAGGGCCATAAATATAGGTGGCGACCACAGCTTGACATTAGGATCATTCTCAGGTGTATCAAAGGATATGGAAGTAGGTCTTATATGGATGGGAGCTAGAAGCGGATTGTTTACAGATGAAACAAGCACAACAGGTAATATAAATGAAATGGTACTGGCTCTTTTAATGGGAACTGGTGATAAAGACTTACAGGACTGTTTCTACGAGGGCCAAAAGTTAAAGAGCGAAAACCTAGTTATTTTTGGTGTAATGGACATGTCTCAAAGGGAAAAAGAGCTTGTAGAAAAGCTCGGCATAAAAGTATACAATTACGAGAAGATTTTAAGAAAAGGTGTCTTTAAATGTTTGTCCGAGATAAAGAGCTACTTAAAGGTAGACCACATCCATATAAGTTTTGACTTTGGTGTAATGGATCCGGTTTTTGCGCCTGCTGTGAGCTCTTCTGTTAGGGGAGGCTTTAACCCAGATGAGGTTATAGAGATTTTTAAATTCTTATTTAAAACTTACTATATACCTTCTGTGGATATGGTAGAGTACAATCCTGTATACGATGTGGACAACAAAACCCTTGAATTCATGGTAAATCTGCTAGAGTTCACGTTGAATCCATTTTAGTAAGGAATATTCTGAAGTAAATCTTGAAATTTATAAAAATATGCAAAAGAGCTGCTATCCAATTTTGGAAGCAGCTCTTATTTCATATAATATCAATTTTATTTTTATGTAAAATTTCAATGATATTTTTTTCTAATCCACCATCCACAACAATAGCGTCAATATCTTTTATAGACCCAAAATTATACAAGGCATCCACTTCAAATTTTCTAAGTTCTGCCAGTAGATAGACTTTTTTTGATATCTCCATCATGGTTTTCTTTAAAAAACCGTCTTCTACACTGTTGTCGCTAATAGTTTCCTTAAACACATTTATACCGGCAGCTCCCATAAAAAGCTTGTCTACATTGAGCTTTTTTATGGCATCTACGGCTATTCCGCCGATAAAGTAATCATGCTCGATCTCGTAGCTTCCTCCAATACTTATCAGGTTTATATCCTTTAAGCCCGCCAGCATTTTTATTATCTGAAGCATATTTGTTATCACTGTTATCTTTTTAGGCTTTTCGATAATTAAAGAGGCTACCAAAAGATTTATACTTGAAGTGTCTAAAAAAACGACATCATTATCTACTATTTCATCGTATACCTTTTCAGCTATTTTATTTTTGCTGCCCACACCTTCGAATTTTCTAAGGTTGATTGGAGATTCTACGGCGATTTTTCTTTTTAATATAGCGCCCCCATGGGTTCTCTCGAGACAATTTTCTTCCTCTAGCTTGTTTAAGTCTTTCCGGATAATAACTTCACTGACTTGGAAGAGTTTACTCAATTCTTTTACTGTAACTTTTTTATTTTCAGAAAGTAATCTGACGATTTCCCTTCTTCTCTCCTCTGCAAACATTTTTCCTCCTTTCTGAATCTATAAGAAAATAATCGAAACAATTCGAAAAACAGTGATTACAGAAATAACAAAATACGGTATGAATAAAAATAAATAAGGGTAAATTTAAGCGAAAGTTTTCACACTTTGAGATGGGTAGCTAATATAGAAATTGGTTTTTTGGTTAAAAAAATAGAAATAAAAAATTTGTATTAGAAATTTATACTGGATAAATGGATTTAATCTTAAGGAAAGATTGGTTTTAAATAAGCAAAAAAGATATTTAGATTGTAATAAAAAGGAATTTACTTAATATTATTATTATAATAACATTATAGCACATTTTACGTTTTTAATTCAATGAGGTTTTTTAAATAATTTCATTATTTATTTCAAATTTAAGTTTTTTGAATTCGAAGACTTACTTTTTTAGATAGCCGCTGAGGAAGAGGTGAATGCCTGCAGTAAAAGAGCTGCGGAACCCAAAGATCAAGTCCATGAGTTCCTATGTTTGCTTACTGATTTTCAGATATTTTTCAAAATAATAATTGCGTGAGAAACTGCCAAAATGATTAGGGTAAAAAAAGTCATTAATTATTTTAAAAGTTCATTTAGAAAAACTTAAAGTGTGCCTTCGTATGGCTTACGGAATCTGCTTTCGTCGATGAGAAGATTCTTCTCGATGCTGTCTATTATATCGTTTTTTGCCCCGGGGAGTTTCCCGTTTGCGTAGCAGTAGTTGGACACATGGTCGGTGTAAAAATAGCTTGTGACATTTAAATTCTCCACAAAAAGCTTCATCTCCCTGAGAGCCTCGTGAGGGCTCAGTAGTTCGAACTCTCCGTTCTTATACATATCATATAGCTCCGTTCCAGGGAATGGAACGATGGTCCTTATCCTTATAAAATCAGGGTTAATCTCGTTTAAAACCTTCGCGCTGTTAAGTGCATGCTGTTTTGTGAATTTTTTTCCTCCTACTCCTACTATTATATATTCGCTCAACTCAATGCCGGCGTTTTTAACCATTACTCCAGCTTTTATGAGCTTGCTTGAGTCCGTCCCTTTGTTTATAAGATCTAAAACCTCGTCGTCACCGGACTCCATACCGGTATGTATTCTAGAGAGGCCTGCACGATTTATCCTGTTTAATTCCTCCTGTGTTTTGAGTGCTATGTATTGTGCCGAACCATACATAGTTATCCTCTCAACCTTTGGGAAAAGCTCTTTTGTGTATTCCAGTATTTCTACCAATTGGTCTGTTTTCATGAGTATTGTGTTGCCATCTGCAAAAAATACTGATTTTACCCAGTCACCGTAGTAATCTTTTGCCATCAAAAGGTCCTCTTTTATCTCGGCTACGCTTCTTATCCTGAAGTTTACGCCTCGATACATTTTACAAAAAGCACACTTATTATGTGGACAACCTATGGTGGCCTGTATTATTAAGCTTTCTGCCTCACTTGGAGGTCTATAGACTATACCTTCGTATCTCATAAAATCACCTCGAAATATAAATTTAGAATATTATAAGTTTATTATATCATTTAAAAATTGCTTTTCAAACAAAAAAATGTCTATTTCGTAAATTAGGATGCAGAAAAAACTACCGTTCCACTTAAGCAATACTGTATGCTTTCATGATGCGATGACTGAGGGTCACATAAATATAGTGTACACTATTATAAAAATACTAATCTTAACGCAAAAAAAGATTAATAATTGTATATAAATTATATTTTTTACAATTTGATATTTAATAGCTAATTTTAATGGTGTATTTTCTTAGGTATTTTGATTGACCTTTGAGTAAGAGTGCTTTAGGTACTTTGAACAATCAAAGCAAGTATATCAATTCAATACTTTATTAAATACCCTTTACTTTTTTCATTTTCTTTTTTTCTCTGAAGATTGAGACAGAATTGTACAGTATATTATCTGATTCTTCTATACCGAGCCTCACAACAGGATCGAAGTTACGGCACTCCAGGTACCCCCCGGGTTCAAAGATAACATAACCTTTACCATCACTTGCCACGTCCAGTTTGGCTGGGTAGTCTACGGAAGACGACACCGGCATATTCCCTGAGATATCCACAAAATCCACGTTATGAAATTGCTCGGATATGATACCGCCAAAATTCAATATTTCGCTAACTACATTTCCAAAGTACTCCTGAGGGACTTTTACGTTAAACTTGTAAAATGGTTCCATAATTATTGGTCCGGATTTCTCAAGGGCGCTTCTAACTGCCCTAATAGTGGCTATCCTGAAATCTCCCCCATGAGTGTGTTCAAGGTGGTACTTTCCGCCAATCAAAGTTATTTTAACATCGATTAAGGGAAAACCGGCCAAAACCCCTCTGCTAAAAGCCTCTTCATTTACAGTTTTTTCAATCTGAGATTGGTACTGAGCGGGCAATATATCAGAAGAAAGTTCCGAATGATAGACATTTCCGCCACCAGGATTTTTTGAGACCAAAACTTCCACCTCTGCATAATGTTTTTTAGGTTCGTAATGGCAAAACCCCTTTGCATCTATCTTCACGGTCTCCCTATACTTGGGAACAGGTGGGAGGAAAATTACTTTTAGATCAAATCTGGAAGCAAAAACATCTTTTAATACCTCTATTTGAGTAGTACCGTTTACCGTGATGGTGATGCCTCTATCAGAATGCTGCAACGGTTCTAGGTTCCTGTCTTCATCTTCTAAAACTTCAATAGCTTCCAAAAGCCTGCGTTCATCTTCTGCATCTACAGCCTTCACCACCGTAACAAGCATCCCCTTTTGTTGGCAAAAGTTTGAGGGAGCAAGGATACCGATATATTCTCCAGCCATTATGCCTTCTAAGCCGCGGGCCACCACCAGCTCGCCAGAAAACCCTCTCTCTACTGACGTCTGCTTAACTCCGAAAACCCTGCGCAAATCGACTATCTTTTGTTCGACTTCGCCGGTTAATACCAACTCCCTTGTACCAACTGAACCGCTTAATATTTTTATGTATGATAGTCTGCCATCTCCGGAATCATTTTTTATCTTATAAATCAATCCCCAAAATGGACCATCATCATCCTTTTCATAATCTGGGAAGAAATCTGCGATAACATCTAAAAGTTCTGAAACCCCTATGCCTAGTTTTGCTGACCCAGTTATTACTGGGAATAATTTGCCGAGTGCGACCTGTTTTTTTAGAGCCTTTTCTATATCCATCCTGGATGTTTTTTCTTCAGATAAATACGATTCCAAAAAATCTTCGTCCAATTCAGCCAATTTTTCCAAAAAAGATGTCTTTTCAAAGTTCAAACGATATCTGCCTTTAACGAGGTCTCCCACAAAAACTACTTCACTATGAAGCTCCTTTAACGTTCTCTTTATATCAGAAGTATTCCAGAAAACTTGATCCAGCTTATTTGCAAAGATTACGCTAGGGATATGCTTCTCCCTGAGGATGTTCCATATCTTTCTAGTGTGGGCTGTGATGCCGTCTGAGGCAGACACCACCAATATAGCCACATCTATGGGAAGGGTAGACCGTTCGAGTTCTGAGAAAAAGTCACTGTGACCTGGGGTATCTATGATATTTATAATCTTGCCTTTCCACTCTATGGTGGCTTGTTCAGAGAATACGGTTATTCCCCTTTTTTTCTCTATTTCATGAAAATCAAAATTGCCCAATTCCTCACTTGAACGCTCTCCTTTTGAGAAGGAGAGTATTTTTTCTGCTAGGGTGGTCTTGCCGCTGTCTACATGAGCGAATATTCCGATTGTCTTTATTCCAAACATAATTCCTCCAAAATAACTTTATTTCAAAGTTCACCTAAATCATATCATTATAAAAACTTCAATTCAAGTAAAAAGAGCATTTATCCCTATTCTAAATTGACATTCATGGGATATGTTAATCTTTAGAAAAAACTTCTAAGATTAAATTGTAAATTAAAAAGAGCCCGCATCACTGGAGCAGGCTCGTGAAAAATTATTTTGATTTTATAAATTCAAAAAGTTTGTCGATAACCGCCGTATTCATGGCTTCTAAAGTCTCTTTTGTATAAAATGCCAAATGTGGAGTACATATTACATTTGGATATTTGAAAAATGGGCTTTCTTTTACAGGTTCTTCAGGGTAAACGTCTAGCCCGGCTGCGGATATTTTTTCGGATTTGATAGCCTCTTCTAAGGCCTCGTAATCTACTAAAGCTCCTCTGGCTGTGTTTATAAAAATGACGCCATCTTTCATCTTGGATATCTTATCCCTATCTATGAATTTTAAAGTATCTTTTCTGCTGGGAAGGTGCAGACTTACTATATCTGATTTTTGCAAGACTTCTTCCAGCGACAGTTCTCCTTTAGCCGGTGTATCGTTTTTAGCGGAAACCAGAACATCCATTCCAATGCCTCTGGCAATTTCGGCTACCTTTTTTCCAACCTGGCCGTAGCCGATTATACCGATTTTCTTATTTAAAAGATCCATGTTAAGGTTCAGACCAGATCTCCATTTCCCGGAGATTGTATTCTGGTGCATCGGTATGAGCTTTTTTGATAGCGCAAATACCATGGCAATGGTATGCTCTGCCACAGACCTTGCACTCTTTTGCTCTATTCCTGAAAAACTTATCCCAATCTCTTCGGCTAGGGCTTTGTTTATATAGTCGGTGTTGTGTGCTCTTATACCGATGAATTTACAGTTTTTCATTTTTTTTAAATTTTCGTCTGGCAGAAAACTGTGCAGAAAGGCCACGTCGCATTCTAAGATACCGTCTTCCTCCTGAAAGTTAACCGTCTCTATATCAAAAGTTTCCTTTAAGAGCTCAATATGTGCTTCGGAAAATTTTATATGTCTGTCTATACAGCATTTAAGCTTTTTTCTCATAGTTCCCCCTTCGATGTATATATATTTTTATTTAAAACTTACAGCAAGTTAAATAAAAAAACCGTGGGCCAATATGTCATCCCTTAGCTTTTTTATGGCGCACTCTTTTGCTTTTGCTTCTACATCCATGTGGACATCATCGTACTTAAAGATCCATTGTGGTAAGTCAACGAAGTTTATATAGTCGCTGTGGCTTTTACTTTCCTTGAAGGAGGTAAAACCGTATTTTGGACTGGATATGTGTACTCTCTGATAACCGTAACCTTTCCAGGTATCTCTTGCAAGAAGAAAAAGCTCTTCCAGTCCGTTCTGAGTATCACTCCTCATCTCATACACCCTCTGGTGATGGATATCGAAAACTGCCCTTATACCAAGTATTTTAGCTACTTCGACAACGTCTGTTATAGAATAATTGGTCTCGTCGTTCTCCAAAGTAATCAATCCTAATTCATCTACCGAGAGCAGGGATTTCATATTTTCAACAAATCTTTTTTTTGCAGTTTCCTTATCCCCGTAAGCACCGCCTATATGTATGTTTATCTCTTTTATTCCTAAGTTTTCAGCCACGAAAAAGTGTTCTTTCAGGCTTCTTATTGAATTATCTACTACATTTGATATCGGGCTGCCCATATTTACATATTGTCCTGGATGCATTGAAAGAATTAATCCTTTTGTATCTAGATTTTTTATGCTGTTTTTTATGCTTTCCAGGTCATTATTCAGTATAACTCCCAAATCAATCATATTAAAAAAATGAGGGATGATATCAGATGAGACCCTGAAGGAGGCTATACCGTTCATAGAGCAGTATTCAAACGACTTTCTAAGGGCTTGGATGTTGCTTTCCACCACATCCATAACTTTTAACCGAGCACTTTTGATATCAAGTTTTTTTATACTTTTCAAGGTATAAGTTCTATATTTTATATCTTCTTTATAAAATTTGCAGCATAAACCAAATTCCATCTTTATTTTCACCCCCACTTTATATTCTAACTCTATTTAAGCAATATTTAAAGAGTAAATTAAAATATTTTGTTTTACAGAGTTGGGGATTCAATGTACATATTGCATGTTAAAGCATTAAAAAACCGGGCAAGATTCTCCCGGTTAAAATACTTAATTTTTTAAATTGTTGCTTTAAGACCAAGATTTTAATTTTATGAAGTCAAAAGCTCAGCAGTTTGTTTTACGGTGCCACTATCGATGCCGGCATCATCTAAGATTTCTTCCATTGGAAGATCTTTAGTTCCTTTTTCTTATATAACCAGCTTTTCCATGGATTGTTCGTATTTTTCCTTTTTTCAGATGTTATTCTATTTTTTATCTCTTTTGTGTTCATACCTTCAAATTCAGGATAATTTTCAGGGTTTTCTTCAAATTTTTTTTTGACTTGTCCCCAATTCTTTTTTGCATCCTCGAATTTTTGTTTTCCTGGAGTAAAGGTATTTTTCCTTTTAGATGTAGCTGAGCTCTGCTTAATTACTTTTTTAGAGTAATTATTTTCAAGTTGTTTTGCCCAAATGGAGTTAGAGTTCAGCATAACCAGCATGAGAAAAATTGATAGAATTAAAAATCTTTTCATTTATTTTTTCTCCTT
>QKCP01000016.1 GCA_003246855.1 Ilyobacter polytropus
ATATTATTATTTTTCTAAATTTTAATTATTCCCCATCAAGATCTTCTATGTATTCTTCGTACACGTCTTCATTGCTATAAACTTCTACTAGCTCTTCTATCTTTTCTCTGCAGTTCTCTAGTTTATACTCTTCAGGTAGCTCTCCCTCTTCTAAAAACTCGAATTCTTCATCACGCATTGTGGAAAGGAAGGCTACCAGCAGAGGTCTGTCAAACTCGCTTTTATAATTCGTTTCACCGAACTCAAGTCCCTGGTTTTTCCCCCTGTTTAGCTCTCTGGCGAACTTTGTATGGTTGGAGCAGTCGTGAACCAGCATAACCCAGTTTTCCTTTTCTGCTATTTCCATTATCTTATATGTAATCTGCCTAGACCAGATAGGGGAAATATATCCAAGCCTGTACGAGTACATTTTTTCACCCATGTAGTTGTTCATATTGTCAGGACCGAGGTGCAGCTCGGCGCAGTTCATGAAATCCAGACCTATAGCCAGTATCTCGTCTTTTTTCTCTATGAATGCTTCGTAAAATTCCGGGGTCATAGGAGTTTCTATACCAACCCATTTAAAGTATTTCCTAGCTATCCTCATAGCTTCGATAACCTTGTCGCTGCAGTTTGACGCCCCAAGATTGAACCTGAGCTCGTCCAGACCAGCCTCTGAAAGAGCCTTCAAATTCTCTTCAGTGCACAGGGTCCCGTTGGTATACATGTGTTGGTAGATACCTGCATTGCTGAATTTTTCAACAACGTTAAAGTAAGACTCTATATTCATAAACGGTTCAAGGTACACGTAGGCAAGCCCTGTCGGCTTTTTCTGTATAGACAGAAGTAGGTCGACGTCTTCCTCTTCGTAAAGGGTATCCCCAATATCCCACATGCCTTCAGGAATTTTTTCCACCTCATCCATGGAGTCATAATAGTAACAAAAACTGCAATTGAGGTTGCAGGCATGGGATTTCCTAACTGAACCAAGGCCGCTCCCAGTAAGGCACGATGTGCACCCTGGTGGGAACTTTTCAGGATCTCCAAGGTAGTAAGTCCTTCCGCCAAGGGTTTTTAGGTTTTTTATTTTAGATTGCATATCACTTATATCGGCCATTACGGACCTCTCTATCTGCCTGTATGTAGATTTTATGATCTCGTCGAATTCATCGAAAACATCCGAATAATCTGAGGGTATCTCGCAAAGAGCCTCGAACCATTCCAGAGCATCCTTTTTACTTATTTTCATTTTTACCTCCAAAATTTTATTCCAGTATAACCAGCCTGAATGTATATTTTAACACCTTTTTTCTTATTCATCAATAAATTTTGGGGAAAAAACGAAAAAAATCCAGCCTTGATCAAGGCTGGACTTTTTTTATTTTGCAAAAGCTTCTGTAGCTTTTTTAGGATCAGAGTTGACTTTTTTAAGAATGCTGTCAACTTTTTCAACAGGCAGCCATTCTACTTTTCCGGTTCCTACATTATAAATAGCTCCTACAACTTGGGCTTTCTTTTCTTGCACTAGCTTTCTAACTGCAGGGCTGTTCATAAACAGATCTTCTATTCCCTGCCATACATTTTCCTCTATAGCATAAGGAATGATTTCATCTCCGTGTATATCTTTATGCATTTCTTGTGCTCTTTCAACTGCAGGTATAATATTATCCACTAATTCTGGAATATTTCTTTCAAGTTTATGCCCCTCGCCGTGGAGTTCGTGTGTAACGGCAGTTACAGCTCCACATTGTGTATGTCCAAGAACTACAAGAACCGGCGTATTTACATGGGCCATGCCGTATTCAATAGAACCTATTTCATCTACATCAGCTACGTTCCCTGCTACTCTTATTACGAAAATATCCATTACTCCTGCGTCGAAAATCAGCTCTACAGGCACACGTGAATCTGAACAGGTAATAACTGTGGCATATGCGTGATTCCCTTGATCTTCTGTACCTGCTTGCTTTAAACGCTCAGCAGTGATATGCGGAAAAGTCGATTTACCAGTATAAAAACGTTTATTTCCCTCCTGAAGCATTTTCAAGACTTCGTCTGTGGAAGGCTTTTGAACAACACCATGTCCAGCTATTGCTACGATGTTAAGAGTAGTAAAGATAGCAATAAAAAATATCCTTTTGATAATCTTATTCAAGTTCATAATAATTTTGACCTCCTATTAATATTTTATGTTTTAAAATTGTTACTTCAACTGAAATTATATTTTGAAAATATTGTTAAGTGACATTACTCAAATTTTCTCAATTAATTCACTTAAGAAACAAGTTTTGGAGTTTTTAAAGGGAGTTTCTTTTTTAAAATCAGGCAGTAATCACTTGTTGTATTCATCGCTTGTAGAACGATACGTTTTATTAATGAACGATTTTAACATTAAGAAACATAAAAGTCAATATTTTTCAGTGAAAAAAATTGGGAATAATAGTAAGGGGGTAAATTTATCAAAAAATTTATTCGGTAATCAAATATTAAAATTAGTAGTATTATTAAATTTTAAATGATTTTTAATTTGTATCTGGTAAATATGACTTAAAATTTATGCTAATTAGGCAACATTTTAATTTTAAAATTACCTGAATAATGATATAATGTATCAAAATTTATGAAACAAATCATATGAAAATATAGATAAATTCAGTAGTTTACTGATAAAAAAATTAGAAGATAATAATTTAATTTAAATAGTTTATTTAAGGAAAGGAATGAGTCTACAGTGAGCAAGTATTGGAGCAAAACAACAAAGGAACTAGAACCATATGTACCTGGCGAACAGCCAAAGGATAAAAAATATATAAAGTTGAACACCAACGAAAACCCATATCCACCTTCTCCGAAAGTTATAAAGGCTATAGAAGAGCTGGATAAAGATATCTTAAAACTTTACCCTGACCCGAATTCAGAGATGCTTTTAGAAGCCATAGGAGAATACTACGGGGTTAATAAAAGCCAAGTTTTTTTGGGGAATGGATCGGATGAGGTGCTGGCACTTTCGTTTATGACGTTTTTCGATGAAGGTGAGGAGATAGTATTCCCGGATATAACTTATAGTTTTTACGAGGTGTACGCAAAACTTTTCAAGCTTAACGTCAACATGATAAAACTGGACGAGCACTTTTCCGTACCTGTGGATAAATTTATAGGGCTAAACAGGGGGATAATAATACCTAATCCAAATGCACCTACAAGTAAATGCTTGGAACTTTCTGAGATAGAGAAAATTTTAAAAGGTAACCCGGATAAAATAGTAATAATAGACGAAGCATACATCGATTTCGGTGGAGAGACCGCTGTGGCACTTGTGGACAGCTACTCGAACCTTCTTGTAGTTCAAACTTTCTCTAAATCCCGTTCCCTTGCAGGCTTGAGGCTTGGGTTTGCAATAGGTAACGAAGAGCTAATAGACGGGCTGAACAGGGTTAAGAACTCTTTTAACTCCTACCCGATAGACAGGGTGGCCATGATAAGTGGTGTAGAAGCTATAAAAGACAGGGAATATTTTGAAGAGACAAGGGATAAGGTTGTAGCGACAAGGGAATGGACGGTGGAAGAACTCAAGAAACTCGGGTTTGATGTACTCCCTTCAGCTGCCAACTTCATATTCATAACCCACAAAGAGGTTTCCGCAGAGGAGATATTTAAAACCTTAAAAGAAAAAGGGGTTCTTGTGAGGTACTTTAAAAAAGAGAGGATAAATAATCACCTCAGGGTAAGTATAGGTACCAATGAAGAGATGGGTACGTTTATAGAAAAATTGAAAGAAATTGTATAATTTCTAAATAAAAATAGCGGGCAGGTACCCGCTATTTTTATTTAGAAACCTATGACTACATCCGGTGTAGTTACTTTGCCGCTGACACCAGTCTCGTCGGAGTAGGTAACTTCGTAGTTTCCAGTTGTATCTTTTACGGATACAGAACCACATCCAAATAGGATAAATGAAAGCATTAATGCGAGTACATATTTCATGTATTGCCACCTCCAGAATTTTGACAAGTTATTATACAAAAAAAATGTTAATCCTACTAGAGATAATTTTAAAAAAATTAAATAAGTTTTCCTTGACTTATAGTCTACTCTAACTGCTATAATTTAAGGGTGTTTTCAAGCAGCATCAAATAATTAATAGGGGGGTATTTTTATGGGTTTTGAAATGTCTAGGCTGGTACAAGGGTTTTGGAGACTGGAAAATTGGGGCATGACAAAGGATGAACTTCTGGATTTCACTAAATTTTGTCTAGAAAATGGTATCGATACCTTTGATCATGCAGATGTCTATGGGGCTTATACTGCTGAAAAACTCTTCGGTGATGCCATATCTTTGGAAAAGGGAATCAGGGAGAAGATGAAGCTTGTCACAAAGTGCGGTATAAAGTTTCCTTCCGGAAAGTTTCCAGACCTTAAAGTGAAAATTTATGATACAGGTAAGGAGCATATAGTCAAGTCGGTGGAAGATTCACTTAAAAATTTTTGTACTGATTATATAGACTTACTATTGATACACAGGCCGGATCCTTTTATGGATGCTGATGAAACGGCAGAGGCTTTTGTGGAGCTAAAAAAAGCAGGAAAGGTATTGAATTTTGGAGTATCTAATTTTTTGCCAATACAGTTTGACTTGTTGCAGTCAAGGTTAGACTTTGAGCTTGTAACAAATCAAGTCGAAATATCGGCTATGGAACTTGTAAACTTTGATAACGGTACCCTTGATCACTGCCAGATGAAAAGGGTTGCACCCATGGCGTGGTCACCGCTTGCAGGTGGTAGAATTTTTACAGAGCAAAGCGAAAGGGCCGATAGGATGAGGGAAACTATGAAAGAGATCTCAGCTGAACTTGGAGATGTGGCCGCAGATCAATTGATGTACGCGTTCCTATTAAATCATCCATCAAAAATAATTCCTGTAATGGGTAGCGGGAAAAAGGAGAGGGTAGTAAGCGCTTTGAAAGCCTTGGATATAAAGCTTTCAAAAGAGCAGTGGTTTAAAATATGGGTAAGCTCAAAAGGAAAAAAGGTGGATTAATATAAAACTCCCTGCCTGGCAGGGAGTTTTTAAAGTTTAAATGAGTCTAGAATATTGTTGAACATATTTTTCAGTATCTCTATGTCGCTTGCAAATTTTTCTTCTTTTATGAGTTCACCATCTTTGTATGTTTTCCTGACTAGAAGCTTTCCTTCTTTGTTATACAGGTTGAACTCTCCGTGATATTTTCCTTTTTTCACTTCGATTTCAAGTATGAGGGCATCATCCAAATAATTTGTTATAGTACCTGAAAATGGTTTCTCTTTTCCTTTTTCATAAATAATGCCGTCCCTTTTTTCGACGTTTTTTACGCTGATTTCTTTTGATGCACAACCGGCTAAAACTATAAAAATAGAAAGAAGCATTGCGTATAATAATTTTTTCATAATCTACCTCCAAATAAAAAACACAGAAATTATATCATTTTTAAATATAAAAGGAAAGCAAAAACTTTTGAGTAAGTTGAATAAAAGTAAAAATAATATAATATAGCTTTATAAAATTGACAATTAAAGGGACATTTTGTTATAATTTTAAAATAGATTAGACTAAGGGGGCTTTTAAAATGCGATTATCTTTAAATTGTTTTTCAAATGAAACATCTAAAAGTTTTTTTCAGAAAATAGTAGTGAATTTTGTGGAAAAAACTTTTGTAGTATTATTTTTAGTTTTACTTCTGACGAGGGGGGCCTATGCCATGAATGCAAGGAACCTTTTGACTACGGAGTATAGAGTAGGAGATGCAGAGTATCCGGTAGCTATAAGTCTAAGTACAGGTATTTTAAATGGTGAGTCGCATGAATTGGTTTATTATGAAGGATATAAAGTAAGTGAGTTGATATGGCGTCTAGATGATGTTGTCATGCTTGGCGGGCAAGCTACTGTAGGGTTAAGTGAAAAAACCACTTTAAACTTAGGTGCTTGGGCAAAAGTAGCGAATACAGATGCTACAATGGATGACTATGATTGGCTGGATCCTATTAATCATCCTGGGGAATGGACTGATTGGACAGAATCAGAAACAGATCTTGAAAAAGGCCTTATGCTAGATATAAATACTAATACTACACTCACTTCTTCAGATAGTGCAGTGCTTTCTGCTATTTTTGGTTTTAGGCATGATCATTATAATTGGGATGCAATGGGAGCAAAGGGGACACATAGTTACTATAGCTTTAGAGATACACCTGTTTATATCTCCTCAGAACACAATGTAATAAGTTACGAACAAGAGCTTTATGCGCCTTATGTTGGTTTAGGAATAGATTATACTAAAAATAAATTGGTACTATCTACTTCTATTACTGGCAGTTTATGGGCTTGGGCTGATGCTAAAGACTATCATTACTATTCTGATGGGGCAAAAGATACATATAAAGATAGTATCGAAGGGATAGCTTATTTAAACTTGGGTGCTTCTGCTTCCTATTTTATAAAAGAGTATTTATATGTTACACTAAGTGGTGATTATCAGAAATACCATAGGACTACTGGTGATACTAAAGCAACATATTATGATGGATATGTGGAAGAATATAATAATGGAGCTGGTACATCCCATGAGTCATATATGTTTGGATTATCAAGCACTTATTTATTTTAATAACATATAATTTAGAAAAAAGGAAAAAATATTAATTACTGGATGTTAGGGAAAGAGTTAGGCAAAATAAAACAATAGTATGTAAAAGACGAAACTAATGTATATTTAGAGAAAATAAAAATTAACAAAATTAATAATTAAAAAGTGACTAAGTGCCTCCTTAACGAGGCACTTTTGCATTTAGAGGAAAAAATTGGCAATGCAGTAGTTTTAATAGAGAAAGTAAAAATGCATTTATCGATAGAAAGGAGCAGATGAGGTGGATAATATAAAAAGAATGTTTGGCGTAACTGCAGCCATGATAACCCCTTTCGATGAAAATGATAATTTGGACGTTGCAGGGATAAAAAGACTGGTAAATTTTTTGATCGAAAAGGGGGTAAACTGTCTTTATCCAACAGGCACAACAGGCGAGGCTTTCAAGCTTTCAGTGGCTGAGCGGAAACTCGTGGCAGAAACTGTGATAGGTGAGGTGGATGCCAGGGTTCCGGTTTTCGTTCATGTTGGGGCGAGCAATATAAACGACGTCATGGAGCTCGCAATGCATGCCTATGAGTGTGGAGCAGACGGTGTAGGCGTCATGACCCCAACATTTTTCAAAGTGGATGAGCGCGAGATGCTGGCCTATTACATGGAGATATGCAGGGCACTTCCAGATGTTCTCCCCATTTACATGTATAACATACCGCAGCTATCGGCAAACGACCTTAAGCCGAATACAATAAAGGAGGTATTGAGTAGTTGCAAAAACATAAGGGGGATCAAGTACAGCTATCCAGACATCCTGAGAATACAGGAGTATTTAGGAATAGGAGATGGGTTTTCGGTTCTTGCAGGGGCTGATGCCATGGCGCTGGCTGCACTTTGCTTGGGGTGTGACGGCATTGTTTCAGGTGTAGCCTCGGTGTATCCAGAACCCTATGTGGAAATATATAGGGCTTATTCTAGAGGTGAAATGGTGAAAGCGAGGGAGTTTCAAAGGATGGCAAACAGATATAGTCATGCGTTAAAAAATGGTTCAAATACAGGATATTTTAAGGCTGCTCTGAATTACAGAGGAATAGATGTGGGGCATGTGCGTAAACCAAATTTAGATATTACCGAATTTGAGAAAAAAGAGCTATTAAAAAAATTAGAAACTTTGGATGCAGAGTTTCAAAAGATGATAAATAGGGATAAATAATAGTGAAAGGTGCCAATATAGGCACCTTTGTTGTTGTAAATAAATTAAAATAAAATTTATTTTTAGATGTTTTTATCGAAAAATTCTAGGAAAGTAGATATATAACTTTTGATTAAAACTAAGCCCAGTGAATTCATAAAAACATTGAAAATGTTCCCATTATTTTTTTTCGGTTGAAAGTTTAGAAGTACCTTATCACTATTTTTCTGTTTTTCATGTATAAGCTCAATGATAAATTTTCCTAAATCTCTTGAAGAATTTGGTTTTCCGATAGTTTTAATCAACCCATTTAGAGTTTTCTGTCTAGAATCATTGAACAGCAACTGGAAAACAGCTTCGTCAATGGGGAAGGTGGGACTAGTTTTAACAGCTACTCCATTATTCAAGAGGAACTCCACGTTTCTGTTTTCTTGCCCAGGGATGGGGTTTACCAGGATTATTGGAAGCCCTTTTGCAAGACTTTCTGATATTGTCAGCCCACCCGGCTTTGTAACTATGCAGTTTGAAGCATCCATTATAATATCAACATTGTCAACGTAGCCGTAGTTGTAGATTTTTTTTCTACTTTCAAATTTATCAATCTTATTTTTCAATCTCTTGTTGTTTCCGCATACAGATATTATCTGAAAATCTAAATCCAGCTTATCAAGCTTACAGATAAACTCAAAGACATTTCCGTATCCGGTACCTCCACTCATAACGAAAATAGTGGTTTTATCTTCTATCCCAAGTAAACGTCTTGCCTCCAAACGATTAATTTTATTTGAAAATTTTGCATGTATTGGAATGCCTGTTGTCTTGACTTTTTCAGAAGAGATCCCCTTTCTAATGATTTGGTGATTTAAAAGTTCACTCGCAGTAACATAGTAATCCAAATCAGTATCTTCCCAGAAAGGATGCACAGTAAAATCAGTTATAATCCCTATGGTATTTGCCACAAGATTTTTTTCCTTTAATGCGGTAACGATCTGAGCGGCGAAAACATGGGTACATACAAGAACATCTGGCTGAAACTCTTTTATGTATTTTATTAATTTTTTAGAAAGAATAGAATTTATTATTTTGGAAATTGAAAATTTAGCATTGTTTTTTTCTTTTTTTTCTGCCAGACGGTATAAATTTCCATAAACCGATGGGGTAAATCTTGTAGAGATCGAATTTACTCTGGCGATGGATTCGCTAAGCATAGGGTTAATATATTCAAAAGTATCCAACATAGCACACTCTACGCCTCTTTCTTCGAGATTGGCAATAACCGCTTTTGCAGCAGAATGGTGTCCATGTCCTGCAGTTACTGAAAGAAATAATGCCCTCATGTTTTGCACTTCCCTTCATTCATACTTGTTATGCATGCATATATTATATCCTTACCAATAGAAATAATCAAACGATGCTACATCACATTTACACGGCTTTTTGCAACTAGTTTACGTTGAAAACGCTGCTTTCTTAAATATTTTTATAACTGGAAATTCGCTATGATAAAATTTGGGTAATATTTTTTATAAGCTCCTTTACATTAAGCATATCGGAGTTTTTATTTAAAAATTTAAAAGCTTCCAGCTCTTTTTTGATACTGATAATTTTTTCTACAGTGGAAGTTGAGTCTTCTAAAGTTTTGAATCCATAATTTTCAAAATAAGAATATATCTGATAAGAGCTCATACTTTTTATGTTTATCCCGTATTTTAGTTTTAAACCCTCATTAAAATATGAAAAGATTTTGTCGAGGTCATTTTCATACTTCAATGCTTTTATTATTTTTTTCCTGTCAGTAGATATTTTGTTTGTCTTACTTTTATTTATTGCAGGTATCAAAACTCCAGCCACATTAAATGCAAGAGAAAGAAGTGCTATTGCCGAAAGAATGATAAAATTGCGCCTGT
The DNA here is from genome assembly GCA_003246855.1 of Ilyobacter polytropus. Classification (GTDB taxonomy): domain Bacteria; phylum Fusobacteriota; class Fusobacteriia; order Fusobacteriales; family Fusobacteriaceae; genus Ilyobacter_A; species Ilyobacter_A polytropus_A. Next base: position 9,690 of record QKCP01000016.1, read on the forward strand.
TAAAAACCTTATCATATTTATTGTTTGATTCAGGTTCAATTTGAGAGATTGTTATATAATTATTACCAGAAGTTTTATTATTTGAAAAGCTATTAGTAGAGCTGTTGCTAAGTGTGGCATTAGAATTCAAGTTATTATCGATGGCAGAACCGTCGCTTTTAACTGTTACGGCAGCTTCTGGAATTACTAGAAAATCATAGTTTTTCGTTTTTGTATTAAAATAGGGGATTTTTATCTCAGGGATCTTAATTTTATCCGCATTTTGTGGGATAAAAACCACTTCAAACTCTTTCTCTGAATAGTAGTTATCATTTAAAATAGATTCATTTAAATTTTTGATATTTTCATAAATTTTAAAATTTGGGATATTTGAAGCCACTATTTTTTCAATTGGATCTGTATTTCCATTACCTTTTATTTTTACATCAAGAGTTATTGCTTCTCCTAAAGAGACTGAGTTTTTATCATATCCAGCTTCTATCTTCAATTCACCGACAGCGCCGCTGAAATTTTTAGGTTTATTTGGAGGAAGTTCAAGTACAGTCAGCTGTTTTTCTTGGGTTTGAAGAAACTTAGAAACTGTATTGGAGAAGAAAGAATCTCCTTCTGAAAGATTAACCTGAAATGTACGGGAAGGTATGGTGAATCTCCCGCTTGTAAGCGGTTCTAAAATTCCCTTGTACACCGTATAATCAATAGCTTTTTTACCATTTACGCGTGTATACTTTGCATCAAAATTTTTATCAGTCAAATCTTTTTGAGAAAAATCTTTAAATGAAGTCGGTTCAGTAAAACCGAAATTTTTAAGATTTACAGTGGTGATTAGATGCTCGTCTAAAACTATTTTTTCACCGAAATAATAGGTGTCTTTGTTCAAGTTACTTTTAATTGAAAAATCTTTGTCCCCATCATTCAAATTGCTGTTATCAGTTTTAGAAACATCTATCCTCAAATTATTACTTGAGGTTGTTTTAGAAACCGCCTTTAAATCAAAACTACCCGTTGATTTTGGCAGTATGGTGTATTGATAAGCAACGGAAGAGCTCATTTTCCCGTTTATTATTTGGGTGTTCTTTCGTTGCCCCCTAGACAGGATTTCGAAGTTTTCGATGCCTTCGATACTGAAATCTTTTGTTTTTTCGTTTTTTAAGATTAATGATAGCACAGTTGTATCACCCATGGAAATACTGGTGTCGCTGGCATCTAAAATAATCTCTGAAAAGATGCTTTGTATGAATAAAAAATGCATTGCTAAAATTAATAATAGATATTTAAAATTTATCTTTTTCATTTTTTATTTAGAATTCACCTCACAAAACTTTAGTTTTTGCTGCTACCAGTTCTTACTATTGTCGGAAATATCAAAATTTTGATTTAGAATTTTTTGATTATTTTTTAAGCCATCTTTCTCCAAATTCTCTATGTCCTTTAAATGATACATTAACTCTTCAAGCCTTTGGCTATCCTTGCTATTTTCTTCATTGGAATTTCCAGCTCTACTTTCTTTTGCTGATTCAGGAGAGCTGTTCATATCCTGATTGGTATTATTTTTAGAGGGTGCATCAGAATTTTTATTATTTTCATTGTTTTGCTGCTCATTTGACTGATCAGACTTATTTTCGCCAGAACTATTTGAATTTTTGTTATTTTGAGATTTTTCATTCTTATTGTCATTCTGGCTAGTTGTCTGTTCCTGTTTGTTTTTGTCGTTATTTTGGTTTTCGCCTTGCTTTTTGCTATTATCATTGTTATCGCTGTTATCTTTATTTTGATTATTGGAATTTTCTATTTTTTTTAATAATTTAGATGTAATTTCATAATTTTTTTTGATGTTCATGTCCCCATTTTTTAGCATGGCATATTTATAAGCTTGAAGTGCTTTTTTATAGTTAAGGATTCTATCTTCTACCTTCGGAGAAGCATCCCCATTAAATTTGTAAGAGTTCCCTATGTTGAAGAGGTACTCGGAATTTAAATTTTCTTTGTCACCTTTCTCGTATAACTCCGTCACTTTGCCATACTGTTTACCTGCATAAAGGTTTACAGTCCTATCGAGGGTCAAAGCCTCTCTGTATTTTTCTGTGCTTATTCCACCGTAAATTTTTTCAGCCTCGTCAAATCTGTTTTGTTCGAAAAGTTTTTCAGCCCTCTTCAATTTTTGGTAATTTTCTCCTTCGTGCGAAAAATTAAACCCCTCTAGCATGAAGAGCGCCGGGAAAAGAAGGCAAAAAATTATAAATTTTTTCATCTGTACTCCCCCGATTTAATCCTTATTTTTATGGTAGTCGAAAAAATACGCAAAAAGGAACAGCAGTATCCCAGACGCTAGGAAATACTGGTAAAGCTCCCTGTAGTTCTTTATTTTTTCTTCCCTGCTCTCATCTCTTTTCAAGACGCTGATATCATTTAAAAACCCATCTATACCATCATGGAAATTATCACTTATATAGAAGTTTCCATTGCCTTCTGCTGAAAGTTTTTTCAAGGTATCCGTACTCAACTTTGCGATGACTGTATTTCCGTTTTCATCCTTTAGGAACCCATTGTGCTGTCCGTTTGCTGTATCGGGGATAACCCCACCTTGGGCAGTACCGACGCCGAGAGAGTAAATTTTAAAATTCTCTTTTTTCAAGTTTTCCTTTTTCAGGTAATTTATAGAATCATTTTCATGTTCATCACCGTCTGATACTACGAGTATTATTTTATCGCTGCTGCCGCTGCTTTTAAAAGATTGCCTGGCGAGTTTCAAAGCTTGGGTTATGTTGGTCCCACCTCCGCTTATGAGGTCTGTATCTATGACCTCCACAAACATTTTTGCCATATCGTAGTCATCTGTTAAAGGCATCTGTATATACGCGCTGCTTGAAAATGGGATGAACCCTATCCTGTCCCCCTTTAGACAGTCTAAGAGTTCGCTGATATCGTGCTTGGTCTTTTCGAGCCTGTTTGGGAAGACATCTTCTACAAGCATCGACTTAGATACGTCGACGAGCACATAGATATCAAGCCCATTTACTTTTATGTTTTCAAAGCCACTTAAAACTCTTGGCTGTACAAGTGAGAAAACAATCAGCGTAAGAGATAAGATATACATGGCGATTTTGGTAAATTCAAAATTAGCCTTGTTTTCCAAAGCCAGCTGCCTTTTTATAGCTGCCTTTTTTTTAAATCCAAGGTATAAAAATATAAGCCCGATAGGGATTAAAATAAAAAATAAGCTGTATCTGATGTTTCCAAATTCCATTAAAAGGCTCCTTTTTTATTTTTTAGCATTAAAAATTAATAATTTTAGGGTATGCGGATATACCTATAGTTATCAAACCAAAGTCCTGTCATCAAAAGTATAAGGCCGCTTATAACAAAATACCTATATAACTCCTTGTAAAGATAGATGTCTCGTGATTCGATCTTACTCTTTTCCAGGTCATCGATTTTTTTAAAAATAGTTTCCAATTTTTTTTCGTCACTTGCTCTGAAATATAATCCGCCAGTATCTTTGGCCATGTTATTTAAAAGCAGTTCATCTAAAGAATCATTTTTAACTTTCATTGACCCCAGGATAGTTTGTTGGTTTATGTATTCTGCCCCTACCCCTATGGTGTATATCTTGATGCCTAACTCTTTTGCAATGGTGACAGCGTTTTCAGGGCTTATTTTTCCGAAATTGTTTTCCCCGTCAGTAACAAGAATTATTACTTTAGATTTTGCATGGCTTTTTTTGAGCCTGTTTATTGCGGTGGCAGTACCCATTCCTATGGCAGTACGGTTGCTGTCGGCGATGTCGGATATACTAAGAGAGCTAAGTGATTCTTTTAGCACATTGTAGTCGAATGTAAGTGGCACCCTCGTATAAGCACTCCCTGCAAATACCACTAGCCCTATCCTGTCCTGAGTCCTTTTAGATATAAAAGTGTCCATGACCTCTTTTGCTTTCTCCAGTCTGTTTGGACTGAAATCTTCGGTGAGCATACTTTTTGATATATCCAGAACAAGTGCGATGTCTATGCCTTCATTCTCTCTTTTTATCTTATCCTCTGTTTTTTGAGGTCTGCTCAGGCCAAAAATCAGCAGAACTATCCCCGTAAAGATGAGGTATTTTCCTATCAGATGCTTTTTACTTTCACCGATTTTTGTTCGCTTTACTATTTCCAGAGAGGGCATCCTTATAGCCTTTTTTTTATTTTTCTTAAAGAAAAGCCACACTACAAATGGCAAAATAATTAGGAAATAGGGGTTGTGTAGTTTATACATATTCATCCACCACCTCAATTAGCTGAGATTTATTTACTAAATTCGCCCCGACATTTTCCTGTGAAAATTCATAATTTTCAAGCTCTGTAACCATATTGACTATACTTGTTTTCAGGGTCTCTCTATTTTCACTTAAGCCACTGGAAACCTGTGAAAATTTGTAGAAATCAAGTTTTTTCAATACTTCCTCTATCCCAAGGTGAGATTTTATCTCTGCAAATTTTTCCTTGCTGCCGATCTGTGGGATTTGGGAGTAATCCCCACTTAGGTAGTTGACACCGAACTTATCATCTATGTATTTCCTCAATGAATAGCTTAACAGTTCATAAAAGTTTTCGCTGTTCATGTTTGAAATGTTTTTTTCAAATTCCTGGAAAGGTGTGAGCGGCCTCATAACTTTCTTTTTATTAAACCTGATAACAAAGTATATAAAGCTGAAAATTATTGAAATTCCCAAAAGAATATAGAGAATCCAAAATGGGAACGGATGCTTGAGCTTGGTCATATTCAAATTTTCGTTGTTTTCCATATTTTCTGCGATAGTTGTAGACTGTGGATCTTTTAAGGCCGACTTCACATCGAATTTTACAATGATTCCTCTTAAGTCTACCTCGTGTATCCCCGGCTCGAATACCCTCAAATTTAAAGTGAAGCTGTTGCCGTCTTTTTCAATTTTTTCGAGATAGAAGATATTCGGGTCGAAGGCTTTTTGTATGTCCTCCTGACTCATAGTGTTTTCAGTGCTTTTTATCTGCAACTTAATTAAATCTCCGGTATATATGTCCCTTGCAAAGAGCAAAGAGCTTAATAAGAGTGCAAAAATTAAAATGAGTTTTTTCATACTACTTTCTCCTTCTTTTAAAAAATAAAGAAAGTTTTTTTACGTAATCATCATCAGTAGAAATTTCAACAAGATTTCTTTTATCAAGATTTACAAAATCATTCAACCTTATTTCAGAGTTTAAATTTTCAATGGTCATCACTTCACCTGTTTCCGAGTCTATAAAAGTGAAGACAGCCCCTTTCGGAATGACATCTTTATTTTTATGAGAAATTTTTATTTGAATCAGGTCATGCTTTTTCGATAAGATTTTTATCTGTTTTTCATAATTTTCATCAAAAAAATCGGATATTAAAAAAATAATGCTCCTTCTTTTTTGAATTTTTGCAAAATACTCCAAAACGTTTTTTATGCTTGTTTTTTTTAATTTTTTTTCAAGATGGTTTTCATCAAAATATTTAAAAAGATTTTCCATTATGGAAAGAGTGTGTTTTTTTCCTTTTTTTAATGGGATTAGTTTTTCTACCTCATCGGTGAAAAAAATAGCACCTACTTTATCATTGTTTTTTACTGCCGAAAAGGCCAAAACAGCAGAAATCTCAGCAATGAGGTCTCTTTTTTCTGTAAAGTTATTTGATTCGGAAATATCAATTAAAAGGAAAAAATTCATTTCTCTTTCTTCCCTAAACTGTTTTATATAAGTTTTTCTTTGCCTTGCAGTAACCTTCCAGTCAATATTTTTAATCTCATCTCCAGGCGAATACCTTCTTATATCTGAAAATTCCATCCCATTACCTTTGAAAAAACTGTGGTATTCTCCCGAAAAGATTTCATCGCTTAATCTGTTCGAGTTGATCTCAATATTTCTTATTTTTTTCAATATTTCCTTATTGAGCATTCTTTAGACCTTCCTTGATACATTTATTTTACGGTAACTTTATCTCATCAAGTAATTTTGAAATTATTTGCTCCACTTTTAAGTTCTCAGCCTCTGCCTCGTATGTAAGTATGAGCCTGTGCCTTAAGATGTCGTACACAACATTTCTTATATCATCAGGCATAACATAAGCTCTTCCATCCAGGAAAGCATTTGCTTTGGCAGCTTTTATAAGGTTTATTCCGGCTCTTGGGGATGCCCCGCATTCAATATAAGGGTTTATCTCCCTTGTTTTAAAAATTATATCGAGAATGTATTCTTTAAGTCTGTCGTCCAAATATATGCTATGGATGAGCTCCTTTATTTCAAACACCTGTTCTTTTGTGATAATAGCATTTAACTCTACGTTTTCTGGTTCGTTATTTTTTATTATCATTTCCAGAATTTGTCTTTCTTCTACTTTCTTTGGATACTGTACACTAAGTTTCATCATGAACCTGTCTTGCTGAGCCTCTGGAAGCGGATAGGTCCCATCCTGTTCCAATGGATTTTGCGTTGCAATTACCAAAAAAGGTTTGTCGAGTTTGTAGGTAGTGTCAGATATGGTTACTTGTTTCTCCTGCATACACTCAAGTAGAGCGGACTGAACTTTTGCAGGGGCCCTGTTTATTTCGTCTGCAAGGATGAAGTTTGCAAAAATTGGCCCCTTTTTAGTCTTGAACTCCCCAGTTTTTTCATGGTATATCTCTGTCCCGATTATATCATTGGGTAATAAATCAGGCGTAAACTGGATTCTGGCGAACGAAAGGCCAAAAACTTTAGACAGGGTATTCACTGCCAAAGACTTTGCCAGACCAGGGACGCCTTCAAGAAGTATGTGCCCTTCAGTAAAAATTCCGATTAAAGTCTTGTTAATCATATCTTCTTGACCGATTACGACTTTTGAAATTTCGTTTTTTAAATTTGTAATGAGAAGTTTCTTCTCATCAACGGCTTTTTGTACTTTTTCCATGCATTTAAACTCCTTTACAATTTTATATTTTTAAAAAATTTTAAAGCAAAGAATACTATGATACATTGTGCCTGTATTTATGTATATAATTATTTTCATTAAATTGAAAATCTCAGAAATTTAGACGAGCTTGTAAAGTAAATAGTTGAAATGCTTTGTTAAAACTATTATAAGTTTAAACTTCTACAATGAGTAGAAAAAGGTTATAATAAAAAAGAAGCCGCTATATGGCTCCTTTTTTATAGATATAGAATATAGGTTGGGATAAGTCAGCATGTGCCGTGCACCATCAACCCTACTTTTTTACCTTCGTGTACAAATGAGTTGAACATATTGCAGGCTTCTGGTGTCTTCTTGACAATAACCTTGGATACTCCATTTTTAGTCAGATAACTGATAACCTTATCTGGGACTTCCAATGCCCCTTCTACTCCGTTGCCTATGACCAGGATATCAACTTTATAATCCAGTATTTCTTCGACCATTGACTTGTCTAGTAGATGTCCTTTCCTATTTTTCCAACGTTTTACCTCATCTCCTACTACGATAAGGTCCTTTCCCTTACCGATTTTGTCGGGCCCCTTGCCAGAGTGTTCTTTGCCTGAGACTATAAATTTTCCCCATGAAAAATGCTCGATAGGTCCTCTTGGGTCATCAAACATTTAAATCCCTCCTCTACACTACTTATAGACTGCATATTACTTCCTCATGATACCTACAGCTATCTATACGAATTTTTTGATTAATTCCAAATATTCTTTGCTCAGACCTTCCAATCTAAAGATTGTTACTGTATGGATTTTTTTACTTTTTACAAACTCAAAATCTCTTTTAAAATCATCAAATGACATATTTGGAGTCTCTCCGAAAATTCCAACAGCATTTGATCTTAATGCAAGTTCAAGATGATCACCGTATTTATTTTTTTCATTAGATATTGTTTTTTCAGCCATTTTTCTCAAAAATCTTTTATCAAGCTTGTTTGTATAATACATCATGATTCTTTTATGTGGGAATTTTGCCATATCATAATTAATTCCAAAAAACCTAAAAAATTTTTCAATTAATCTATTTGAAAGTGGGTATTCTGCAGTGTAAATTTCAAGGTTTAACTCTTCAGACTCTAAAAAAATTTTTTTAATCAATTTTTTGTTTTTTCTGAAATGGAAAACATTTTTATATAATTTTAGATTAAATGGGACTTCCAGGTCAAAAAGAATTTTTAATCTTTCTTGCTCGGTGTTTTTTCTTAAATCATCGTACAGTTCTTGGATGTCTTCATGGTATGAAAAAGAAGATAGCCAATAAGATCTTTTTATTATAGGCCAATAGGCGGACACAAGATTTGGATTGATTTTTTCTAGCTCTTCTTTCCATTTTTTAAATTCTTCAAAAGATTTTGCCGCGATAAAAATAGTTGAAGGAAAATCAATCAACTTTGCCTTTGATAAGGATACGCTATTTGGAAACTCTTCGAAAAAGTTGACTCTCATTTTTATCAAAGCTCCTCTTTAATTTTATATATTGATTTAAAACAATTTGGATTTTCTACGTTTTTTCTACATCACTCAATACTCGACGTTTACCTATATTCCTTTTCTTTTTATAAGTTTTTTACAGGACTAACCAGAGCTGCTGCCTGGATTTAAATTATTAAACTGGTCTAAAGTTGATAATAAAAAATACCTATTCTAGTCACGAATCACACGAATGGACACAAATAAAAAGATTAATTATTAAATGGTTTAATGAAGAAAAAATATTAAATAAAGTAAAAAAGCCCCCGATAGTTGAGGGAGCTTTCGTATATTAGAAATATTTGAAAAATTTAGGTAATATTTTTTTAAAAAATCACCTCATCACCAAAACAGGTTCCAGAAAGTTTAGCGGACTGTATTGTAAGGTGGTCTTTTGGAACTAATTTGGTTTTCTCTGCCACATCTTCAATTGGGATGGAGATGACATCGTTACCCCTTAAGACTAGCATCTTGTTGTATATCCCATTATGCAGGAGTTCGGCAGCAGCAGTACCACACTGCGTGGCCAATACCCTATCAAAAGGCGATGGGGCTCCGCCCCTCTGCAGGTAGCCTAATATAGTGTGTCTTGTTTCTAATTCCGATATTTCGTTGAGCTCGTTTGAAATCCTCTCAGCTGCGCTGAGTCCTTCTTTTAATCTTTTCTTTTTCAGCTCTTTTTTTGTGAGCGTGGCTTCCTCTACAGACATCGCCCCTTCGGCAACTGCGATTACTGAGAAACCGCCCTTCTTATCCATACGGTGCTTGACGTGTTCGTATATTATATTTATGTCATAAGGAATTTCTGGGATGATAATCACGTCACCACCGCCAGCAATCCCTGCATAGAGTGTGAGCCATCCTGCGCGATTTCCCATTATCTCAATTACTAGGGCCCTCCTGTGGGAGTGTGCTGTAGTGTGTAACCTGTCTATGGCGTCTGTTGCTATATCGAGTGCAGAGTGGAAGCCGAAGGTCATGTCGGTGCCGAAAATATCATTGTCTATTGTTTTTGGGAGTCCTATTACGTTAAGGCCCATTTCTCTTAGCCAGTTGGCTCTTTTCTGGGTACCGTTTCCGCCTATTGTTATCAAGCAGTCTAGTTCCCACTTTTTATAATTTTCTATCATTGCCTCTACTTTTTTTGGGTCTTTGAACGGCCTCTCCCTGGATGAACCTAAAATGGTACCGCCTTTGTTGATTATACCAGAAAAGTCCTCGGGCTTCATCAAACTGGCGTTTCCTTCGACTAGACCTTTATACCCCTCTTCTATTCCCATTATCTCCATACCGTATTTGAAATGAGCAGCCTTGCATATTCCCCTGATTGCTGCATTCAGACCCGGGCAGTCTCCGCCTCCGGTTAGTATTCCAAAACGTTTGGTAGCTGATTTCTCCATTTTATATCCCCCTTGTTTTCTAAAGATAGCAGTTTGGAAGTTTTACTTTAAATTCATATATCTTATATTCTTTAATCGTTAAATTTCCTTGTTTTTTATATCTTCCCTAAATCAAAACCCCTTCTTTACATACATCTGTTGATAAAATCATCGAAAAGAATAAACAGAATTATCAACTTAAAAGAATAGAAATAAAGTTGAAAAGTAAAAGATCAGGAACATTTTTTCCGGCATTTTTGTCACTATAAACCTCTAAAAAACTAAGTCTGGCGATTAAATTTAAAACTGTTTTTTAAAACAGGATATTTTTTAATATCTTCAGATACTGCTTAATATCTAAATACTGCGAGTTCTCGGGCATTGGCTCGTATCCTATAAAAGGGCGCAAGTATTTTTTTGGCTGTGTGTGGTGCAGAACGTGCTCCCTGGAGTCGTTGTGCGTCAAGAAAAGAAAAATCCTTTCTACGGGACCTTTGGGGGCCAGATTCCTTGTGGCCATATTTCTCTGCTTTAGATCCCCGTCAACAATTATAAAACCGTGTTCTATCAATTGCGAATGGTGGAGTACAAAAGAGCCTATCCAGATGCTCATAGCATAGGAGGAGATTACAAATCCAGGCTCTACTTTGAGAATAAAGCTGCTCAATGTTCCTATAACTCCAAAAAACAACAGGCTCATAATTATGTTGGCGAGAAATTTTTTATTGCTGAATTTTTCTTTGAATTTCGCATCTCGAGGCAGTATGTAACCATAAGAGATTGTCAAAGTCATAACCCCGAAAATAAGCTCAAGAATTGTGTACACTTTTCTTAAAAATTTATTTTTTATTTCTCCCAAAGGATGAAATTCCATGTCATTATAAGAGTTTACTTGGGAATGATGTGTGCCGTGTACCAGACGGTACATTTGAGGATCGGTAAAAAGAGCCCAACCGTAGAGTGTGTATAATTTTTCATTTGGTATGTTGGGGACATACTTGTGCCAAGTCTCGTGGAATAAAAAAGCTATCCACGTAAAAATATATACGCCGGGAAATACAAAAAACATAAATGAAAAATAGGGGAATTCTTTTAAAATCAGTGGAATAAAAAATAAATAGGAGATCCATAGCAAAATGGCGGTGTAAAATTTCCATCCTTCCTTTTCAGGTGTATATTTTTTCTTCAAGGTACTCACCTCTTATTGGAATATTATTTGAATGATTTTTGCTAAGAACTTATTACGTGAGTTCTTTAAAATCGGCTATAGTATCTTAACATGCAAGGTTTTCAAGTGTTCCCTCACTTTGTATACTTCGAGTGCAGAATTCCTTTGTTTTTAGAAAATTTATTGGATTTAATCAAAGAGGAGTTGACCGTAAAGAGTCAATAAAATAACAACTTCTAGAAAAATAGTATAAGAATAGGCTCAGTAATATTCTTAGCTTTTCGTTAGTTTTGTCAAAATCATTTAAACTGGGGAAATAAAGTTTATACTTAAGTGCTAGTCTTTAACTCCAAGTTTTTTCAGCAGCTTTGCCGTGATGCACCAGTTTGTAAAACCGAATTGAAACAAATTTAATCCGACCAACATAGTAAGGATAAGCCAATATCTCGAAACAAAAAAGCCAAGCAATGCTGAGATAAACACAAGTGACCCTGCAATTATCCTAATATACTGCTCCATCTTCATTTTTTCTTGCCTCCTTTTCATTTTTCTGACTAATAATAAGCGACACTATAATATACATTATACTTTATTTTAATCCTTGTTTCAGTTTCTATATCATATAGCAAATAAAGTACAGCAGGTGAAAAGCTTTGTTCTTGACAAAGTAACATTAAAATGATAAACTCGAAAAATAGTTCATAAAGTTAACTATTAATATTGTTTATAATTAATATAGTGAAAGGAATGATCGAAAAATATGAGTCAAAAAAATGATAAGGAACTATTAGCAAACGATCTTTCAGAGGTTTTTTCTGACTTCTATAAAAAAATACGAAATGTTTATAGAGAAGTTTTAGAGGAAGAAGCGTATACAAAACCTCAGGTCGAAGTGATGAGATATCTCAAAATCAACGGGAAAAGCAAGATGACGGACATAGGGAAAGAATTGATGGTAACAAAATCATACATTACTGCTTTGGCAGATAAGCTCTGTGGAGCAGGGTTGATTTATAGGGAACATGATGTCAATGACCGGAGGAGCGTACTTATCGGTCTAACAGAAGATGGTGAAGAGATATTTAAAAGATACGGTAAAATATTTAGGAATAACATTCAAAAAAGGATGGAACAGCTGTCTCAAGATGAAAAAAGTGACATAAAAAAAATGGTTGAGTTAATGAAAAAGATGAGCAAAAGCAAATTTTTTGATGAGGAGATATAGGGGAGATAAAATGAACGAGAAGAGAAAACTTATTTTAATTTCAGTGTTTAGCACTATGGTAATAGCAGTGCTTGGAATAGTGTTTTATTATGTTTACCAGGGAATAAACTATGTGACAACAGAAGATGCCAGGGTATCAGGTGATATAGCGAGGGTAAGTCCTAAGATAGTCGGCGAGTTGAAGGAATTTAACGTCGAAGAAGGGCAGTATATTGAAAAAGACCAGCTCTTGGCACTTCAAAGTATAGAGAATATTCAGGATTCTAACCTTGATAAAGCTCTTATAAAGGCTCCCATTGCAGGTAAAATAATAAAAAAGCAGGGGATAGTGGGTGAAAACGTTGCCCCTGGACAAATTTTGGTTATGATTATAGACCCTAAGAAACTTTATATAACTGCAAATATTGAAGAAACTAAAATAATTAAAATAAAGCCAGGACAAAATGTAGACATAACCATTGATGAATTTGGCAAAAAAACATTTAAAGGTAACATAAAATCTATAGGTCAGGCAGCGGCATCAACTTTTTCTATATTTCCTAACTCGTCTGGGACCACATTCACAAAAATAACTCAAAAGATACCTGTAGATATAATGTTTGAACATGATGACAAGGTGCTCATAGGGACAAATGCGGTTGTTAAAATTCATATCAAATAAGTTATGTAAAATATTGATAAATTAGTATATATTTTTAAAAGGGGTGAAGACGGTGCAAAAGGAGAAGAGCGACCAGTTTTACAAATGGATAGTACTGCTGATAGTCATTATAGGGACATTTATGGCCGTTCTTGACAGCAGTATTGTAAATATTGCAATTGCTAAGATGATGACAGTGTTCGGTGTATCTGTAGCTGATGCACAGTGGATTATCACATCCTATTCACTTGTAATGGGTGCGGTTATCCCTCTTACTGGTTATCTCACTGATCGTTTTGGAAGTAAAACAATGTATATATTTGCACTGGCTGCATTCACAGTTGGATCTTTTCTTTGTGGAATATCCTGGAATAATGACGTGATGATTATTTCAAGGGTTATACAGGGACTTGGCGGGGGCATGATTATGCCGCTTGGCATGGCAATATTATACACTACTTTTCCCGTAGAAGAGAGGGGAATGGCCCTTGGATTTTGGGGGATATCAGCGATGGCGGCTCCGACTATCGGGCCTACATTGGGAGGGTATATAATTGAATATGTTAACTGGAGACTTATTTTTACCTTGAATATTCCCATAGGAATTATAGGAGTGCTTTTATCGTGGATTTTATTAAAACCATCAAAAAATAAAGTGAATAATCCGTTTGATTACATAGGTTTCATTAGTTCTGCTGTCGGACTTGTTTTTATCTTATATGTATTGGGGGAAGGGACAGTAGACTGGAGTGAAATTAAAAACGTAGTCATGATGGTTATAGGAGTATTTAGCTTTATTATATTTATTATAAATGAGCTCACACATCCTAACCCTCTAATGGACCTCAGAGTTTTCAAATATATCCCGTTTAGTGTCAGTATGGTGATATCTACATTTACAACAATGGCTATGTTTGGGGTGGTATTTATCATGCCATTGTTCCTGCAGAATATAAGGGGCTATACTCCCATACAAACAGGGCTTATAATGCTGCCTAGTGCTGTGGTGATGGGGATAATGATGCCGATAAGCGGGAGAATAGGAGATAAATTCGGTGCGAAGCCGCTTGTCATTACAGGATCTATAATAACGGCTGGCGCCACCTATCTGCTTTCTGGGATTAATATGGATACATCCATAGAAAAGATAACCTTACTACTTGTACTGCGTTCATTTGGTCTGGGAGTCTCGATGATGCCTGCATCAACAGAAGGGATGAACTCAGTTCCTCATCATCTCATATCAAGGGCAACGGCTATCAACAGCACCGTCAGGCAGATTGCCAACTCTGTAAGTATAACCATGCTTGTAGGCATAATGAATACCCATCAGCAACTTAGCTTTGCGAGGTATGCCGAACAGATAAATGAGTTTAATTTTCAGGCTTTTTCGTTTCTCAATAATGTGGCTCAAATGTTTACTCAAAGAGGCCTTCCTGCAGAGCTCTCTTCTCAAGCAGCCAAGGCGGCACTTTACTCTATAATAAGTCAGCGGTCATTTATAAGTGGGGTAAGTGCAACACTTTTTGTTTCATCTATAATGGGGCTTGTATGTATTCCGGTAGCTTTATTTTTTAAAAAACATAAAAAAGAGCCAGAAAAACCTAAAGTGGAGAAAAATGAAGAGCTTGCCGAACTCGTTGTCGAGATGTGCGAAGGGGAAATCATATAGAATATCCTTTAAATATTTAATGTCATAAATCAGTTTATGGGAAACAATATTATTTTTTTATAAAAAAAGAAGTTACAAGAACTTAATAAAATTATATTTTAAGGTTGAAATTTATAGAATTTAAAGTCTGTGAATCATTATACGGTCGCATTTAATTCGACAGGCAGGAGGCATTAGAATGGTAGCATATAAAACGATAATTTCTTTTTTAGTAAGTTCAATCGGGATGCTAGGATGTACAGGGATATTTATCTTAATGTTTCTTGAGAGCTCGTTTTTCCCATTTCCCAGTGAAGTTGTTATGATTCCTGCAGGTTATCTTGCATATCAAGGAAAAATGAATTTAATACTGGCAGTTGCAATTGGAATTTTAGGCTCAATTGCAGGAGCATGGTTGAACTATTTTTTAGCGGATAAATTTGGAAGAAAATTACTTTTAAAATTTCTGAAAGAACGTCATTTAAAAATGGTTGAAAACTTTTTTGAAAAGCATGGACCTATATCTACTTTTAATGGGAGGCTTATTCCTGTTATAAGACAATATATTTCTTTCCCTGCAGGGATTGCAAAAATGGATGCCTTAAAATTCACATTATATACTGGATTTGGTGCAGGGATATGGGTAATAATACTCACATTTTTAGGCTATTTTCTTGGACAAAATGAAGTGTTAATTCATAAATATTTAAAAGAAATAACTATCTTAGGCCTGATCTTTGTCATAATTTTAACTATTGGATATATTTATTTGAAAAAATATATCTATAAAAATAAGGCATGAAGTGTTGTGAAAGTAAATTACAAAAAAATGATGGCTTGCATAATTGATAAACTTTTTACCGTAAAGGTCCGTTACTGATGCTAAATACGGCAAGCTATTTTTCGAATAAAATATTATTTATTATTTAACGCCTTTTTATAGTGGACATACGTATTCGCAGACACTGTCTGTATGATAAAATTGATTTTTAAAAATCAATGCTATATAATTGAGTATCGGTTAAAAGTAAAATTAGATAAAATAAGGTGGGAGAATGAAAAAACTTCACATGAATTTATATACTAAAATTTTAGTACTGGTAATATTTGTAATATTTATTTCAATATCTTTTGTACTTCCGTTTATGACGGAACTAATAGCTCTTAATATAAAAGATAAAGCAGAAATAAATGTTATGAATACAGCAAAAATAGTTGCAAACTCTCCACTAATTAGGGAAGCTTTATCGAAGAAAGACCCCGAGAAACTTATTCAGGCACATACCAAGAAAATTTTAGCGGATCTAAGCCAGATAGAGTATATTGTGGTGGCTGATATGAATTCGATCAGATACTCTCACCCTAGTGAAGGCAGAATTGGTGAAGAATTTCAGGGAGGGGATCAGGAAAAGGTACTACATGGAGAGACGTATACTTCCCAGGCTACAGGTACTTTAGGGAAATCAACTCGGGCATTCGTACCGTTATATGATCTAAATGACGAAAAGCAGATAGGGTTTGTATCTGTGGGGGCCTTGAGAAAAAGGATAAACCACTCAATGATTGCAGCTATACGAAGTTTGTTTTTATTTGCTCTGATTGGTTTATCAGTTGGATCAATAGGTGCAGTACTTCTATCAAAAAATATAAAAAAGACACTTCTTGGTTTGGAGCCGAAAGACATAGTAAAACTATATCATGAAAAAAGGGGAATGCTGGATGCACTGGATGAAGGAATAATTGCAATTGATGATAAGTGTAAAATAACCCTTGTGAATGAGGCCGCTTATTCCATTCTTCAGCTCAAAGATAAATGTAAAGAAGCCGATCTTTTGGGGAGGGATATTTCAGAAGTATTTGAAAATACAGCTCTGCCTTCTACACTGGAGTACGGAGTGCCAGAATATGATAAAGAGATTTTTATAAATGATACAATAATCGTAGCAAATAGAGTCCCAGTAAAAAATCAAGGTAAAATAATCGGTGCCATTGCTACTTTTAGGGATAAGACTGAAGTAACAAGGCTTGCAGAGGAGGTAACTGGCGTAAATTTAATTGTGAGCGCACTTAGGGCAAATAGCCATGAGTTCAGCAACAAACTCCATCTTATATTGGGGTTACTTCACCTAGGAGAAATCGAAGAAGCTAAAACTTTTATTTCAGATATTACAAAAGAACAGCAGCAGATAATGAATATGGTTATAAAAAGGATAAAGGAGCCTACTATTGCCGGGCTGATTTTGGGAAAAATTAGCAGGGCAAAGGAACTTGGTATTGAGATTGAAATCGATAAAGGTAGCTATTTGGAATCTGTAAACAGCTCTAGAGTAAACAGTAATATACTGGTGACCATAATCGGAAATCTTTTGGAAAATGCGTTTGAGGCGGTATCGAAATCAAATAATGAATCGCGAAAGGTATATTTGAAAATACAGGAGTTTAATGATATTATAGAAATTGAAGTAATTGATACGGGCATAGGGATTAATGAAGGTGATATTGTTAAGATATTTGAAAGAGGTTTTACAACGAAGGAAGGTAGTCAGGGGGTAGGTCTAGAACTTGTAAAAAATATTGTGGATAACCTGAATGGGGAAATAGAAGTGAGATCAAAACTCTATGAAGGCGTGGATTTTAAAATTATACTTCCTAAATAAGGACTGTTTAAAAATAAAATTCTTTTTGGAGGATTTAAAATGATAAATATATTAATCGTTGAAGATGATCCGATGGTATCTGATCTGAATAAAAGATATATAAACAGCGTAGAAGGGTTTAAAGTAATCGGTCAAGCCAGAGATGGGGAAGCTGCAATGAAATTTTGTAGAGTTCATGATGTTGACCTCATAATATTAGATATATACATGCCGAAGATGGATGGATTGATGTTTTTACAGGATTTGAGGAAAAGAAAGATGGATATTGATGTAATACTGGTAACAGCATCGGTTGAGACACATAGTATTGACAGTGCTTTAAAACTTGGTGCAGTTGACTATCTGGTGAAACCTTTTGAATATGAACGTTTGAAAAAAGCATTGTGCAATTATTTCAAAAGAAGATGCCTGCTGGACACAGATGAGATAAAAAGCCAGAAAGATCTGGATAAAATGCTTGGTAAGTTGGAGCTGCAGTCAAATGCATCAATTATCAAGGGGCTAAATAAAAAGACACTTGAGCGTATCCGAGATTTTATGAGAAATAACATTAAGTATTTTACTAGTGAAGAGGTGGCGGAAAGACTTGACCTTACAAAGGTTACGGTTAGAAAATATCTGGAGTATCTTCATTCTACAAACGAACTGGAACTTGAAATTGAGTACGGGACTATTGGGAGGCCGTCAAATTTATATAAATTTATAGAATGATCCGCCGTATACACATCAGACAAACTTGATCAGTTTTTGACTGGTTATTGTTAAAAAAATATCATATTTTTTTTTATTTTTTAAACATTTATAATACTTTATAAATGTTTATTTTTTTTTGTATAGATTGTATAAACATTATAAGGGCATGGAAATATAGACGATGTAAATGTAGTATGAATTCATTGTTAAAAAAATTAGGGGTGATTTTTGTGAACTACTATGAGAGAAGTTTAAAAATGCATGAAGCAAAACGTGGCAAGATCAGTGTTATTTCAAAAGTATCCGTTACAAACAAGGAAGAGCTCAGTATCGCATATACTCCTGGAGTAGCAGAACCTTGCATAAGAATCAATGCTGATATAGATAATGTTTATAAGTATACATCAAAAGGAAATCTTGTAGCGGTAGTGTCGGATGGCACGGCTGTATTAGGATTGGGAGATATTGGCCCGGAAGCTTCTATGCCTGTAATGGAAGGGAAAGCAGTATTGTTTAAAGAGTTTGCTGGGATAGATGCATTCCCAATATGTCTGGCAACAAAAGATGTGGAGGAGCTTATAAAAACTGTAAAGTTTATGTCACCTACATTTGGTGGGATAAATCTAGAAGACATATCTTCACCGAGATGTTTTGAAATAGAAGAGAGATTGAAACAGGAACTGGATATCCCAGTTTTTCATGACGACCAGCACGGGACGGCTATAGTTGTATCAGCAGCTCTGCTTAACGCGGTTAAGATTGCGGGGAAAAAAATTGAAAACATAAGGGTGGTGCTAAATGGCCCTGGGGCAGCAGGGACAGCAATAATCAAGATGTTAATGAACCTTGGTACAGGCGATATTGTTGTTTGTGATGAAAACGGGATACTAGACGAGAATAATAAAAACCTATCGGAGCACAAAAAAAATCTTGCAAAAATAACAAATGGAAGAAGGATAAAAGGGAAATTGAAAGATGCAGTAAAAGGGGCAGATGTATTCATCGGAGTATCAGTTGCTAATATAGTAACAGAAGAGATGATAAAATCAATGAATAAGAATGCAATAGTTTTTGCAATGGCGAACCCAACACCTGAAATAATGCCAGATATTGCTAAAAAGGCAGGAGCGCTTGTAGTTGGAACCGGGCGTTCAGATTTTCCAAATCAGATAAACAATGTAATGGCTTTTCCTGGGATATTCAGAGGAGCATTAGACGTACAGGCAAAACAGATTAACGAAGCAATGAAAGTAGCTGCTGTACATGCAATAGCTGAATTAATTTCAGATTCGGAGCTTAATGAAGATTATATTATACCTAAGCCATTCGATGCAAGAGTTGTGGAAAAAGTATCTAAGGCGGTAGCCGAAACTGCAATCAGTACAGGAGTGGCTAAGAAGAGGATAGAAGTTTAAAAGGCTAAATAAAAAACATTTTATATAGTTGGAAATTATAAATTGTGATTCTCAAAAAATAAGGAGGCTGTATCTATGGAGAGAGAAGGAGTAATTGGGAATTCAAGGGTAAGTTCTATAAAAGACTTTAGAATTATAGGTTTGTCATTGCCGTTTTTTTTAATTATTTCAACTGTTGTTTTAATGGGGACATACATGGAAAAATTACCAAAAGGGATGGTAGGAGCTTTTCCGATAATGATAGTGATCGGAGCTTTATTTAATGAACTTGGGGATAGAACCCCTATTGTTAAGGATTATTTTGGAGGTGGACCGATTGTGGTTATCTTCGGATCCGCGATACTCTTTACTTATGGAGTACTGCCAAAATCTACAGGCGATATCATAGTTAGCTTTATGAAATCAGAAGGATTTTTAAGTTTTTATATAGCAGCACTGATAACCGGGAGTATACTTGGAATGGATAGGAAATTATTGGTAAAAGCAGCACTTAGATATTTACCCGTAATTATGGGGGGAGTAATAGCAGCTCTGGGATTAGTTGGACTAGTTGGTGGATTAATTGGATTTGGTGTTAAAAAAGCTATTTTATATATCGGGTTACCTATTATGGGTGGTGGAATGGGGGCAGGTGCTGTCCCGCTGTCAAAAATATTCGGAGAAGCATTGCATGTAGATCCAACAGGAATAATGTCTGTAATGATCCCGGCACTTGCACTTGGGAATGCAATTGCAATTGTAGCAGCAGGAATACTTGACAGGATAGGGAAAGTAAAACCAAATCTAACAGGAAACGGTGTGTTAATTAAGGACCAAGAGGAGAATATTGTTGATGAGGAGATAAAAGAACCTATAAACTTTAAGAGTTTAGGTGTCGGACTTTTGCTCTCAACTTCATTTTTCGTATGGGGAGTAATATTAGCACAATATATTCCAGTACATTCATATGCGTTAATGATAATTTCGGTTGCTATAGCAAAGGCAGGAGGTCTAATTCCAAGAGAATATGAAATATGTGCATATCAATGGTTTAGATTTGTTATGGTAAACTTGACAGCGGCTTTACTGGTTGGAATCGGAGTAGCGTATACTGACTTGAGCTCAGTAATAGCATCATTTAATCTTCAGTATTTACTCCTTGTTTCCGTAACAGTATTTGGAGCAATAATAGGTTCAGGATTTGTAGGAGGATTGCTGAAATTCTATCCTATTGAAGCATCTATTACTGCAGGGCTTTGTATGGCAAATATGGGAGGAACAGGAGATGTAGCGGTACTATCATCAGCAAAAAGAATGAATCTGATGCCTTTTGCACAGATATCATCACGTATTGGAGGAGCCTTTATGTTGATACTGGCAACAATACTGCTTAAAATTTTTGCATAAGACGAAATATTAAAAAAGCCTTTCTCTCTACGCCGTCTAATACTTAACTTAAAGGGTTTTATATTGGAGTTTTGAATTTTTTATCAAAACAATTTTTTATGATTTTTATCTGAAGAATTGAGGTGACGATATGGAGAAAGAACGTTTGAGTTTTGAAGAGTTGGAGCAAGAGCTCGAGGAGTTCAAGAAAGAAAAAGAAAAAGTAAGAAGGATCATAGGACGGATTGGCGGGAAAAATCAAGCTAAATATGAAGCTTACATTAATATAAGTTTTTTAAGTCTTGTGTTTATTGTATTTTTGCTTGGCGGGGTGCTCCATAAGATTCCCTTTAATCTTTCCATCGAAATAGGAGTATTCCTTATCTCTATGAAAGTGGCATGGATGATACACGAACAGCAAAAGATAAATCACTTTCAATTTTGGATGTTAACTTCCTTAGAATTTCGAATAAGCGACATTAATAAAAAAATAAATAAGTTGAAATAGGATAAAATATTATAATTTTTTTTAGAAAGGTGGCCTAAATTCTTACTTTAGGCCATCTTTTTTAATTCAGAACTACTAAAAAACTAAAGTTCA
>QKCP01000030.1 GCA_003246855.1 Ilyobacter polytropus
TTAATAAAAGTCTCAAAAAATTCTTCTCATTTTTGCTTATTTTTTTCTCAAAATAAAGTTCGATATCGAAATTTTTAAAACCAATTTCTAACTGTTTTAGATAAAAACTCATTTAAATACTCCTTTCAAATTTTTTTACAGATTCAGCATCTGAAAAAGTGAACGAATTTTGCTCTTTTTTTAGAAAATAAAAAATTTTTTCATCATTTTATAGATTCGGCATCTATACTTACAACGAAAAACATTTTTAATTCATTTCGCTATGGTTGTTTTGTGCTTATTTTAAGCATTGTCCATATCTAAATACAACTCTAGTCTAACGCAGTCAACGATAAAAGTCAACTTTTTTGGCAAGTTTGACAAAAAAAAGATCATATATTACACTAGTCTCAGATGGAGGTGAACGAGATCAAATTCGATTCACCACTCGGTTAAAACTTAATGTTTTAAAACGCTATTATAAACTTTATTATGGAGGTATGTCAAATGAAAAACATTTTACTTTGTTGTGCAGCTGGGATGTCTACTAGCTTACTTGTAACAAAAATGAAAAAAGCTGCTGAGGCTGATGGTATTGAGACAAAAATATGGGCGGTTGCAGTTGAGGATTTATCAAATCATGTGGACGAGGCTGACGTTGTACTATTAGGGCCACAAATAAAGTACAAACTAGCTGAAGTAAAAAAAGTATGCGCTGAGAAAAACATCCCAGCTGATGCCATAAACTTAGTGGACTATGGATCGATGAACGGTAAAAAAGTAGTAAACTTTGCACTGAAATTAATAGGATAATTAAATCAAAGGTTGTATCAGGGAGGAGAAAAAATGGATTTAGAAATGGTAGCAATGGAACTAGTGGGGAATTCTGGTGAAAGCAGAAGCTTATCTTTTGAGGCATTACAGGCTTCTAAAGACGGAGACTTTGAACTAGCTGCAGCAAAATTAAAAGAAGCAAAGAAAAGTATGCTGAAGGCACACGAGATGCAGACTGAGCTTATATGCAAAGAAGCAGACGGGGAAGAATTTAAAATAGGGCTTCTAATGGTGCATGCACAGGACCATCTTATGACTTCTATACTTGCTAGAGAACTTGTGGAAGAAATGATAGAGTTACACAAAAAAATAGCTAAATAATAAAATATATGGATTGTAAATAAGTTCTTATTTAATTTTAAAAATTATTTATAATAATAATTTTTTTAGCAATTGCGAGCACGTGTTCAAAATTATCGTAGATGTTTAAAATTATTTCAGGAGGTATATTTATATGGGTGCAATGGATAAATTAACTGGTTTTTTGGAAGAAAAACTTATGCCAGTGGCTGGAAAATTAGGGGAGCAAAGACACTTACAAGCAATAAGAGATGGTGTAATGATGACGATGCCATTTTTAATTGTAGGTTCAGTATTTCTTGTATTAGGTTTCATTCCTATACCTGGTTATCCTGAATTTATGGCAAGAATTTTTGGGGATGCCTGGCTGGCTAAGCTCATGTATCCAGTTGGAGTTACTTTTGACCTTATGGCTGTTATAGGATGTCTTGGTATATCTTATAGATTATGCGAAAAATATAAGGTTGAGGCTCTTTCAGGTGCTATTATCGCCCTTGTATCTTTCTTGCTAGTTACACCTTTTACAATAATTACTCCAAACGGACCTGTTGGCGGGGGAATCCCTACAGCTCTCATGGGAAGTAAAGGACTATTTGTTGCTATGCTTATGGCTATCGTGTCTACAGAAATCTATAGAGTTATAGTACAAAAAGAAATCACTATCAAGATGCCTGCAAGCGTTCCGCCTGCAGTAGCAAAATCCTTTACAGCTCTAATACCAGCAGCAGTTGTCATAATAGTGTCTTATGTTATAAGGCTTGTATTTGAAGCTACTTCTTTTGAAAGTATACATTTCGTTATAGAAAAACTGCTTGTTGGTCCACTTACAGCAATAAGCGGAAGTTACCTTGGAGTTGTAATTATCACTGTAATGATTAGCTTGCTTTGGTCTGCCGGTATACACGGGGCATCAATAGTCAACGGTGTTATGATGCCGGTATACTATACACTGCTTGACCAAAACAGAATGGCATTCCAAGCTGGAGAAGCAATACCAAACGTACTAAACGAACAGTTCATATCTCTATATCTAAACATGGGAGGATCTGGTTGTACACTTGCACTTGCAACGATGTTATTACTAAAATCAAGAAGTACGCAGCTGAAAGAGATCGGGAAACTTTCCTTTGGGCCTGCAATGTTTAACATAAACGAACCTATACTTTTCGGTATGCCGGTTGTCATGAACCCAATAATGATTATACCTTTTATCTTTGCCCCTCTTGCAGCGGTAAGTGTGGCTTACTGGGGAATGAAACTTGGTCTTGCGGCGAAAATGGTTGGTATCGCAGTGCCTTGGACATCTCCAATTGGAATAGGTGTATACATCGGTTCAGGAGGAGCTATAAGTGCAGTTATTCTACAATTAGCCTCATTTTTAACAGCAGGAGCAATTTACTATCCGTTCTTTAAAATGTGGGATGCTATGAAAGTAGCGGAAGAAAAATTAGAAGAAACAGAAGAAGCAAACGAATTGGAAATAGCATAATTACTCACCCCTCTACACTGAATTATGTGTAGAGGGGTAACTTATAAAGCTAACTATACTACTAATAATATAATTTATATGGAGGGTTTGATGGGAACTAAAAAAAATAAAATCAAAATTGTAACAATTGGGGGAGGATCTAGCTATACCCCTGAGCTTATCGAGGGGTACATAAAAAGAAAAGATATGCTTCCTATAAAAGAAATCTGGCTGGTGGACATAGAAGAAGGTAAAGAAAAACTTCAAATAGTGGGTAATCTCGCAAAAAGAATGGTCGAAAAAGCTGGACTTGATTGGGAAGTTCACCTGACATTAGATAGAAGAGAAGCTTTGAAAGACGCTGATTTCGTGTCTACTCAATTTAGGGTGGGGCTTCTTGACGCAAGGATAAAAGATGAAAGAATCCCACTTAGCCATGGAGTAATAGGACAAGAAACAAACGGTGCAGGGGGAATGTTTAAGGCGTTCCGTACAATACCAGTAATCTTGGATATAGTAGAAGATATGAAGGAACTTTGTCCCGATGCATGGCTTGTAAACTTTACAAATCCATCTGGAATGATTACAGAAGCAGTTTTAAAATACGGGAATTTTGAAAAAGTGGTAGGGCTTTGTAACGTACCTATCGGGCATACTTCAAGTGAATCTAAACTTTTAGACCTTCCAGAAGAGAATCTGTTTTTTCATTATGCAGGATTAAATCACCACCACTGGCATAGAGTTTTCGATAAAGAAGGAAACGAAGTTACAAAAGATATTATTAAAAAAATGTATGATGAAGATGGAAATGCAAAAGATATGGAAAATATCCATCAAATACCATTTTTCCAAGAACAAATAGAAGACCTAGAAATGCTACCTTGTGGATACCATAGATATTACTACTTAACAAGCAACATGTTAGAACATCAATTAGAAGAGTATGAAAAAAATGAAACAAGAGCTGAACAAGTTAAGAAAACAGAAGCTGAGCTTTTTGAACTATATAAAGACCCCAACCTAAAAGAAAAACCAAAACAATTAGAAAAAAGGGGCGGGAAACACTACTCTGATGCTGCTTGTGAACTCATAGCTTCAATTTATAACGATAAGGGAACTTTAATGACGGTAAGTACAAGAAATAACGGCATACTTTCGGATTTACCGTTTGATTGTGCCGTAGAAATAACTAGTATTGTAAAAGCATCTGGTCCAAAACCTATCAATTTCGGTAGCTTTAAACCTGCTGAAAGAGGTATTTTGCAGGTTATGAAAGCTATGGAAGAGGTGACAATTGAAGCAGCTGTAACAGGAAACTATGGAACAGCTTTACAAGCATTTACACTAAATCCACTTGTCCCTTCAGGAAATTTAGCAAGAACTATATTAAACGAGATGCTTGTAGCACATAAAAAACACCTGCCTCAATTTGCTGATGCAATAGAAAAAATTGAAAATGGTGAGCTAAAATAATATCTATACTTGAGGGCAGCTTTCAAAAGCTGTCCCAATATATTAAATATAAAGGGGAAAATAAGATGTCCTATACAAAAGGTCAGCATAGTACGTACCACCATTAATGCTGCTTCTAAAGATCTGAATAAAAAAACTCACCTTCCTTGCTTACCTCATGTTTGCATATGCAGGTATGTCCATTATAACTTTAGGAATCTTAAAAATTGAGATAACAGTTTATTTTGGTATCGATACTTCTAAATTGCAATATTTTATAATATTTTTTTCAATTTCATCAATGCTTTCCATTCTAGCTAGCTGAAAGTTGACAAAAAAGTTTTCTTTGAGAAGTAACATATTATTTTCAAATGTATTGCTATTTATAAGTATCCTTGAGTTTAAAATGTAATAATCTATGCACTGTAGCCTTTAAAAACAATTTTAATATCTAGGAGAGAAAATATTCCTATAAGTTAAAGATAATCTGGAAAAAGAGGGATATTAATCTCTATAATTTTAGAGAATGACTCTAAAAGATTAAGAAATGCAGCAATCGAAATTATTGAAGTATAGTATCAAATATAGGAGGAACTTATATGCCTTTCTTTAGAAGTGTTTTAGGATTTGTTATAGCAGGAATAACCCCTACTATATTTTGGGGTGCTTTCACAAATAACTTTGGAGGCCTTGGCGGCTGGCTGGCGGCATTTTTCCTTATCGGCACCCTATGGTATGTCAACCACCACTTAGGATTAATAGAAAATAAAACAGAGGCTGGGTTTATAGATATGGGGTTGGGAATAGCTATTTGTGGAACTACAAATGGTGTCTTAACTAACGGACCTATGGAACTTATAAATTCTCTCCCCACACTTATTCTTGTTTCTATCGGCGGGGCTATCGGCGGGATAACAGCTGCTTTAATTAAAAAAAATGATTAAGGAGAGATGCAAATGAATATTACGTTTGCTCTTACAACAATGTTGGGAGGATTTATTTTACCATTTTTTATAGTGATGTTCTGGGACAAATTTGTTGAGAAACTAGGACCCATAGGTGGCTGGGTTGCTGCTTTCTTTATTATAGGCACAATCTGGAGACTAAACCACGGAAGCAATAACCCACTTATACACCAAAGCGGTAAAATATGGATAGATATGGCATGGGCAGCAGGCATAGGGGTGTTGTCTGCCTCACTTGTAAGCGGTGATAAGATAATGAAATCTATAAGTACACTGCTTGCAGCTGTTATTGGTGGGCTTTTAGGAGGTCTAATCCTTTATATGTTTTAGGACTTTCCAGATGCTTTAAACTATATTTTATTAAGCTTATATAAAAACTGTCTAGAGACCTGTAAAATAATAATTTTAAGTTTTTTAAAAAAGTATAAATTAAGAAGGTGAAGACATGATTAAAATAAGTCATTTTAAAATTAAAAAGTTTATGCTTGCTATGTTAGTCGCTATTATCAGTGCAATTTTTAGTGGATTTGTTTTATATATTTATACTTTTAGAAGTAGGTTTTTTTATATTATATAAAAAATTGTTGACATAATTAAAAAAAAAGAATAAAATTTACTTGTATACACAAGTATACAATGTTTGCTGTCTATTAATTTTTAAAATATATAAAAAATAAGGAGGATCAATTATGAAAGGTAATATAAAAACTGTTTTTCCTGAAAACTTTTTATGGGGAGGGGCTACCGCCGCAAACCAGTTTGAAGGCGCATACAATGAAGATGGAAAAGGATTATCAATACAAGATATACTCCCAAAAGGTATAATGGCAGGGGTTACAGATGAACCTACAGAAGATAATATGAAATTAATAGGGATAGACTTTTATCATAGGTATAAAGAAGACATAAAATTATTTGCAGAAATGGGATTCAAAGTTTTTAGACTGTCAATAGCTTGGTCAAGAATTTTCCCTAATGGAGATGACACAGAACCAAATGAAAAAGGACTTGAATTTTATGATAAAGTATTTGATGAATTAGCAAAATACGGAATAGAACCATTAGTTACACTTTCACACTATGAAACACCTCTTGCTCTTGCTAAAAACTACGATGGATGGAGAGACAGAAGATTAATAGGTTTTTTTGAAAAGTATGCAAGAACTGTATTTACAAGATATAAAGATAAAGTAAAATATTGGCTAACTTTTAACGAAATTAACTCTACATTACATTTCCCGTATATGGGAGCCGGTGTATGGACTCCAAAAGAGGAACTTACAAAAAATGACCTGTATCAAACAATTCATCATGAATTAGTTGCAAGTGCATTAGCTGTAAAAATAGGACATGAGATCAATCCTGATTTCCAAATTGGTTGCATGATATTAGGTGTTCCTAATTATCCTTTAAGTCCAAAACCAAGTGATGTAATAAAAGCTATGCAAGACGACAGAAAAAATCTTTTATTTGCAGATATCCACGCAAGAGGAGAATACCCTAAATATTTGTTAAGAGAATTTAGAGAAAACAATGTAGAATTTGAAATAACAGAAGAAGATAAAGAAATCCTTAAAAATACAGTAGATTTCATCTCGTTCAGTTACTATATGAGTTCTTGTTCAACTTCTGATCCTGAAAAAAACATTAAAGGAAAAGGAAATTTATTAGGAGGAGTTCCTAACCCGTATCTTGAAGCATCAGATTGGGGATGGCAGATTGACCCTGAAGGATTAAGATATATTTTAAATCTTTTCTATGATAGATATGAAAAGCCTCTATTCATTGTTGAAAATGGACTAGGTGCCTTTGATGAATTAATAACTGATGAAAATGGAAACAAAACAGTTAGTGATGATTACAGAATTAATTACTTAAATGACCACTTGGTTCAAGTGGCCGAGGCTATTAAAGACGGTGTAGAAGTAATGGGATATACTTCATGGGGATGCATAGACCTTGTCAGTGCTTCAACAGCTGAACTTAGAAAACGTTATGGATACATATATGTTGACCGTAACGATGACGGTACTGGTACCTTAGAAAGATACAAAAAGAAAAGTTTCTACTGGTATAAAAAAGTTATCGAATCAAACGGAGAAAGTTTAGAAAGCAAATAATGTTATAAAAATTATAGGAGGGGTATAATGTATCACAAGAAATTAAAACCATTTCCAAAAGATTTTCTTTGGGGAGCTTCAACATCTGCATATCAAGTGGAAGGTGCCAGTCTAACTCACGGTAAAGGACCTTCATGCCAAGACGTAAAAGAATTACCACCAGGTACAAGTGGACTGGAAGTTTGTGCAGATCAATATCATCATTATAAAGAAGACATTGCTTTAATGGCAGAAATGGGATTCAAAGTATATCGTTTTTCAATATCTTGGTCTCGTTTATTACCAGAAGGTACAGGTCGTGTAAATCAAGAAGGAATAGATTACTATAATAATTTAATAGATGAATGTTTAAAATACGATATTATACCACTAGTTACTATGTTCCACTTTGATATGCCTGCAGCACTAGATAAGCGTGGATCATGGGGAAATCCTGAATCAGTTAACTGGTTTGTTGCATTCGCAAAACTTATGTTTGAAAACTACGGAGACCGTGTAAAATATTGGTTAACTATTAATGAACAAAACATGCTTACATTGGTAGGACCAGTTATAGGGACTTTACATATCCCGGAAGGATGTACTAACAAAATAAAAGAAATCTATCAACAAAACCACCATATGTTAGTGGCTCAATCAAAAGCAATGGTACTGTGTCATGAAATGGTTGAAGGCGGGAAAATTGGTCCTGCGCCAAACATATCATTAGTATATCCAGCTTCATGCAAACCTGAAGACGTTATTGCATCTCAAAATGCAAATGCAATAAGAAACTGGCTTTATTTAGATATGTCTGTTTATGGTGTATATAACAACTTAGTATGGGCTTACTTAGAAGAAAATGATGCTACCCCAACATTTGCTCCTGGTGATGAAGAAGCTTTAAAAAATGGTAAACCTGATTTCATCGGATTTAACTATTATAATACAATGACGGTTGAAGATTATGCTATGGATGATGATGAAGAACAGTCTTCAGATTCTGACCAACAGCATCAACGTGGTGACAAAGGTTTCTATAAAGGATTCCGTAACCCTAATTTACCAACTACTGAATTCGGATGGGAAATCGATCCTGTTGGATTTAGATCTACTCTTAGAGAAATCTATTCTCGTTATAGATTACCTTTAATCATCACTGAAAATGGATTAGGAGCTTACGATAAATTAGAGGAAGATGGCTCAATACACGATCCTTATCGTATTGAATACCTTCGTACACATATACTTCAAATACAAGAAGCAATTACTGATGGAGTTGAAATGATGGGATACTGTCCATGGTCAGCGATTGACTTGGTTTCTACTCATGAAGGTATAGTTAAACGTTATGGATTTATATATGTAGATCGTGATGAATTTGATCTTAAAACACTTGATCGTTATAGAAAAGATTCATTCTTCTGGTATAAGGACGTAATAGCGTCTAACGGAGAAAAAATGTAAAAAACACTCTGTAAAGCTCTATTAACATAGAGCTTTACACTTTATTATCTAAACCGTTTACTTTAAACTTATATTTGAA
This sequence comes from Ilyobacter polytropus, assembly GCA_003246855.1. Classification (GTDB taxonomy): domain Bacteria; phylum Fusobacteriota; class Fusobacteriia; order Fusobacteriales; family Fusobacteriaceae; genus Ilyobacter_A; species Ilyobacter_A polytropus_A. The sequence goes on from QKCP01000030.1 coordinate 8,644, forward strand.
TAACTAAACACTAAAAGGGTGCATCAATGTTTGGAGATATGATGTAAGAATTAATGCCTCATCAAGAGATATCAAATCTAAAAAATCTTTCAGTTTAGAGAATGTTAACGATATCCTAAGAACTATCTATTAATTAATATTCATAAAATTACATGTGCACATATCTTTAATTACAGTGATTTTATTTATAGTGCTGAATCAATTTTTAAAAATTGCGTCGTGCTATATGCAGGAGATGATATTTATGTTTAATAATAAAATAAAAATGATATTACTTGATATGGATGGGACTTTATTAAATTCAAAATCCAAAATCTCTCCAAACACTAAGATTGTTTTAAAAAAACTAATTGACGACAGGTATAAAATTGTTATCGCCACCGGCAGAAGTTACGGTGAAGCCAAAATGCTTACAAAGGACATACCGAATTTGGCCTATATAACAACCAACGGCAGTCATATAACTGATTTCAAAGGTGAGGTGATATTTAATAACCCTATCAACCATCAAGATGCCGTATCAATCTTGGAGATAATAGAGGGATCCCCTGCTCTTAACTACTCAGTATTTTCAGAGAAAGAACTAATTGTAAAAAACAAGCGGCGTTTTTTCAACTCTCTTGTTCTAAGCCATGGGGGATTTAAAAAAGTTTTCTCTATAAAAAAAATAATAAACAAATTAGTGATGATGGCACATGCCAGCAGAACCATGCCCATAAAAGAAGTGGAAAACGTCAGGGAATTTCTAAAAACTGAGCTTTTAGACATACAGAAATTCTTCATTGTGGGTGTAGGAGATGAATTGGAAGCTGTAAAAAAACAAATTGTGGATAAAATTGGAGACCGCATTAAAATTAGCAGCTCTGGAAAAAACAATCTAGAGATCAATTCTGCCAATATATCCAAGGGGTCCGCATTAAGATTTTTGTCTGAAAAATTCGCGATTTCTCTAGAACACACCATCGCTTTTGGGGATAGCGAAAATGACCTAGAGCTTTTTGACACAGCAGGAATTTCTGTAGCTATGGGGAACTCTGAATTAGAGTCATTAAGAGAAAAAGCTGATCTAATCGCCGAAAGCAACGATAATGAAGGGGTAGCTAAAGTACTCTCTAGACTCCTGAAAGGTTAATAGAAGTTTAAATTAGAAAACTGCATTGACAAATTTGATGGTAAAAGATAAAATCAACTTGTATACACAAGTATTCGTGTTTTGGCTGGCTTTCAATTCTCTTATACTGCCTACAACATCTTAAGTATAAAATGAATATCAGTTGTTATGGAAGAGATACGCAATAAAAGCGAACAAGGTTTATCAGTTAAAGATTATGTTCCATAAAAACCATTGGAAAGAAGGGAGAAATTATAAAAAGTAATTTTTTGATGTTTAAAATGAGCTATTTCATGCTGTTTTTTTCTATGGCTGCCTACTATCCGCTGTTGGGGCGTTACTATCAAGAGCTTGGATTTAGCGGCACCCAAATAGGAGTTTTATTCAGCACTGCAACGTTTATCACGATGTTTATGCAGCCTGTATGGGGGTTGATTTGCGACAAGAAGGGAAAATGTAAGGGTGCTTTCATATTAATGCACGTCGTGATAGCGCTGATAATTTTATTTGTCCCGTATATAAAAAACTACTGGCTTTTGCTTATGGTTATGTCTGCCCATTTTACATTTCAGTGTGGGTTGTTTCCTCTCCTTGACACAATGATTTACAAAGATAGCTACGATTTTGGTAGCATCAGATTATGGGGTTCTATAGGTTTTTCAGCTATGGTTTTATTTTCAGGTAGAATTTCCGAATTAATCGGACTCAAGTCTATGTTTTTCGTGTATTCCCTATTTATGCTTGTATCCTTGGCAGTGGCTTTAAAAATTAAAGAGGTGGAAAACATCTCTGCAGAAAAAAAACAAACTGAAAAAAAAGGAATAAAGAGCCTTTTTAAAAAAAATTATATTCTTTTCTCGATAATGGGATTTTTTACAATGGGAGCATTTATTACAGGAAGTCAATATTTTTCAATACTGTTTTCAGATAAAGGCGGTTCAATGACCACATTCGGGATAACGTATTTTTTCTTCGCAATATCAGAGGTACCTTTTCTAAAGTTAAGCAAAAAAATAATCAGGAGATATGGAGCTGAAAGAATCATATTGATTTCTGGGATAATATTACTTGCGAGAAATTTTCTCTACATGTCGGCGAAAACTTATCAAATACTTCTATACACCTCTATACTAATGGGAAGTTTTATAGGGTTATTGCTACCGGCGGTTGCTGTGTTTATAAAAGAAAAAACTGAACCAGAAAATAGGGCGACTGCAGTTACTGTGTACAGCGCTATCAGCATGGGGTTAGGACCTATGATATTTCAATTTTCAAGTGGAATAATATATGATTTTGTAAATATATCCGCCATATATATGTTCCTATGCCTTTTAATCTTAATAGGTATATCAATCTCTAGAATTTTAGAAAATGATTCTAAAAGATCAAGAAGGGTATCAAGCAAAACTATTAAAGCATAAAACTAAATTAGGCAAGCAACAAAGATAACTTTTTATAAACAACTTCGGTATTCAAAATAGTATCAGAACTTCGGCTATAAAATTAGCTTCAAGATTGGATGACCAGGTATTTATTTTCTTTTAAAAAGTATAAACATGACCATATAATATCTTAAGGAGGCAAATTTAATGAAAAAAACTGACGGGATTAAGATCGTAACAATCGGTGGAGGATCAAGTTACACTCCGGAACTTATCGAGGGGTACATAAAAAGAAAAGACGAGCTACCTATAAAAGAGATCTGGCTGGTTGACATAGAAGAGGGTAAGGAAAAACTTGAAATAGTTGGAGATCTTGCAAAAAGAATGGTTGAAAAAGCCGGACTTGACTGGGAAGTTCACCTGACATTAAATAGAAGAGAAGCTTTGAAAGATGCGGATTTTGTATCAACACAATTTAGAGTGGGGCTGCTTGATGCTAGGGTAAAAGATGAGAGGATTCCACTTAGCCACGGGGTAATTGGGCAGGAGACGAATGGTGCCGGTGGGATGTTCAAAGCGTTTAGAACAATTCCTGTGATTTTAGATATAGTAGAAGATATGAAGGAACTTTGCCCGGATGCATGGCTTGTAAACTTTACAAACCCGTCAGGAATGGTCACGGAAGCTGTTTTAAAATATGGCAACTTTGAAAAAGTGGTTGGGCTCTGCAACGTGCCTATAGTACACACTATGAAAGAATCTGAGCTTATTAATAAAAATCCGGATGACCTTTTTTTCCATTATGCAGGATTAAATCACCACCATTGGCATAAGGTATATGATAAAGTTGGAAATGACATAACTTTTGAAATCATGGATAACTTGTTTTCACAAAAAGAAAATACAGTAGAAAATATAACAAATATTCCTTTCGCTGAAGAGCAAATAAGAGATTTGGGAATGCTGCCATGTGCATACCACAGATATTATTATTTAACAGATGATATGCTACAAAAAGAGCTTGAAGAGTATGCTAAAAATGAAACAAGAGCTGAACAAGTTAAAAAAACTGAAGCAGAGCTTTTTGAACTATACAAGGACCCTGAGCTAAAAGAGAAGCCAAAACAATTAGAAAAAAGAGGCGGCAAACACTACTCTGATGCAGCTTGTGAACTTATAGCTTCAATCTATAATGATAAAAAAACCTATATGACTGTAAGCACTAGAAACAATGGAGCTATTGCCGACTTGCCGTATGACTGTGCATCTGAAATAACTTCTATAATAACTGCATCTGGACCTAAGCCTATAAATTTTGGAAGCTTTAAGTCGGCTGAAAGGGGGCTTTTACAAGTTATGAAAGCCATGGAAGAGGTTACTATAGAAGCAGCTGTTACTGGAAATTACGGAACAGCGCTACAAGCTTTTACACTAAATCCACTTGTACCTTCAGGTAATTTAGCCAAAACTATATTAAATGAAATGCTTGTAGCACATAAAAAACACCTACCTCAATTTGCTGATACAATAGCGAAAATTGAAAGTGGAGAGTTAAATTAATAGTTAAGCATTTTCTACCTCTATAGAATATGGACGGCCTTCATGCATAATCTCATGAGGGCTGTCCATATTTTATAAGTCTAAAAAACTAATGCCAAGCTTATAATTGTCTAAAATAAAAATATTTAAAATGGAGTGATTTAAGATGTATAAACTTATTATCAGTGATCTAGACGAAACGCTATTAAATAATAAACATAAAATATGCAATGAAAATATAAAGTTGATCAACGAAGCAACTAAAAAGGGTATAAAATTCATACCAGCTACAGGAAGAGGGTATAATGAAGTTTCTGATATTTTAGTAGATCTTAATTTACATGACAAAGAAGACGAGTATGTAATCTCTTTTAACGGGGGAGCTATAACAGAAAACAGAAATATGAAAGTGATAAATTTTGAAAATCTCCCATTTGAAACAGCTAATAAAATTTACAAATTCGGCCTCAAAAAAGATGTATGCATGCATGTTTATACGGAAAAAGATATTTATATGTACAATGTAAATGATGATGAAAGAAAGCGTTATGAAAATCGAAAAACCTCTTTTATTGAAATAAATGAAATGAGCTTAGATTTTTTAAAAAATACTCCAATTGCAAAAGTTTTATACCAAAATTTAGATGTTTCGTATCTAAGAAATATAAGTGACGAGATGGTACATATCACTAACAATAGTGTAAGCGTGAGCTATTCTTCAAATCGCTATGTGGAATTCAACAAAATAGGAGTAAACAAAGGGGATGCTGTTCTTAACATTTCAAAACTATTGGGTGCAGAACCACATGAGGTGATAGTTGTAGGAGATAACTATAATGATATACCCATGCTTGAAGTAGCAGGGCTTAGTGTAGCGGCTGGAAATGCAGTTCAAGATGTAAAAAATATCTGCGATTATATTTGCAAAAATGATAACAATGAAGGGGTTCTCGCAGAAGTAATAGAAAAGTTTGTGCTAAATAGCATTAAAAACTAACAGCAGTTAGTTAACTAAAAAATTCAGTAACACTAGGTTTCTTGTCAAAAGTACCACATTATTCAAAGGAGGAACAATTGATTGAACAAAAAAATAATATTTATCGACATAGACGGTACTCTTGTAAATAATAACGACGTAGTCCCGATAAGTGCTGAAATAGCAATAAAAGAAGCAAGAAATAACGGGCACTATGTTTTTTTATGTACTGGAAGATCAAAAGCGGAAATATATGATCATATTTTAAAAATAGGTTTTGATGGAATGATTGCAGCGGCAGGCGGGTATATTGAGGTAAACAACAATATCATTTTTCATAAAACAATCAGCGCAAAAGCAGCAAAACATGTTGTAGAGTATTTTACTAGTAACAATGTGGAATATTACTTGGAGTCAAACTGTGGGCTGTTTGCCAGTAAAAACTTAAAAAAGCGTCTCAACAAACTTTTTTTCAACGGCAAAGATATGGATGAAAAAACAAAAGGTGAAATCGAAAAAGGTTTACAGCCATTTTTAGATACAATGATAGAGAATGAGAATATGCTGAGAGAGGATATAAATAAAGTGTCATTTCTTGAATCAGAACTGTCTTTTAATATTATAAAAACGGAATTTGAAGGTGAATTTAATGTTATTCACCGCACTGTCCCCGCATTTGGAGAAAACAGCGGAGAACTTTCACTACCTAATATCAACAAAGCAAATGCTATTGAAAAACTTTTAACTCATCTCAATTTAACGGATATAGAAACTTATGCCTACGGTGACGGTATGAACGACCTCGAGATGATACAATACGTAAAATATGGTATCGCTATGGGTAACGCTGCGCCAAAATTAAAAGAAGCAGCATTCGATATAACTGATACGCATGATGAAGGTGGAATATACAACAGTTTTAAAAAATATAATATTATATAAATAAAAAATCCCTCTTATAAATAAATTTTATTTGAATTAAACTAAAGCTATTTGCACAAAGTTAAAACTAAATTTAATTTTAAAGAAATAATCAAAAAATGTTATCCTATTTTCATTGTTTTGATACGTTATTTGAATTTTCATTAATATTAGCAATATAGAATCTTTAAAATAATTTTTAATTTTTCAAGCCTCTTAGATTATTCACTAGGACATTTTTTATTGTAGTTCTTGGAATAAATTTCAATCCAAAACTTGTAAACAGTAAATATATCCTCTATATTATATAAATTGGGATTTTTTAGGATTAATTTTGAGTTATAACTTTGTTCACGGCTTTATTTAAAGGAGCCCACCCTTTATCCTCTGCTCACTATATTAAATTACTCTAGTCTGGTCTTATGCTCCATTTTATTCAGTCTATTTTTCATTCCCACTCTAATATAAAATATGTCAAAGTTTATTTTAGTTAGTACTACTGATTTTATTAGTTTTGACATATAGAATATATTAGGGTAAACTTAATAAGTATCTATTTATATAAGGGGTGTAATATGTATCGCATAATGAATAAGATAATGGATTTTTTAGAAAAAAAATTTATGCCTATCGCATCTCGGATAGCGCAAATAAAGTTATTACAGGCAATAAGAGACGGAATAATCCTTACTATGCCTCTCCTTATAGTTGGTTCCTTGTTTTTAATTTTAGCATTTCTCCCTATACCAGGCTATGACGAGTTTATGTTACATAATTTTGGGAAAATGTGGAGAATAAAACTCCTTTACCCTGTTGGAGTAACCTTTGACATTATGGCATTAATCGCGTGTATAGGGATCTCTTACCACTTGGCTGAAAAACACAAGGTTGACCCTCTTTCAGTTGTGGCCATATCATTATCCTCATTTCTACTAGTTACCCCATTTAATATGCGGAATGACTTAATATGGATATTCAAGGGAATACCTTTTGAATATACAGGGGGGCAGGGGCTTTTCGTAGCTATATTAATTTCTGTTTTTTCAACTGAGATTTTTAGGTTATTAATTCAAAAAAATATAGTCATAAAAATGCCTCCAGGAGTTCCTCCTGCTGTTGCAAAAACCTTCACTGCGCTCATACCAGCCCTTATAGTGCTGACTCTTAGTTGGATCATAAAACTTTTTTTTGAGACTACAACGTTTTTACACGTCCATAATGTTGTAAACATCCTTTTGACTGCTCCTATCACAAAAATTGGGAACACTTACCTGGGAATAATTACAATTATGTTGATTATACAGCTGCTATGGAGTACAGGTCTTCACGGTTCGGCTATTATCGTCGGAATTATATCTCCAATGCTTAATACTCTAATCGACCAAAACAGGATAGCATTCCAAGGAGGAATGCCTATACCAAATATAGTAACCACGCAATTTATAGAGGTCTGGATTCACATTGGTGGTTCGGGTGGGACTCTACCCTTAGCACTTATTCTTGCTTTCAAAGCAAAAAGTCGGCAGTTAAAAGATATAGGCAGACTCTCTTTGGGGCCTGGTATCTTTAATATAAACGAACCTATTATTTTTGGGATGCCTATTGTTATGAACCCTATTTTAATTTTGCCGTTTATATTATCTCCACTTGTTACAACTACTCTAACGTATTTTTCAATGCACTACGGGTTGGTTCCGAAGCCTAGCGGGATAATCATCCCTTGGACAACTCCACCTTTACTTGGAGGTTTCTTAGCAACAGGTGGAAACATCAGAGGAGCTCTAATGCAATTAGTAAATATCTTTGCGGCAGGCATAATTTATTATCCTTTTTTTAAGATTTTAGACAAGCAAAAATGTTCTGAGGAACTCGTAGAATAGCAAAATAAGTTTATATAAAGTAAAAAACGGCGTTTAAAAATTATCCGCCGTTTTTTATATGCTTATTCTGCATTAGAATAAATTTTAATAAATTCTTCTAATTCTAAAGGCCCCATGGGTTTGGCGAAATAGTACCCCTGTACTTCGTCTACCCCCAGCCCTCTCATAAACTCATTTTGATAATCACTCTCAACTCCCTCAGCCAGAACTTTCAATCCAAGGTTTTTACCCAAATTAGTTATTATATTAGATATACTTCCGTTGTCTTTATCCGGTATCCCTTTTATAAACTCCCTGTCTATTTTTATCCTCTCTAGCGAGAAAGATTTCAGATAATTCAGTGAAGAATATCCTACACCAAAATCATCTAAAGTTATACTTATGCCTTTATTCTTAAAACTTTTAAGCTTATTCTCTGTTACAATTATATCCTCAATCAAAATACTTTCAGTTATCTCTATATCCAAATACCTAGATTGCAGCCCGACTTTTTTTAGTATATCTGTTAATGTTTCTACTATATTCGGTTCTTTAAACTGTACAGGCGACAGGTTAACCGACAGCCTTTCAAAATCATAACCACTTTCCAGCCAACTTTTAAACTGTGCAGCTGACTTTTCGAGTACGAATTCCCCCAAAGCTATTATATCTCCTGTTTCTTCCGCTATAGGTATAAACTCCTTTGGGGAAATTATGCCGTATCTTGGGTGGTACCAACGCAGGAGAGCCTCTACTCCGATTATTTTACCCCTTTTAATATCCAGTTGCGGCTGATAGTGTATTACAAACTCGTTGTTATCTATCGCCTTTGGAAGTTCACAGCTCAATTCAAACTTTCTGTCCAAATCAGCATTGAAGCTTTCAGAAAAAAACTCTATCCCTTTTTTCCCATTTTTTTTAGATGACTGAAGTGCCGTATTTGCATTCTTCATAAGTGATTCTATATTTTGACCGTCATTTGGATACACACTTATCCCTATATTCAATCCTATATATATATCTTTACCAAATATTTTAAGTGGATTTTTAAAAACATCTAACATCTCTTGAGCTAAAATCTTCAATTCAAAAATTTTTATCTTTTCAAATACAACAAATGCAAATTCATCTCCGCTGATTTTTCCTATACATATATTCTCATTAACGAAAGTTAATAGTTTCTTTGAAACCGCCTTTATTACCTCATCACCAGCCTCATGCCCCAAAGACCTGTTTATGGATTTTAAAGCATTTATATCTACATATATCACAGCAAATCTACCTCTGTATTTTTCCGAATAACTGAGAGCTTCTTTCAAACATTTGATAAAGGCATGCTTATTCTTCAAGCCAGTCAATGGGTCACTGTACATTAAATCGTTTATTTTTTTCTCCCTATTTTTCAATTCAGTGAGATCTTCTATGAGAATTGTGTATTTTTCCACTTGATCATCTGAATTTTTTATACTACTAATAGAGAACCTAGCAGGAAAATAATCATTATCCCCTTTTTTCAAAAAGAGTTCCCATTCAAAACTCTGCTCCCCGGATTTCAAAAGGTTTAATATATTTTCATACTCTATTTTGGAAAATATGAGTTCCTCTACATTTTTTCCGACAAGCCCATCGTCACTGCATTCAAAAATCTTAGATATAGACATGTTGTTTTCAATTATATTCATTTCCCTGTCTGCAAGTATAATACCCTGCTTCAAATTTTTAAATATCTCAGCCTCTATCCTAAGCCTTTCATAATAATTTTTTTTTGCTGTTATATCTCGTCCTATGACACCTATGGAATATATTTCACCTTTGTCGTCCCTTAAAGGGAACTTAGCCAGGTGATACTTTATTTTGTTCCCTTTATAATCAGTAGTTTCACCTTCAAACTCCACCGGGAGCCCCTTTTTTAGTATTTCCCTGTCCTGTCTAAGTAATTCTTCGGCTATATCTGGAGAAAAAATTTCCTCAGTTAATTTACCTATGAGTTCGCTTTTTGTTTTTTGGTGAAATCTTAAGGCAGCATCATTTGCCATCTTGTATTTACCCTGCAAATCCTTCACTGCAATATAGGAATTGGCGTTTACCAGAATAGAATTTACCAGTGAGTTAAACTTATTCTTCTCTTTGTCAAGTAGTTCAGCCCTTAGAGCATCTTTTATCAGAAGTAGGTAGATTACCAGAGTGCTTATCAGTACAAAAAATATTCCCTTATAAGTCTGCACTGTAGTGAGAAACCTCGGATCCCTATGCAGAAAAGTTAGCAGTATTTTATCTGAAAATTTTATCCATAATACGCTGAATACTAGGTATATGAATGTAACTTTATATATTGATTTACGCAAAATTTATCCTCCCGCTAGTAACTTAAATTGTATACTATGGATACCTAACATAGCCAAAAATAAAAACTATTATATAATATTAGTCTAATAGACATTTTAGCATAATTTAATACAGAATTCTATTAATTATAGGAATTTTTTAAATTTAAATCTATATTATAAGTAAGTTTATATCATTAAATTTTGCACTCCAAATCTGTAATATTGTGGACTCAATGTTTTTTCTTTAACTTCGCTGGATTAGCTATAGATAAATAGCAAAATTAAAAGGGCAGATATATATCTGCCCTTTTAATTTTGCTACTTTCCGCTATCACAAATCATTAAAAATATATATAAAGCTACTTTAATTTTACCATTAGTATATCTAAAATCCCCTTATATTTTATGTACTTATTGAGAATTTTGTTATTTTCCAAAACATCAATGTTATTTCCTATCTCTTCTTTTTTTTGTGTTATTATAAAATCTAAACTTTTAATTTCCTCCCTAACCAATTTTGCTAAAATCTCTACTTCCTCATCGTTAAACTGTTTCATACAGCGCACCTCCATATAAATACTGCTCTTATTATCCCATATTTATATTACCAGTAGATATATTTTTATCCTGTATTTCAATAATTTTTTCTATAAAAAAAAGACCCAGGAATGGGTCTTCTACTCGCCGCTTTTAAACTCTTTCTTATATTTAAGGTACCCGTTTTTTCTAAGTTTGCAGGCAGGGCATTCCCCGCATCCATTCCCTTTTATTCCATTATAGCATGTAAGGGTTTCATTTTTTACTATATCCAGTACCCCCAAATCATCTGCCAACTTCCAAGTCTCAGCTTTGTCTATCCACATAAGCGGAGTTTCAATCACAAACTGATAGTCCATGGAAAGATTTAACGTCACATTTAAGGATTTTACAAATACATCTCTACAATCTGGGTAACCGCTGAAGTCGCTTTGCGACACTCCAGTTACCACATTTGTAATTCCTCTTTGTTTTGCAAAAACCGCTGCAAAAGTTAAAAACAGCAGATTTCTTCCATCAACAAAGGTATTTGGAAGAGCGTCCTTTGGTACTTCCTTGTCAACATCTATATCAACTCTTGTTAGAGAGTTTGGAGCCAACTGGTTTAAAAGCCCCATATCTAGTATGTGATGCTCCACACCGTACTTCTTACATATATCCTTGGCACAATCAAGCTCTAACTTATGCTTTTGCCCATAGTCAAACGATACTGCCACGACCTCTTCGTACCTTTTTTTTGCCCAAAATAGACAAGTTGTGCTGTCCTGTCCGCCGCTAAAAACCACCACGGCTTTTTCTTTATTTATAAGATCTTGCATAGCCACCTCCCCTTATCTAAACAACTGAAGTATTAGTTTATTGTAAAGCGTCTCATCCGTCTTAAATTTCCCCCTGAGGGTTGTTGTGACCGTTTTTGCATTAGTCTTTTTTATCCCCCTTACGGTCATACAGCCATGCTCCCCTTCAATGATAACAGCCACATCCTCGCTTTTTGTTACTTTCTGCATTATCTCCGCAATATCGCTGCCTATCCTTTCCTGAAGCTGCAGCCTTCTGCCCACCATGTCCGATATCCTGGCAATCTTGCTGAGCCCTATTATTCTCTCTTTTGGAATATAGGCTACAGACACCCTCATATTATACATAAGGGCAAGATGGTGTTCACAGTGCGAGAAAATATCTATATCCTTCATCATTACCATTTCTCTGCTGTCTTCGCTTACATAGAAATCCTCTTCAAAAGTAGTACCGAACATCTCAGCAATCTCATCATTACTATAATTCTGGCCTTCAAAGACTTCCTCATACATTTTAGCAACACGCTTTGGGGTATCTACCAACCCTTCCCTATCTGGGTTTTCACCAAGAGCCTCTAATATTCCCCTGATGTGTTCTTCTATCTTTTTTACATCTATTGCCATTGCTGCTACACTCCCTTTTTATCTGGGCTCCATATTATCTTATGCAACTGCAGCTGGAGCACCACATTATTTAATACATTATCCTTCATATATTCAACTATGGTTTCCGGTTCTATGGAACCGAATATAGGACTGAAGTACACGCTGCACCTGTCTAAAAGCCTATATCTATCTATCAAAAACTTTGCCTTGTGAAGTTCTTCTACGCTCCCTACAACAAATTTTACCGTATCTTCATTGGATAACTTTGTAAAATTGTTCAGCAGCATCCTGTTTTCCATGCCGCTAGATGCCAACTTGTAATCCATTGTAAACTTAGGTTTGTTCCCATTTATTTCTGAAAAGTTACCTATATCCACGCTGCCGTTTGTCTCAATCTCAACTGTAAGCTCGCTGTCCCTGCAAAGGTAATCCAAAAGGTCGTCCATCCCGGCCTGTATTAGAGGTTCTCCCCCTGTCAATGTCACATTGTTCACGCCGGTCCCCTTTATGTATTCATATATCTCTTCCTTGCTCATTGCTGTGTAAGCTACATCATCTTTGTTTGCCCACATAGTATCGCAGTAAGTGCATCTAAGGTTGCACCCTGCAAACCTTATAAAAATTGCGAGTTGGCCGGATCTTTTCCCTTCACCATTCACACTCACAAATTTTTCAACTACTCTATAGCTCATATTCTCCACATCCTATTCCACATATACGGCACAGTTCGTAGGGGTCTCGTATACCTCCACCTTGTGCACCCTGTATCCTTTTTTCTCCATAAGTTTGAAGAAATGCCAGGCAAATTTTTCTGCAGTAGGCCTGAAATCCACCTCTATAACCTTGAATCCGTCTCCAACCATAAAATCCAAAGTCTCTTTTCTCATGCTACCCTTCATTATTATCAGGCAGTGATCGTAAAAGTCCGCCATCTCCTTTACGTCATCTTTCAGGTCACCGAAGTCCACTACCATGCCGTCAAGCTGTCCGCCATCCACAAGATCTTTAGATTTTACTTCCACTACAACTCTCCACCTATGTCCGTGGATATTGGAACATTTTCCTTCATAGTTAGGCAGAAAATGGGCACTATCAAAACTGTGCTCGGTTCTAAGTATATACATTTGTGCCTCCTTTTTTAAATTTCAAAGCGTAGTAGCAGCATCCAACTGCTCCGTTATACTGCGGATCTGCCACCTTCACTATTTCATCGTAATCACTTGTAAGATAGGTATGTATCGACTGGTTGTTGGCCACACCGCCAGCAAGCACAAGCTTGTCCCCGTAAAATCTTGTGAGAAGCGGTTTTAGCCTCTTGTACAGTGAGTAGTTTACACCTGCACAAAGTCTCTCAACAGCCACTCCTTCAGCTATCTTACCGATAAGCTCCGATTCGGAAAAAACGGCGCAGGTAGAGTTTAGCTCAACCGGGTCTGCATGGTATTTTGAAAGTTCCCCCAGGGAAATCTCTAATATGTTAGCCATATTCTCTATATATCTCCCACAAGAAGCAGCGCACTTGTCATTTAACTCGAGGTCTGTTATGACACCCTTCTCCACTTTAACCACCTTTACATCCTGACCGCCTATGTCTAGTAATATAAATTCATTAAATCCCGTACTATGTATTGCGCCGTAGGCGTGTGCTTTTATCTCATTTATAGCAGTAAAATTTTGGAGTTCAGTATTATTCCTGCCGTATCCGGTGGATACACCTATGTCTATATTAGCAACACCAAGTTTTTCGAAATCTACAACTACCTTTCCGTTGTAGCTGCAGTATTCACGGTAAAATTTCATGGTGCTGTATTTTCTTTTTTCTATTATCTGGCCGTCCTCCATAATAACAAGCTTCACTTCACGGCTTCCGAGGTCTATACCTAGTATTCTCATTGTATTTCCCCCTTCAAATCACCTAGCATATCTAAAAATGCCTCTAACCTCAGCTTTGTCCTTGCGTCGAGCTCAGTATACTTGTCCCCTTCTATATTAAGTATAGGTACATCTAGCTCTTCTTTAAGTATTATGCTTTCCACAGCTTTGTGACAGAACGCTTGAGTGTAGTGTATTACCCCATCTATTTTCCTATCACTTATCTGCTTTTTCAACTCTCCTAGCCTAAACCATATGTCGTAAGGATAGGTGTAATCATGATACTGGGTGTATATGTCCTTTGCCTGACTTCCTCTCGGAAATGCAAACTCCCTCTGAACTTCATTGTATACGAACTTGGCTTCATACATTTCCACGAAATCGAATAGCTCTCCCGGCATTGGAGGCACACCTAAATAAGCCAGCCTCAATTTTTTAGGAGATCTCTCCCTGCTACGTATTTCTGAAAGCTTTTTTTCCATCATACTTGTGTAGCTATCCACATCACCGTCAAAATCGCTCATACACAGCTGAAATAGGTGGTTTTCGAAACCGCTGGCTTTATCCTCTTTATGAGTGAGCTCGTCTAGTTCAACTGCTAGACCACGGACCCTGTTCAGGCTTTTTCTGACTCCCTCAACTTTCTCTATGCTGACTCTGAAATGTTTTATAAAATTATCGAGTTCTCTTTTTAAGTCTTCTAACCTATGGGAATGTGGATATGAAAACGGATGAACAGTTATCCCACGCTTTTTTAAGACCTCCACAAGCACGCTGGTGTTGGAACAATCCCCTTCTACAACACCAACTATTTCATCTATACCGTTTGAAATACAGGCACCATATATCCCCTTTATCCAAGCACACATGCTTTTAGGGAATCCATCCCTTTCCGCCATCTCTATGTATTTTAAATGCTCACCAGAGGTTACAAAAATGTTGTTCAAGTCTACAGGCTTATATCCTGCTGCCAGCAATACCTCTATGGGAACAGTAGTAGTCAAACCTATCTTTTTCATGCAAAACTCCTCTTCTAATAACTATTATCCAAAAAAAAACAAAACTACCCCTAGACAAGAGCTATCGGGTAGCTTTGTCCTAGTTTTTTTTAGAGACAGGATGGTACAAATAAACTGTCTTATTATTTTCGATAAATTATACCATGTATTGAATAAATGTGCAATGATTTCATGGCTAATTGTCCCTTATACTGCGTATAAAATAAGTTTTCCTCCCGCTAAAAATCCCTATGTATAACATGTTAGCCTAATTTTGGACAAAAGATTAGGCTCGTATAAAATATTGCTGGCCATGAGTTTGTTTTTTTTGTATAATAATTCAATCAACCAGATTTTTGTTAAACATATTTTTAAATTAATAAATTTAAAACCCTTTAAACTGCCCCACTTCTAATATAAACCCTTACATTGTTTTTTAAAAGGAGAAAACTTATGATTTCAATAAATTCAAGGCTGACTTTCCTGGCTTCCATACTTATTTTAACGCTATTTTTAAACGGCTGCTCTGAGAAACGAAATAAAAAAGCCATTACTGTTGGTGTTAGCATAGCTAACTTCAATGACAAATTTTTAAGTTATATAAAAAACGAGATGGAAAAATATCAATCCGAACTTGGCGACGACATCGACGTGCTGTACTTTGATGCCGCCGAAGACTTGCAAAAACAGGAGCAGCAAATAGGCTATCTCCTGGAAAAAAAGGTAGATGCCCTTGTAGTAATACCGGTAAACACAGAACACACAAAAAAAATTACAGATATGGCCAGAAATGCCGAAACCCCTCTTATATATATAAACAGGTATCCGGATGAGTTTTTGAACAAAGAACTGCCACAAGATGTTTACTATATAGGGTCGGATGAAAAAGTTGCCGGCATGATGCAGATGGAGTATCTTGTCAAAAAACTGAATGGGAAAGGTAATATAGCAATTTTAATGGGCAGCCTTTCCAATAGAGCAGCGTTTGACAGGACTTTAGGAATAGAAGAGGAAGCTAAAAAATACCCAGGCATAAACATTGTAGTAAAGAGCACCGGCAAATGGCTAGAGCCATTTGCCGGGAGCATAGTTGAGGCTTGGTTGAAAGAAGGACAGCATTTCGACGCCATAGCGTCAAACAACGACGAGATGGCTATAGGTGCTATAAGGGCTTTGAAAAAATACAAAATGCTGGACAGGGTATTTGTGGTTGGTGTTGACGGTACAAAAGAGGCGCTACAGGAACTAAATTCCGGAAATCTAAATGCCACTGTTCTACAGGACGCCGAAGGGCAGGGAAAATCAGCTCTGGAAAACGCCTATAATATTTCTAAAGGTAAAGCCGTGAGGAGTATAACTTGGACCACATTCAAGCTGCTTAGCGATGATAGCCTTCATGGTTCAGAAGATTTCGGGCATTCGAAAAATTTATAATAAAAAAAGTTCCCGCCATCATAAATGATGGAAGGGAACTTTTGGTTTCAATTTATGTACATCAATAAATTAATAGCAGTGTACAACAAGTATTAAAATCATCTTCTTTCAGCTTATTATTAATGCCATCCTCGTACATATTGGACTTGAAAAATAAAGGATTGAGTTTTTTTTTTAGAATATCATAATTGGAAACTTAATATAAAATAATCAGGAGGTGGATAAATGGCAAACCAATTTCACGAACTGTTTAGCTTACTCTCCTGCTCGACAAAAAATATAACGAGGGCTATAAACGGTTTAAAGGAAAGGCTAGGAGCTGCTGACAGAACCGACCTGGTAATAGAACACAACAGAACCTATGCGATAGAAGACGCAGCAAGGAGAAAATTTATGACTGTAATATATTTAAGGCTGTTCCGCCTACCTTTACTAGCTTCCATACTTATTTTAACGCTATTTTTAAACGGCTGCTCCGAGAGCCAAAATAAAAAAAACATTACTGTTGGTGTGTGCATAGCTGATTTTAACAACAAATTTTTAAGTTATATAAAAAACGAGATGGAGAAATACCAATCCGAGCTTGGCGACGACATCGAAGTACAGTACTTCGATGCCACCGAAGACTTGCAAAAACAGGAGCAGCAGGTAGCCTATCTCCTGGAAAAAAAGGTAGATATCCTTGTGGTAATCCCGGTAAATACAAAACATACAAAAAAAATTACGGATATGGCCAGAAAAGCTAAAACTCCTATAATCTATTTGCACAGGTATCCGGAGGAGTTTTTAAACAAAGAACTGCCGAAAAATATCTACTATATAGGGGTGGATGAAAAAGTTGCCGGCCTAATGCAGATGGAGTATCTCGCCGAAAAACTAGGTGGAAAAGGTAATATTGCCATTTTGATGGGGAACCTTTCCAACAGGGCTACATTTGACAGGACCTCTGGAATAGAAGAAGTAGCAGACAAATATCCTGAAATTAATATAGTAAAAAAGGAAAGTGCTAAATGGTTAGCTCCTTTGGCTGAAACCATTGTAGAAGAATGGCTGAATTCTGATGTAAAACTTGATGCTATTGCAGCGAATAACGACGAGATGGCTATAGGTGCTATAAGAACCCTGGAGAAATACAAGATGCTGGACAGTGTCCTCGTGGTTGGTGTTGACGGTACAAAAGAGGCCCTGCAGGAACTAAAATCAGGAAATCTAAATGCCACTGTTCTGCAGGACGCCGAAGGGCAGGGGAAATCCGCTCTGGAAAACGCCTATAATATTTCCAAGGGTAAAGCCGTGAGGAGTATAACTTTGACCCAATTCAAGATGCTTAGCGACGATAACCTTGATGGTGTAAAAGATTAATGGTATTCGAAAAATTATGATAAAATCATAGATATAAGACAGCTGTATTGTATAAAAAAGTTCCCTGCCACCATCTATGGTGCAGGGAACTTTTTTGTTTCAATTTATGTACCTCACTGAATTAATAACAATATGCTACAAATACTAAGCTCATCTTATTTCAGGTTATTCAATTGATTATTCATGCCATTCTAGTACATATTTGACTTGAAAAATAGAGGATTAAGTTTTTTTTTTAGAATATTATTTTTGTAAGCTTAGTATAAAATAATCAGGAGGTGGATAAATGGCAAACCAATTTCACGAACCATTTGAATTGTTAAGTGACTCGGCAAAAAATATAACGAGGGCTATAAACAGTTTAAAGGAGGAGCTCGAAGCTGTTGACTGGTACAACCAAAGAGCTGACCTGGTAACAGACCCTGAACTCAAGCTAATTCTAGAACACAACAGAAACGAGGAGATTGAACATGCTACAATGATATTAGAGTGGCTTAGAAGAAATATGGCCGGATGGGATGAAGAATTAAAAACCTACTTATTTACTACAAAACCGGTTACAAATTTAGAAGGTGGCTCGGAAACTCCCGAAGAAAATGAAAAGTCGTCTTCGGGTTCAACGCTTAATGTAGGAAATATGAAATAGTATCAGGAGGTGGATTTTTAATGGATATATTGAAAAGAAAACTTGCACCGATTTCTACTAGAGCTTGGGAAGAGATCGATCGTAGGGCAAAGGATATATTGTTGCGCTATCTTTCAGCCAGAAAATTTGTCAGGGTAGACGGTCCAAAAGGATTAGACCACTCCGCAGTTACTGAAGGGAGAATAAAGGTGCACCATGATGATCTGCTTAATTACGGGATATTCAACGTGAAACCGCTAGTCGAACCTCGGGCAAGTTTCAAGCTTAACCGTTGGGAACTAGATAATATAGAAAGGGGGGCTAAAGATATCAATTTGGTCCCATTAGATGAAGCCGTAAAAAGGATAGCACTTTTCGAAGAAAAAGCTATTTTCCAAGGCTTGGAAGAAGCGGCTATAATCGGTCTTGAAAAAAGTTCTTCCCATGAACCCATAACTTTTGGGGACACAGAGTCCGAAATATTGGCAAGCATCTCACAAGGAGTCATAACACTAGAAGATTCTATATCCAGCAAACCTTACGCCTTTGTAGTTGGGGAAGAGCTATGGTGCAAGCTAAATGCCATCGGTAAAGAGATCTCCTTAATTTCAAGAATAGAAGAGATTATAGGGGGGAAGGTCATTGTTAGTAGAAGTATAGAAGGAGCTATTTTACTTCCTTTCGACAATGAAAATATAGAACTCTCCATAGGGGAAGATTTTTCAATAGGTTATCAGGAACATACAGAGACCGAAATAAAACTATTTATTACTGAAACTTTTACATTCAGGGTGCTAGATAACACCCTTGTAATAATATATAAATAAAATTGGAAACTATTTGATAAGCATTTATGCTCACCTTATTTAGATAACCGATACATTATCTTATATAATAAAAAGCTCCGGGAAAATGATTTCCCGGAGCTTTTTATTATATGTAACTAATACACTAACTTATATTTTTATACCATACATTCATACTTTCGATATCTCCGAATATATTGGTATTATTGATCAAAGTTCCTGTATATTTGTATTCGTTTTTAGAAAAGACTTTATTCATCCCATGAGATTTTGCACGTGCGATTGTATAAAGAGTTTTGTAATTTCTATTTCTTAGTTCTTCTTCCATTTTATCTAATAATATACTAGCGAGTCCTAGTTTCCTGTATTCTGGATGTGTTGCGAAATCTGTCATTTCAGAATTAAAATTCTCTTTGTCCATTTCTACAGACGAAAGGGCTATTAGAGTTTCTCCTTCCCAAACACCAAAATATACTACATTTTCTTTCATTGTTTTTAGCAGGTAGTTTTGGTCGTTTATAGGAAAAGGATACGTATCAAAAACCCTGTTGTAGAGATTTTTCATAGCTTCTACGTCTTCCTCACTGCAGACACGGATCTCAAATTCTTCTGGAAGTCTTTTGTTGTCCTCAGCTTCAGCCGATTTTGTATGGAAAAGTACTTCCTCTACTTCTCCCTCGTCAGTATCGATTTTTCTGTTTTCATCCAAGTATTTAGACATGAAATAAAGGTTTTCTCCATTTTTGAAAAAATTGGGTATGTACGCTTCTTTTATATATTCATTTTCTAAAAAGTAGCCGTAAGAACTAGTCGGCACTTTTGCTATTATTTTACCATATCTATTTTCATAGGCTAGATTATATAAATCTGAAAATATTTCTGGCATATCTTGTTTATCCAACTTCATTACGTATATTCTGTCGTTATTTTTTCCATGCTGTATCAATGAATTAGAAAATTTTTCTACCTTATCGTCTTCCTCTACCTCACGCCTATCCAATCTTTCATTTCCACTTGGTGTAAGAGATATTTCTTCATGATTGTCAGATAGTAGTTTTGTTATCCCTATGTTTTTATAATCTACTATGCCATCTCTATTAAGATGCAGGTTGCAGTTATCGCAATCATCATTGCAAAGTTGCGTTTTATAGTTATCCGGTTCCTTATAAGTTGTTATCACACCCTCGTAATTACGCAATATTACCTTATTTTGGGACCACGATATCAAGTAGTTTGGCATTACAGGTATCTTACCTCCGCCTCCAGGTGCATCTATTACATACCTAGGTACAGCATACCCACTTGTATGCCCAATAAGGCTTTCTATTATTTCTATTCCCTTTCCTACCGGGGTTCTAAAATGCCCCAACCCTTCTGATAGGTCGCATTGGTATAGATAATAAGGACGTACCCTGTTTTCTACAAGACTATGAACCAGTTTTTTCATTATTTTAGGACAATCATTTACCCTTGCCAATAAAACTGACTGATTTCCCAATGGTATACCTGCATTAGCTAATTTTTCAAGCGCATACTTAGATTCCTGCGTAAATTCCTTAGGATGATTAAAATGCGTGTTTATCCATATAGGATGATGTTTTTTCAATACATCTATTAAGCTATCTGTTATCCTTTGCGGCAATACTACTGGTGTCCTAGTCCCTATCCTTATGACCTCAACATGAGGTATTTTTTTTACCTCAGCTAATATCCAGTCTAAGTATTCGTCAGACAATAAAAACGGATCTCCTCCAGATAGTAAAACGTCCCTTATTTCTTTATGTTCTCTTATATATTCTATTCCCTGCATAATTTTACTTCTATCAGGAATACTATCCACATCCCCTACTTTTCTCTTTCTTGTACAATGCCTACAGTACATAGAGCATACATTACTTACTAAAAGTAGCACCCTATCTGGGTATCTATGAGTTATTCCCGGAACAGGACTGTCATGGTCTTCATGCAGTGGATCGCTCATATCACAATTTGTTAAATTCAATTCTTGAATATCTGGAACTGCCTGTTTATATACAGGGTCATTAATATAATCATCGTTATCTATTAATGAAAGATAATATGGTGTAGCTGCAAAGGGGAATTTTTCAATTGTCTTCTCAATTACTTCCTTTTCTTCATTTGTAAACTCAATATCTAATATAGTTTCTAGGGTTTCAAGATCATTGACAGAATTTCTTAGTTGCCATTTCCAATCATCCCAATCTGAAACATTTGAATTGATATCCAATTGCTTCACTATTTCTTCTTTTCTGTTGATTTGTTTCATCATTTAATCGATCACCTCTAAAATATTGTACTACAATTATACAAATATGTCAAATTTATAATATAATTTTGTATTACTTTTTTCATTAAAATTTCTTCCTATCCAGGTTTTAAACATCACTAATAAAGAACTTAAAAACGGGCAAAGTCAGATGACTCTGACTTTGCCCGTTTTTAAGTTTGGAAGAGAGTAATTATAAATTATTTAGAACAATAAGTGGTACAATCTACATGTGAACCTACCTTTTTCATATGTATCCCTTTAGCCGTACATTCGAGAGATTTATTATAGGAACAACTATCAACCTTACAAGAACCAATTCCCCCAATAACATCATCAAATCCAGCTTTTTTTCCACTATGAAGAAAAGTATCACACATTGGTTCCATGTCCCCCACATTTACAGCCATTGTATGGCATTTGTTATCTTTGTTATACACACAATCAATAGCATTACAGTCTATTATCTTGCTCATTTTCTCCATTTTTTTACCCCCAAGCTCTCTTCCACATTAACTGTAATTTACAAAATAATAAAAAGTTTTCCTTTTTTTAAATTTTTTTTTATTAAAATTATGTTATATAATAAATTATCGGAATAATTAATAATAAATATTCTAAATGCGATAAGTATTTTGTCTACCTAAATTACCCTGAAGAACTTATTATCTATAGAAAATTTACCTAAGGATAATTTTTTAAAAATAC
>QKCP01000101.1 GCA_003246855.1 Ilyobacter polytropus
TTCATCTGCAATTATTCCAGATATAACTGCCGAGCTTGTTTCACCAGGGATAGCTATCATGTCCAGACCAACCGAACAGACGCTCGTCATAGCTTCTAGCTTCTCTAAAGTCAGGTACCCCTTGCTTGCTGCAGCTATCATACCCTGGTCCTCACTGACAGGTATAAACGCACCAGTAAGTCCGCCTACCCTGCTTGCTGCCATGGCACCACCTTTTTTTACAGCGTCATTTAATATGGCAAGAGCGAATGTTGTACCGTATGCCCCCACCGATTCAAGTCCGAACTCCTCCAATATATTTCCCACGCTGTCTCCTACAGCCGGAGTAGGAGCAAGGGAGAGGTCTACTATGCCAAAGTCCAACCCAAGCTCTTTCGCCACCTCTTTCCCGACATGTTCCCCCATCCTGGTTATTTTAAAACTGATTCTTTTTATCTCTTCAGTGATGGCTTCTATGCTGGCTTTTTTATCTATTTTTTCAAGTGCGGCTCTTACCACACCAGGACCACTTATACCCAGGTTTAGAACCACATCGGCTTCACCAACTCCGTGGAAGGCACCGGCCATAAATGGATTGTCGCTGACAGCATTTGTGAAAACCACGAATTTTGCAGCAGCAAGCCCATCTCTGTCGGCCGAAAGTTCAGCGAGTTTTTTTACGGTTTCCCCCATGAGCTTGACAGCATTTAAGTTTATCCCGGCTTTTGTGGAGCCAACATTAACCGATGAGCAAACCCTTTCTGTTTTGTTAAGCGCATTTGGGATGGAGGCTATTAGTTTTTCGTCACCCGGTGTAAACCCCTTTTCAACAAGTGCCGAGAACCCACCTATAAAGTCGATGCCTATATCCCTTGCGGCTCTATCCATTGCCTCTGCAAAAACTGTATAGTCCTGTGCATCGGTGGAGTTACCTATTATAGATATAGGGGTAACCGATACCCTCTTGTTTACTATAGGCACGCCGTACTTAGAAGATATTTTATCAGCAGTTGCCACCAGATTTTTACCGTGCTTAACTATTTTATTGTAGATGTTTTCAGCTGTTTTTTTATGGTCTCTATCTATACAATCCAACAGGCTTATTCCCAAAGTTACTGTTCTTATATCAAGATTTTGAGAGTTGACCATCTCGATAGTTTCGATTATTTCACTAGCCAATATACGCATAAGATCCCCCTTTATATTTTGTGCATAGCTTTAAATATGTCTTCGTGCTGAACATAGATTTTGACGTTTAGGGCTTCTTCTAGTTTTTTTAGTTCATCTCTAAAATCGTTGAATGAACCCTCCACATTATCAGAATCGATAAGCATTATCATAGCAAAGATCTTTTCTTCAAAGATTGTCTGCGTGATGTCGATGATATTGGCTTTAAGTTCGCTCAATTTTTGAGAAACCCCAGCTACTATTCCTGTCTTGTCCTTACCAATAACTGTAACCACTATTTTACCTTCCATATAATCCCCCTTTATACATAGTATTTGTTGAATAATTTTATCACAAAAAAGGTGGTCTGGATATAGAATTAGTTTTTTTTAACTTTTTTTAACCTTTTTTTAATTTTAAAACTAAAAGATTATTCAGCAGTTAAGAGAGGATAGTTAGGTTGGGATAGTATAATATATTAAGCTAAAATATGTTTTAAGGGGGGAGGGCTATGCTTTATCCTTTGAAATTTAAAAAAGTATTTAAAGAGAAGGTCTGGGGCGGGAGAGCATTGGAGATGGTTATGGGAATAAGGCTGCCTGACGATAAAAAATACGGAGAATCCTGGGAGATTTCCAGTCATAAAAACGGCATGGGGATAGTAGAAAATGGATGGCTGAAAGGCAGAAGTCTGCAGGAACTTTTAGAAGAGTACAAGGCGGAGATAGTCGGAGAAAGTGTATATGAAAAATTCGGGAATAGATTCCCTATTTTGATGAAATACTTGGATGTACATGATAAACTTTCAGTACAGGTACACCCGGATGATGAATACGCAATGAAAAATGAAAATGATCTGGGCAAATCAGAGTGCTGGCATATAATAGAGGCCAGTGAAGACGCCAAAATTATAATGGGACTAAATGAAGGGATAACGCGCGAGTATTTTTTGGAAAAGGTTTCTAGAAAGGAGTTTGACGGCATATTTAATGTGATGAATGTAAGGAAAGGTGATACTATACACTTGAGACCAGGACTTGTTCATGCCACTCTAGAGGGAACCATTCTTATATGTGAATCCCAAGAAAATTCAGATGTTACTTATAGGATATATGATTTCGATAGGGTAGTCGACGGTAAGCACAGGGAGCTAAACATAGATAGGGCGTTGGAAGTTATAGATTTTAACGGAAAACCAGAGATAATACACGATCACATGAAAAGGACTTGTCATATGCCGGGGGCCTACAAAGAGGAGTTGGTGAGGGAGGATCACTTCAACATAGACAAGATAAGTGTGTGCGGCGAGTACCGGGATGGGAAAAACAAAAATTTCAGGATTTTTTCTTTTCTAGATGGGGAAGGGTATATAAGTGATTCAAGGATGCGGTATAATGTAAAAAAAGGTGAAAGTTATCTTATACCAGCCGGGTTAGAGATAGATGTTAGCGGGGAACTGGAAATACTAAAAGTGTTTTTATAAAATCTCGGCTTCAAATTGCCGAGATTTTATATTAAAATAGTACTAAGAAAAAAATCAGCGACTATAATATAATAGCGAGCTTATAAGGAGGAAGAATGCCACGTTGTAAAAAAGATAGATGTTGCCGCAGGCTGGATGGAGATAGAATCTTTAAACCGACTGGGGTAAGGATGAAAGAACTAGAGAGTGTGGATATAATATTAGATGAATTCGAAGCCATAAGGTTATGCGACCTGGAGGGTAAAAGCCAGATAGAGGCCAGTGAGGCGATGGGTGTATCCAGGGGAACTATCCAAAGGCTGCTGAATTCTGGGAGGAAAAAGATAGTAGACGCACTGCTGAATTCCAAGGCTATAAACATAAAGGACAGCTATATCGAAGATAAAAACTGTAAAAATATTAAGTAAAGAATCCTACAAGATTTGTAAAGAAAAATTTGAAAGTGCCTTTTTCAGGCATAATTTTAAAAATTAGCATTAAGCAGTGGAGGAGATAATATGGCAGAAGTATATAGGAATAACAAGAATAAAAAATTATATGTGGTTTTACATAAAGAGTTGATAAACTGCACAAATAAAGTTGATGGTCAGGAGATGATACTATACACCCTACTGGGTGACAGCAACAAAAAATTTTGTAGAGAAAAAAATGAATTTTTTGAAAAATTTACCAAGGAAGAATTGAAGTAGACTACTCATTCATAGGCGTGATTTGTGATATGAGAGTAATCTTATAAGTTTATTTTGGGAACAGAGGAGAATCTTCTCTGTTTTTTAGCTACTATTAAATTTCTTTTATCATGTAGATGATTTTGAAGATTGTATACTATCGTTAGTGAGGGATACATAAAAGATAAGAGGCGGTGGTAGCTATGAAAAGTAACCTAGACAAAATAAGCTTGGCCAAAAATATTTACCTTTCTAGAAAACCAGAAACGATGGATCACGAAAAAGTACTGGATATCCAGGAAAAAAGATTCAGAAAATTATTGAAGTATGTGCTTAAAAACTCTGAATTTTATAGGGAGTACTACGGAGATCACGGCATAAACTTGGATAACTATAAAAATGTAAGGATAAAGGATATACCGACTATAGATAAGAGTATGGTGATGAAAAATTACGACAGGTTAGTGTGCAGGGAGGAGCTTAAAAAATCTGAATTGGAAAGCTTTATAGGAGATGCATCAAACAAGGGAAAGCTGTTTAAGGGGAAGTATCATGTGATACATGGTTCCGGTTCAACAGGTGAAATGGGGATATATGTTTATTCTGAGAGGGAGTGGGCGATACTTCAAAGCATAATAATACGTAGAGTAATAATGGGAAAGTTAAACTTTAAGAGAAAAATTAGATTCCTTTTTATAGGTGCCACAGATGGCAACTATGCGGGGGTTTCGCTTGTAAGATCATCACCTAAATTTCTATTTGATGTACTCCTCGTAGATATAAATACCCCTATAGAGGAAATAGATAAAAAGGTTGATATATTCAAGCCAGATTATATTGGAGGATATTCTTCAGGCATGTATATACTGGCTATGGCGCAGTTGCAGGGGCACATAAATATATCCCCTAAAAAAGTCATATGTTCCGGAGATCCGCTGACAGAAGACATAAGAAAGCTAGTACTAGATGCTTTCGGCATAAACCCTGTGAACTATTACGCTGCTTCTGAAGCACCAGCTATGGCTGCTCAATGCAGTACATGCAATAAAATGCATCTTTTCAACGATTGGCACTGTTTTGAAGTTGTAGACGATGGATATAATGAAGTCGAAATTGGACAGGATGGCAGGCTCATACTCACTAATTTATACAATTATACTCAGCCTCTCATAAGGTATGAAATGAAAGATAGATTGATACTTGGTGAAAATAAATGCAGCTGTAGCTGGAAATTTCCCGTAATTGATAAAATATGCGGGAGGCAGGAAGAGTTTATGTGGTTTGAAAAAGAAAGTGGAAAAGAAGATTACATACATCCGTCAATTTTTACAGAGTTTTTTATACCTAATTTAGAAAAATTACAGGTAGTTCAGCAAAGCAGAAGTAAGTTTTTGATGAGGGTAAAGATAAACGGTGAAAGGGAGCAGGTCTTAGCAGATATAAAGAAAAGGATGAACGAAATATTGTCGAATAAAGGTTTAACGGATTTTGTAGATTATGAAGTGGAAGTTGTAGAAGATATAAAAAATGATGCTAAAACCGGAAAGTACAAACTGGTGATCCCCTTAAAAAATTAAACAGAAACTCCTAAAACAACTGGAGATGATGGATTTGAATTTAAAAATATGGATTTTGCTTGCCTCCCTGTCGACAATATTTTTGTTTGAAAAATTAAAACCACAGATTATAGGAAAAAAAATTAGCTGGAGGCATGATTGGGTCAATCTTGGAATGGGGTTATTCAATAATAGCGCCCTTGCGTACATTTTTTTTAAAGTGAATTCCATTTACACGGGGATAATTAAACAAAACGACATAGGAATTTTAAATGTGCTAGGAGTAGGCGATACAGCAAGGTTAGCCATTTCTTTTTTAGCTTTAGATATAAGCCTCTATACTTGGCATTTACTACTCCATAAATCCGATTTCTTATACAGATTTCACGCAGTACATCACACCGATAGAGAGATGAATGTGACCACGGCTTTCAGATTTCACTTTGGGGAACTTATAATGGGGAATTTTTTCAGATTTTTAATTATAGCTGTTTTTGGCTTATCAATTAAGGAGATAGTTATATATGAGGTGGTTTTGAATATAAATGTTTATATTCATCACAGCAATTTAAAAATATCACCTGTGTTTGACAAGGTAGCTTCAAATATTGTTATAACCCCTTATGTTCACAGGGTGCACCATTCGGTTGTATTTACTGAGAGTAACTCAAATTACGGTTCTGTATTTGTATTTTGGGACAAGTTATTTATGACTTATACGAACCCGAAAGGTAACTCAATAAAAAGATTCGGTGACCCAAACTTTAAAAATGAAAGGTGCCAAAGTTTCTTTTATATGCTGGTTCAGCCTTTTAGGAGTAGAAAAAATATAGGATTTTAAATAATGACGTACTATGCCTGAAATTTTATTTTTCCCACGCAACTCTATGCTCAAAAAAAATTATACCGGAACTTGGCTAGGGTAATTTGATTTCTTCACAAAATTTACACAATAGTGGTGTAAAATATATATGTACATGGGAACATGTATGGAAAAGGAGGGATTTAGATGTTCCTTTGGCCGATATTGATTGTGGCCCTTATAGTATATTTATTTACTGTAAAAGATGAAATTGGTACCCAGAAGAAAGATACCCCAATGGATATACTTAAAAAAAGGTACGCAAGCGGGGAGATAAGCAAAGAAGAGTTCGAAGAGATGAAAAAAGACCTGGAATAAATTATGCGCACAGTTGAACATGAGCATAATGAGAAGAGGAGGAAGTAATATGGGAAGAATAAAAAAAATGTTCCAAAATTTTTTTAAAAAACTAGGGGATTCAAACGAAAAATCTTTTGGTCATAAAAGAATGGACTGCTGTGGTTTGAACAAAAAGAAACCGAAAAAATAGATTTGAGAATAACTGATTTAATATGGATTTTTATGTAAAATATTTTTCGAGAGGAGCTGAGAGCTCCTTTTAGTGTTTTTGAATATATTTGGCTTGGGTAGACAAGGGGGGCACGTGAATAAGATACTTATTATAGAAGATGAGGACAGAATAAGGGAGATAGTTATTGAATACCTTAAAAATAAAGGGTTTTATGTGTGTGGTGCCCAAGACTGACAAGAAGGTATGAAAATTTTCTATGACAAGAAGCCGGATTTAATTGTCTTGGATATAATGCTTCCCGGAATTAATGGCTGGGAAATATGTAAGAAAATAAAAGGTGAGGCGGATATCCCCGTACTAATGCTTACTGCAAAATCCCAGGATGAAGACGAGATACTAGGGCTAGAGCTTGGTGCCCATGATTACATGAGGAAGCCATTTAGCATGAAAATACTCCTACTTAGGATAAAAAAATTACTTGCTTTAAGTGGGCATTCGCAAAGCAGCATGGAGTTTGAAAAACTCAGGATAGACAGGGTAAGCAGAAAGGTTTTCTTGAACGATAAAGAAGTGAGTATGAGCCCAAAAGAGTATGATCTATTGGTATATATGGCAGAAAACAGGGGAATAGTGCTCAGTCGGGATAAAATTTTAAATAACGTTTGGGATCTTTATACTGAGAGTGATTTGAGAACGGTTGATACCCACATAAAAAATCTCAGGAAGAAGATAGGTGAAGAGTATATTGAAACAGTTAGGGGATATGGCTATAGATTTGAGTTGAATACATGAGATTGAAAATTTCGGGCAAGGTATTTTTAGTATCTTTTTTTCTCATAGCGGGGACGGTGTTAGGTGTAGTAGTTCTTAATAATTTGTATCTGGAGAAGTTTTACCTTTATAAAAAAGGGAGTCAGCTTGAATAAATATCAAAAATAGTTTTGTCTAAAAATATAGATGAAGAGAGCCTATTTGAATTGGAGAATAGGTACGGTGTGTTGATGGATGTCGTGACTTTAGAGAAACTGAGGCTCCCATCAGGGAAATTTTTTACTACTGGTGGTAAAGAGGTGTATAAAGAACTTGTGAAAAAAGGTGATTCAGTTGAAGTGATTCAATATATGGGTATAAAACACATTATGTTTTACAAGCTTTTAGATAAAACTCGCGTTATTAGGATAATGACATCGATACAACCTTTGGAGGAGGCTATAGGTATAGCAAATGAGCTTTATCTGTATACCGGGCTAATAGTCATGGAAATTGGATTTTTTATGAGCCTAATTTTTTCTAAAACTTTAGTCAAACCAATTATAGTAATAAATAGGACCATAAAAAAAATCTCTCAAATGGACTTCTCAGAAACTGTAGATATAAAAACAAATGATGAGCTTTCTGAGGTGGCGGCAAG
This sequence comes from Ilyobacter polytropus, assembly GCA_003246855.1. Taxonomy (GTDB): domain Bacteria; phylum Fusobacteriota; class Fusobacteriia; order Fusobacteriales; family Fusobacteriaceae; genus Ilyobacter_A; species Ilyobacter_A polytropus_A. The sequence goes on from QKCP01000101.1 coordinate 7,599, forward strand.
CATAAACTTATTGTCAAATGAGCTTGAAAAAAATATAAGTGAACTAAATGCAGCCAATGAAAAACTTAGGATTGAGATAGACATAGAAAAAAATCGATGAACTTAGAAAAAAAATTATACCCAATGTAGCACATGAAATAAAGACGCCGATAACTATAATGAATTCCTATGCTGAGGTGCTGGGTGACAGCTGTGACGGAGATAAGAAAAATTACACTGAGGTGATAGTAGAAGAGGGGAAAAACATTTCGAAATTGCTGAACGACTTAATAGGACTTATTAAGCTTGAGGATAACAGCGTGGACCTTAATTCGGAAAAGTTTGACATATTAGAACTTATAAAAATTAATCTTAGAAAGTACAGACTTGACCTGGACGAAAAGAAGGTAGGGGTCATTTTAGATTCTAAAGGGATGGAAGAAGTATGGGTGACTGGGGACAAATTCAGGTTGAGCCAAGTGGTAAATAATTTTTTGAGCAATGCAGTGTCATACGTGGAAAACGGAGGAAAAATAAGGGTAAATATCTATAAAAAACAGGAGAGGGTCTTAGTAGAGGTGATAAACAGCGGTCCGAAAATTTCTGGGAATCACATCGATTATATATGGGAGCCTTTTTATAAGGTGGATGAGTCTAGAAACAGAAAGTATGGTGGCACTGGACTAGGGCTTGCTATAAGCAAGGGGATACTTGAAAAACATGGGAGTGAGCATGGGGTTGTTAATTTAGAAGATGGTGTTAAGTTTTGGTTTGAGGTGAAGATTAGAGGCGAGCAGCAATCAACTTAATAATTGCTGCTGTAGGAATAACCTGAATTAAAAATAATATTTTGATATCGAATCCAGCTACTAAAAAGAATTGCTTACTGACATGCCCGGTAGAAAATAAGAGTTAGCACAAATTTTCATAAATTTTTTTTAATTAAGGTATTGACAAAAATTAAAATATTTATTATTATTTTCTTAAAAATCGAATAATAAAATCGGACGAAGGTATGGGGAGAGAGCACAGGTTTAAGCCACCGAAGAAGTAAATCTTTCAGGTTTCTGCATAAGCAGATGAGGACCCTTACTGGACGAGCCTCTGGAGAGACCCGAAACG
>QKCP01000113.1 GCA_003246855.1 Ilyobacter polytropus
GTAATGTAAAAAACAATCTTTAATAATATCTAAACTATTTTAAGAAAGTTTTAAATTAGGATAATAAGGAGGAAAAAATGAAAGGCATTAAATTTGACAATTCTAAAAGCATTGATATCATACCTATGGGGAGGGTAGGGGTTGATCTGAACCCAATTGAAATTCACAGAACATTAGACAAAGTACAAACTTTCTCTAAAAATCTTGGAGGGTCACCTGCAAATATTGCAATCGGTATGGCTAGACTTAATAAAAAAGTTGGTTTTGTAGGAAGAGTTCCTGACGACCAGTTCGGAACCTATATCTTGGATTACTTCAAAGAAGAGGGGATTGACATATCAGGGATAGCAATTGACAAAAGCGGCGCAAAACTTGGTCTTGCATTTGTAGAGATAAAAAGCCCTACAGAAAGCAGCATAGTTATGTATAGAAGCGGGGTAGCAGATCTAAACCTGCACATAGATGACATCGACGAAGAATACATAAAACAATCTAAGATACTTCTAGTAACAGGAACTGGACTAAGCAAAAGCCCATCAAGAGAGGCTACTTTTCTTGCAGTTGAGTATGCTAGGAAAAACGGTGTTGTAGTTGTATTTGACCTTGACTACAGAGAATATTCTTGGGAAAGCGAAGTAGAAACCGGGCTTTATTACACAATGATGGCAGAAAAAAGTGACATCATTATGGGTTCTAGGGAAGAGTTCGACTTCATGGAAAAATACTCAGGTGACTTAAACAGAAGCGACAAAGAGATCGCTGAAAGATGGTTTTCTGAGAGTTCAGAAATAATTGTAATCAAGCACGGCGGAGAAGGTTCATACGGTTTTATAAAAGATGAGGGATGCTACAAAGTTAATGTTGTACCGGTTAAACTTCTAAAATCTTTTGGTGGAGGAGACGCTTATGGTTCTGCATTCTTATACGGACTGCTTGAAAATTTAGATGTAGCTAAATCATTAGAACTAGGTACTTCTGCAGCAGCTATGCTGGTTTCAAGCCATAGCTGCGGAGATGCAATGCCTCAAATATCTGACATTGAAAAATTCATCGAAGAGAAAAAAGCCGAGCATGGAGAGATAGTTTTTAAAATTTAACCGCTACTTTATATATTTCAAGGAGGACGTATGTTAGTTAATTTTAAAGAGATGCTGCAAAAAGCGGCTGAGTCTGATTATGCTATCCCCGGATTTAATGTCTTTGGTTACGAAGATGCAATAGCTGTAATCGAGGCTGCTGAAGAACTGAATGCACCTGTTATACTAATGTCGAATAGGGACAGCGTGGCGCATATGCCGGTGGACGTAATGGGCGCTATTTACACGAAACTTGCCGAGCAGGCTAAAGTTCCTGTTTGTATACACTTAGACCATTCTGAGAGTTTTGAAGAAGCTGCACGTGCAATAAAAGCAGGGTATACTTCTGTTATGTACGACGGATCAAAACTTCCGCTTGATGAGAACATTAAAAATACAAAAGAGATAGTTAAGATGGCTCATGCATTGGGAGTAAGCGTGGAAGCAGAAGTAGGGGCAGTTGGATACGTTGGAATAAAGGGAGTAGAAACTGAACCTTCTGATGCAAAAAAATTTGTAAAAGAGACTGATGTGGATGCTCTTGCAATATCCATAGGAAATGTTCACAAAATGGAATTTCAAGGTGCTGAACTTGACTTCGACAGACTGAATAAAATAGAAGATGCAATAAAGACTCCATTAGTTATTCACGGTTCTACAGGTATAGTGGACGAAGATCTTGCTAAATTGTCTAAGAGCAGAGTGGCCAAGATAAATATTGGTACTGTACTTAGAATGGGGTTCGGGAATACTTTGAGGGACGAGATGAACAAACATCCAGAACAGTTTGACAGAATTAAATTTTTTCCAAAAGCGATGCAGGTGGTAAAAGAAAAAGCTCTAGAAAAGATGAAACTATTAGGACTGGGATAAAAATTAATAAGTGTTCGATGCAGTTTATAAATTGTATTCTAATTCTGGAACTATTTATCTGTAATAGCTTAATATAATTATATCGTTTAATGATTTATCTTGAGAAAGTTCATAATTCTTTGAGGGTAATCAAATTAAATTAAAAGAGGTGAAGTTGTTGGATACAGAATATCTTTTAGAAATGGAAAACATAACCAAAACCTTCCCGGGAGTAAAAGCGTTAGATAATGTTGAAATGAAAGTTAGGAAGGGTACTGTACATGCCTTCATGGGTGAGAATGGTGCCGGAAAATCAACATTAATGAAATGTATGAAATGTCTAATGGGAATTTATATTCCGGATGGTGGAACAATTACGTTTAAAGGGGAAAAGCTAGAATTGAAAACTGCTACAGATGCATTGAACGCAGGTCTTTCGATGATACACCAAGAGCTTAGCCCTGTTTTACACCGTAGTGTTGCTGAAAATATCTGGCTTGGAAGAGAGCCTGTAAAAGGGCCGCTAAGACTGGTAGATCACAAAAAAATGAACGAAATGACAAGGGAGCTATTGAAAAATCTAGAATTGGACATAGATCCTACAGTTCACATGAGCGAACTTACAGTTGGTAGAATGCAGATGGTGGAGATAGCTAAAGCTACATCTTACAACGCCAGCTTAATCGTAATGGACGAGCCAACTTCTGCAATCACGGAAAAAGAGGTAGAGCACTTGTTTAAAATAATAAACAAGCTAAGAGCTCAAGGGGTAGCTATAATATACATAACCCATAAAATGGATGAGGTATTTAAGATAGCTGACGATATCACTGTTTTGAGAGATGGACAATTTATAGGTAGAATGCCTGCGTCTGAGTTAAACGACGATAGTCTTATCTCTTTGATGGTTGGTCGTGAACTGAGCGAAGTATTCCCTAAAACGCATGTTCCTATTGGGGATGTGAAACTTGAAGTTAAAAACATGACAAAAGAAGGGATGTTTAAAAACGTAAGCTTCACAGCCAGAAAAGGAGAGATTCTAGGTGTGGCTGGCCTTATGGGAGCTGGAAGAACAGAAGTTATGGAAACCTTATTCGGTGTTAACAAAAAAGACGCTGGGGAGGTATACATAGACGGTAAAAAAGTAGAGATAAACTCGCCTGCAGATGCGATAAACAACAAAATAGCTTTACTGACAGAGGATAGAAAAGGAACAGGTTGTTATCTAGTTCTTTCGGTTGAAGATAACATGTATATGGCCAGTATAGATAAATTTATTAAAGGCGGATTTTTAGATAAAAAATCAATCAGAGAAGAGTGCGAGGAATACCGTAAAAAACTAACGGTAAAAACATCTACTTTGGACGAAAAAATCGGGAACCTAAGTGGAGGAAACCAGCAAAAAGCTCTAATCGCGCGTTGGCTAATGACTCACCCTGATATACTTATCCTGGATGAACCTACAAGAGGGATAGACGTAGGTGCTAAATCTGAAATACACAAACTGATGTGTAAACTGGCAGGAGAAGGCAAAACCGTTATAATGATATCATCGGAGCTTCCTGAAGTTCTAGGGATGGCCGACAGAATCATGGTAATGCATGAAGGGGAAGTAACTGGAATAGTTGACAGAAAAGATGCAAACCAAGAGTTACTTTTAAAACTTGCAACTGGCGAATAAGATTGTTTTGGAGTTTTCAATATAAATCTAAAAATGGAGGGAATAAATTATGGCTAATGAAGCACTAGTTGGTAAAAATGTAGAATCTAAAGAAAAAATGAAGAAAATACTTAATAAATATGGGATATTTTTCGTACTTATAGCAATGGTAGTTTTGATGAGTACATTATCGCCATCGTTCTTAACAGTTAGAAACCTTTTAAACATTGTTAGACAAATTTCGGTAATAGGTCTTATCGCGATAGGTGTAACGATGATCATCATCACTAAGGGTATCGACCTTTCTTCCGGTTCGTTGCTGGCGTTGTCGGCAGTTGTTGCAGCAAGTTTGGCTCAAAGACCAGACTGGGCTACAAGAATGTTCCCTAACCTGCCTCCGTTACCTGTTATAGTACCTATCATAGCTGCTTTAGCAGTTGGAGCAATAGTTGGACTTATAAATGGTTCGTTTGTAGCTTTTAC
>QKCP01000167.1 GCA_003246855.1 Ilyobacter polytropus
ATTGGAGTTTATAGAAGAAAATATGAGAACTATAATAGAAAAAATAGATGCTATCAGGATGAAACTTTTTGGAAAAGACATCATAAATAGCTATGCTAAATATATCATAAACGGAAAAAGGTGAAAAAGATGAATAATCTTTTTAAAAATAAGTCGGTAAAAGCTTTTTTACACTACAGTATAAAACATAAATCATTGTTTATTTTGGTAATGCTACTTTCATTTTTATCTTCTGCTGCAAGTGCTGTTCCTGCATGGCTTGTAAAGTATCTAACTGACGATGTCCTTGTAAAGCAAGATATGAAAATGTTAGTGTTCATAACTATAGCAATAGTATCTACAACAATTATAAAAGGCGTGTCAATGTACTATAGACGCCTAACATCAAATTATGTAACTGAGACAATAAAAAAAGAGATAAAACAAGATATATATATACACCTTCAAAAATTACCGATCTCATATTATCAAAATGCTAAGTTAGGCGATATAATGGCTAGAGTTTCTGGGGATGCACAAATGCTATCTAAGATGGGGTATGTAATCTTTGAAATGATGACATATTTAACTACGGCAGTGGTACTGCTAATGAGGTTATTCCAGGTTGATCTTATTTTGAGTATTATAGTTTTATTTGGAATGCCAATTCTTATGAAATTTATAAAAAAGTATACAAAGAAAATAAGAAAATCTGCTAGAATCAGACAGGATACTACCGGTATGGTATCGGCCTATATACAGGAGACTCTATCCGGGATAGCGGTTATAAAAGCATTTGCGAGAGAGGAAAAATCAATAGATGACTTCAAAAGTATTAATGAAGAAGAGTTTAAGATATCTTATAAAACAGGAAAAATAGAGGCCAAAGTATCCCCGATAAACGAGGTATTAGGTACACTTATGATGGCTGTAGTCCTTGCATACGGTGGATACAAAGTAATAAAAATAGATAACTTTACACCAGGAGACCTCATATCATTTTTAACAGCCCTGGGACTTTTACAGGAACCTATAAAAAAACTCATTAAAAGAAACAATGAGTTGCAGGGTATGATGCCATCTGCTGACAGGGTTATAGAGATATTAGATATCGAATCGGAGTTCCAAGACAAAGAAGATGCTGTAGATATTAAAGGCTTTAACGGAAACGTCAGTTTTGAAAATATAAGTTTTACTTATGGTGGAAGTACGGAACCCGCAATTAAAAACCTGAACTTAGATGTAAAACGAGGCGAAGTGGTGGCCTTTGTTGGGAAAAGTGGAAGTGGTAAAACGACTCTTGTCAATCTTATACCGAGGTTTTACGAGATACAGGATGGAAGTATAAAGATAGATGGTATAGACACAAGAGATATAAAATTAAAGTCACTAAGAAGGAACATAGGAATAGTGCCACAGGAAACTTTTTTGTTTAGTGGGACAATAGCTTCTAATATAGCATATGGCAGAGATGACGCTACAGAGGAAGAGATAATAATGGCTGCCAAAATGTCAAATGCATACGACTTTATAATGGAGCTTGAAAAAGGATTCGAGACTGAAGTTGGCGAGAGGGGGACCCTGCTATCTGGAGGTCAAAAGCAAAGGATAGCTATTGCAAGAGCGCTTATACAAAACCCTGAAATAATGATTTTGGATGAGGCTACCTCTGCACTGGATACAGAATCTGAAAGACTCGTTCAGGATGCCTTGGACAGGCTTATGAAAGGAAGGACAACCTTTGTGATAGCCCACAGGCTGTCAACTATAATAAACTCAGATAAAATAGTGGTTATGGAAAAAGGAGAAATAAAGGAAATCGGGACACACAGCGAACTCCTTGAAAAAGATGGTATATACAGAAAATTATACGAGACGCAGTTCGGTAAAATAGACTAGGAGGATTTTTTTAATGAATGGAATGGAAGTATTGAGGGAAGACGGCAGAAAAAACGATGAGATAAGACAGGTGATAGTTCACCCTAATTACACAATTTACGCAGAGGGATCTGTAATGATAGAGATGGGAAACACCAAGGTACTATGCACTGCATCTGTAAATGATAAGGTACCTCCTTTTTTAAAAGGTCAGGGGAAGGGCTGGCTTACGGCAGAGTACTCTATGTTGCCTAGGGCAACTCAGGACAGGAACATAAGGGAGGCGGCAAAAGGGAAGCTTTCTGGAAGGACAATGGAGATACAAAGACTTATAGGAAGGTCGCTTAGAGCCTGCGTGGACCTGGAAAAGTTGGGGGAGAAAACAATAACAGTGGACTGTGACGTAATACAGGCTGACGGAGGAACCAGAACTGCTTCTATAACTGGAGGCTATATAGCTTTGGCTCTTGCAATTAAAAAATTGCTGAAAGAAGAGAGAGTAAAAGAAAATCCTATCATTTCAAAGATAGCTGCAATAAGCGTTGGTATAGTAAAAGGGCAAACATTGTTGGATCTTAAGTACACCGAAGACTCAGCGGCTGAGGTAGATATGAATGTCATCATGAACTCAAAAGGTGAATATGTGGAAGTACAGGGAACCGGAGAAGAGTCTACCTATACAAGGGAAGAGTTGAATGATCTTCTGGATTATGCAGAAAAGGGTATAAGGGAACTTTTCGAGGTGCAGGAATTAGTCATAGAAGAGGCGGAAAAGTAATGAAGGTATTTTTAGCTACTGGGAATCTTAAAAAGATCGAGGAGATAAAAAAAATACTTGCTGACTTTGATTACGAAATATTATCTATTAGGGACGGAATAGAGATACCGGAAGTGGTAGAAGATGGGGCTAATTTCAGGGAAAATTCACAAAAAAAGGCTGTTCAAATAGCAAAATACCTTGGGATACCAGCCATAGCAGATGATTCCGGACTCTGTGTAGAAGCTCTTGGCGGCGAACCTGGAGTATATTCTGCAAGGTATTCAGGAGAAAACGCCACCGATGAATTGAACAATAGAAAGCTTATATCCGAGCTCTCTGGGGTAGAGGACAGGAGGGCAAAATTTGTCTGCGTTATCTCTTTTGCCAAACCTAACGGGGCTGTTTATTCGTTTGAAGGAGAGATAGAAGGGGAGATAATACAGGAAGCCAGAGGAACTGATGGATTTGGATATGACCCTCATTTCTATTTAAAAGAGTATGGGAAGACTTTTGCGGAAATTCCTGATATAAAAAACAACATAAGCCATAGAGCTAAGGCGCTTGAAAAGCTAAAGGCTGGCATAAAAGAATTGATGTAAATTTTTAAGTGGTATTAAAATGCTGTTAGGCATGTTGATACCACTTTTATTTTAAAAAATCCTTGATAAACTTACATTATCTGATATAATATAATGCATATTATCATGGTGGTTTTATCAAAAAAATACGTATAGAAAATTTTTATAAAATGATACGGATTAAAAAGATATTTCATAAAAAAACATTGGGTAGGGGAGATTTATGAAGGATATGTTAATACCAAAAAAGATAGTAGAAGAACTTGATAAATATATAATTTCACAGGATGATGCGAAAAAAAGCGTAGCAATATCTCTTAGGAACAGGTTTAGGAGAAAGAGCATAGAAGATGAGGATTTAAAAAAAGAGATAACCCCAAAAAATGTAATCTTAATAGGTGCTACTGGAGTAGGGAAGACGGAGATAGCTAGGAGACTGGCTAGGATAACTGACTCCCCTTTCATAAAAGTGGAGGCTACAAAGTTTACTGAAGTAGGGTACGTAGGGAAAGACGTAGAATCTATGATTAAGGATTTACTTGGGCTAACCATAAGAAACCTCAAATCCAAAAAGATAGAGGAGCTTAAAGAACAGTTTCTGCCTATGGTATATACAAAAGTAGCCGGTCTTATAAAACCGTATTCAACAATCAACGAGGACGAGAAGGCCGAAATGATAAAAAAAATAGAAAATGGGGAGTATGACGGACATCAAATAGAGGTGGAAAAAGAGGCTAAAGTAGAGGGGCCGGTAATAGAAGTTTTTGCAAATGCACCGGGTGAAGAGGATGGAATGAGCGATTTGCTAGAGTCCATAATGTCTACTCTACCCGGAGGGAAGAAAAAGAAAAAAAAGATGGCAGTAGAGCACGCTGTCGACTATATATTGAGAAGTGAAGTTGAAAAAAGTATAGACTTGGATGAATTAATACCAGAGGCTATATCTAAGGTCGAAGAAGACGGGATAGTTTTTATCGATGAGATAGATAAAATAGCTGAAAGAGAGGGGAACTCTAGGGGCGAGGTCTCAAGACAAGGGGTACAAAGAGACATACTTCCACTAGTGGAAGGGACAACTGTTATGACAAAATACGGGCCTGTTAAAACTGACCACATACTTTTTATAGCAGCAGGGGCCTTTACTCTTTCTAGTCCATCAGACTTAATGCCAGAACTCCAGGGTAGGTTCCCGGTTAGGGTAAAACTGAAAAGCTTAGAAAAAGAAGACTTTATAAAAATATTGACGCAGGTGGAGTACAACTTGATAGAACAGTACAAAAATCTTCTAAAAGTAGATAATGTGGAACTTGACTTTACAAAACAGGCAATTGAAGCCATAGCTGACGTGGCAATAGAACTAAATGAAAGCATAGAAAATATTGGTGCCAGGAGGCTTGCCTCTGTAATAGAGACAGTTTTGAGAGAGTTGATGTATGAGGCACCTTACTCTGAGCTAATTAAGGTGAAGATAGGGAAAAAAGATGTGGAGAAAGTATTTAAGATAGACGCAGAAGAGGAAAATCTGGACAAATATATTTTGTAGGTGAGGAGAATGTACTTAAAGGGCTTAGAGATAGACGGGTTTAAATCCTTTGCCGATAAGGTTAGGCTGGATTTTAACAAGGGAATCACATCCATAGTAGGACCAAACGGAAGCGGTAAGTCCAATATACTGGATTCTATACTGTGGGTTTTGGGGGAGCAGTCCTATAAAAATATCCGTGCAAAAGAGAGCAGTGATGTAATATTTTCAGGTGGAAAAAATAAAAAACCTAGATCCTCAGCCGAGGTGACTTTAATAATAGACAATTCAGATAAAACGCTTAATTTTGAAGAAAATGAAGTAAGGATAAGCAGAAAAATAAAAAAAACCGGGGAAAATGAATACTACATAAACAGCAGCAGATCCAGACTAAAGGATATAAGCGAACTTTTCTTGGATACAGGTGTCGGGAAAAGTGCCTATTCTGTTATAGGGCAAGGAAGAGTGGAAAGGATAATATCCTCGTCCAACTTAGAGCTTAGAAGTATTATAGAAGAAGCGGCCGGAATAAAGAAAGTAAAACTTAGAAAGTCTGAGTCGGAAAAAAAACTTGAGAATGTAAAAATAGAGATGGAAAAAATAGATATTATACTGGGGGAACTAGCCGAGAACAGGTCTAGGGTGGAAAAACAGGCAGTAAAAACAAGAAGATACAAGGAGCTTGATAAAGAAGTAAAAAAAACAAAAAAAACTATATTAAGTTTGGAACTGTCTAGAAAAAATTTGGAGTTGAGTGAACTGAAGTCAGATTTGGAAAAGCAGACCGAAGGCTTGAAAAAGCTAGAGAGTGATTTTTCAAAACAGGAAACTGACCTAGAAAATGTAAACAGTCAAAGAGAGAGTCTGAACTCCCAAATAGAGGATCTGAGCAAGAAAAACTTTCAGTTAAAAGACTACATAGACAGACTTATGAACGATAAAGTAAAGTATACAGAGAGGCTAAATAATTTTTCCAGAGAGAGGGAAGAACGCACTGGACAAATAGAGAGACTAAAAGAAAAAATTGAGGAGAAAGGGCTTTTGATAAAGGAGCTAAAGTCTGGAATACAGTCGCTGGGAAAAGAGCTTGAAAATGAGAAGGTCGAAAATGAAAAATTCAGCCAATACCTTGTAAAACTTGAAAATGAAAAAAGTGCACTAGAGGCATCCCTGAATTTGAAAAAAGACAAACTCATGGATTTTGAAGTTGACAGAGTAAAACTGATAAATAATATAGAGGCTACTACCAGAAAAATAAAGAGCTCAAAAAACAGGAGTGAATCGCTTAATTTCGAAATGGAAGAGTACTTAAAAAAAAGCGGTGACTTAAAAAAAGATTTTGAAAAATTGTCAGAACAAAAATCACAAATGGAGTCAAAGCTCGAAAAACTCGAAGTAGAGATAGAAGAAACAGAGTTGGAGATAAATAAACTCAGTTTAGAATTAAACAGTTATTTACAGCAGAAAAAAGAGCATGAATATAATTTCAACAGATTTTCTGCAAAATTAGACAGCTTGGAAAAACTGGAAGAAAATCACGAGGGATTTTTTAAAGGAGTAAAAGAGGTGCTTAACGCCAAGATATCAGGTGTACACGGCGCTTTTATAAGTTTGGTAAATATCCCAGAAGAACTTGTGACTGCAGTGGATTCTGCTGCAGGCGGAAGCTTACAGGATATAGTAGTAGAAAGTAGCGGCACAGCAAAAAAATGTATACAGTATTTGAAAGAAAGTAAGGGTGGAAGGGCATCTTTTTTGGCTCTCGATACAATAAAGTCAGGCAAGCCAGGAGTTAAGCCGGATATGCCGGGAGTGCTGGGAATAGCAAGCGAGCTTGTGAAATTTGACTCTAAATATCAAAAAGCTGTGGATTTTGTACTAGGTAACCTTTTGGTAGTTGAAGATGTTGACACCGGGCTCGATATTCTGAAAAAAAATGTTCATAGAGGAAATATAGTCAGCCTGAGCGGAGAACTTATATCATCACGTGGTAGGATGACCGGCGGCAGTAACATTAAGTCGACTTCAGCTGCTATACTGGAGAGAAAAAAGGAGATAAGAATTCTTTCGCAGACAGTTTTAGATGTTAAGAGCAAATTAGATTTAGCAGACAAGGGCTATAGCGAGAACCTAAAAAAGATTGAAAAGATAGAGGAAGCATTGGAGTCCAAGGATGAGAAAAGAGAGGAGTTTTTTCAAAAAATAAAAAATCTCTCACGGGAAGTGGACGACAAAAAAGATCAACTTAACAAAATTGATAAAAATATTAAGCTCTTAGAAGTGGAGATAAATGAGGAAAACACTTATAACCACGAGTACCTAAATGAAATAGAAAACGCTAAATCAAAAAAAGACAGTGTTGACGATTTTATAAGCAAATTAAAAGAGAATTATGAAAAGGAAAAAGAGAAGCTCCAAGAGATCTCTTCACGTATGGATTCCTTGAATAAGGAAAACTCGGATAAAAAGATAAAATACCTGAATAAGAAAGAAAGAATAAGGCAGCTTGAAAGCAACATCCATAAAGAGGAAATAGAACTCCAAGAGATAAATTTTGAAAAGAATTCAGCTATAAAAAAGTTGGATCAGCTTAATAAGGATATTGAAAACTTGAATTCAAGGCTTGATGGCCTGGAAGAAGAGTACATGGACAAGAATAGTGAGTACAAAAAAGAGTTTTCCAAGGTAAACGAGAAGAGGGTAGAAAATGATAAGCTGGAAAAAGAGGAGAAAAAGCTTATACTAGATGTCAAAAATTTAGAAAACCAGATAGTATTGGAAAATGACAAAATAAAGAGAAAAATAGAGAAGCTAGAGACATTGAGAGGCTCTATAGAAGGTTTGAAAGATGAGATAGAAAATCTCCACAGCTTAGAAATAATAGAAACTGAAAGCAGCGTAGAGAAGTTGAAAAAAGATTTATCGAGTTTAGAGGCCGAACTTAATAACTTAGGGGTAGTAAATTTCCTGGCCATAGAAGAGTTTGAAGAGGTTGACGAAAAGTATAAGTTTATAATCGGGCAGAAAGAGGACCTTGTAAAAAGTGAAAGGTTACTTAAGGAGCTCATAAAAGATATAGAAAATATAGTAAAATTGAAATTTAAAGATGCTTATGAAAGTATAAGTGAAAATTTTTCTCAGATGTGTAGAGAGGTATTAAACAACTCCATTGGTAAATTAAAATTAACAAATGAAGAAGATTTACTTGAGTCTGGGATAGAACTTATGGTAAAATTTAAGAATAAGAAGACGCAATCTATAAGTTTGCTTTCCGGAGGAGAAAAATCTATGGTGGCGGTGGCGTTTATAATGGCTATTTTTATGTATAAACCCAGTCCATTTACTTTCTTTGACGAAATAGAGGCGGCCTTAGATGAAACCAATACAAAAAGGCTTATAAGAAAACTCAAGGAGTTTACTGATAAGTCCCAATTTATCCTAATAACCCACAATAAAGAAACTATGAAAGAGTCGGATACTCTTTATGGGATAACAATGAATAAAGAATTGGGGGAATCGAAGTTAATTTCAGTTAGGATGTAGAGGGGAATGTTATTATGAAGAACTTGGAAAACTTGCTTAAGAAGATAGATGGTAAGTCATACAATGCCTATAAAGATATAAAAGGTAGTTATAACTTTAAAGATTATACGCTAAATATTATAAGAGTGCAGGGTGATCCTTTTGCATCACCCTCTTTATTTTCGATAGAGATAGATATGGAGAAATACTCATACGACAAAGACCTTTACAAAAACAGCTCTAGAAAGTTGGCTTTTGAAGACTATATGTTAAGAAGGTTTTCTAAAAGTGTGTGGGAAAGGGCTGGGAAGAAAAAGGGCAGTGGGAAAAGCGGTCTTATATCTGTATATCAGCCAAAGCAGGAGATACTTAAAAGAAGTGCTGCCGAAGTAGA
>QKCP01000035.1 GCA_003246855.1 Ilyobacter polytropus
TTTAGAAGTGCAGCATAAATATAAGGATATTAAACTTGTAGATTTTTCTGATAAGTATGAAGAGATAAGAGATAGCGATATAATAATAAGTGCAACATCCGCTCCGCATCTAGTTATAGAAAAAGAAAAACTTGAAGTAATTTTATCTGACGACAGGGAGCGTTTTTTTCTTGATCTAGCTGTGCCTAGAGATATAGACCTGAAAATTTCAGAGTTTAAAAATGTTACCCTTTACCACTTAGAAGATTTGTGGGAAACGTACAATAATAATTTAGAAAAAAGAGAGAATATATCCGAAAAATACAATTATGTTATCGAAGAGCAGATAGAAAAGACAAAAAAGTGGTTTGATTACAGGAAGGGAATAGTTGGTGAGAATGTATAAAAAAAAGATTGTTATAGGAACTAGGGCGAGCATACTTGCAGTTGCCCAGGCAGAATTTGTAAAAAAAATACTTCAAGAGAAAAACCCAGATCTTGAAATAGAATTGAAAAAGATAATTACCAGTGGAGATAAAGATCAGAGGACAAACTGGGGAGACACATCACTAAAAAGCCTTTTTGTAAAGGAGATAGAAAGGGAGCTTTTAGATGGTGGTGTGGATATAGCGGTACACTCTATGAAAGATATGCCTATAATTAGTCCGGAAGGACTTATAAATGGTTGTTTTCCACAAAGAGAGGACAACAGAGATGTTTTGGTATCTAACGGGAACCTAAGTCTTGATGAGTTGCCGAAAGGGGCGAAAGTCGGGACTAGCAGTCTTAGAAGGAAAATGAGCATTTTAAATTTGAGGCCAGATTTAGAAGTGGTTCCCATAAGGGGAAATATACATACCCGTTTAAGAAAACTGAAAGAAGGGTATTGTGATGCTATAGTTTTGGCTGCTGCAGGTTTGAAAAGGGTCGGCATGGATGGAGAAGCAAGCCAGTATTTTGAAACAGATGAGATAGTACCAGCTCCTGCCCAAGGAATACTTTGCATACAGTGCAGGGAGGGAGATAAAGTTATATTAAATGAGCTCAAAAAAATAGACGATGAAAATACCAGGTTGATCTGCCTTGCAGAGAGGGAGTTCTCAAGGATTTTTGATGGTGGATGTCATACCCCTATGGGGTGCTCGGCGGAAATCAAGGAGGATAGTATCGAGTTAAAGGGGATGTATTACAGTGGTGACAGGTTGTATTTTGGAAATAGTACTGGGAGTCTAGAATATCCAGAAAAGGTAGCCCAAGATTTAGCTGGCATAATCAGGAGGAAGATAGATGAGTAAAGGGATAGTTTATATTGCAGGGGCTGGCTGTGGAGATTATGATTTAATGACAGTAAAATTGGAAAAACTACTAAAAACTGCAGACTGTATAGTATATGATAGACTTATAAATGAAAATATGCTGAACTTAGCTAAAAAAGATGCTGAACTTATCTATTTGGGTAAAGAGAATACCGAAGGTGGGCTTATACAAGAAGCTATAAATAAGGTATTAGTAGATAAAGCTAAGGAAGGAAAAAAAGTATTAAGACTGAAAGGTGGACATCCTTTTGTGTTTGGAAGAGGTGGTGAAGAAGCCTTGGCTTTAGAAGATGAAGACTTGGATTTTGAGATAGTCCCTGGGATAACTTCGTCTATATCAGTACCTGCTTATGCAGGAATACCGATAAGTCATAGAGGGATAAATACGTCATTTCATATATTTACTGGACATACAAAAAAAGATGGGGATTGGATAGATTTTAAAACAGTCGCTAAATTGGAAGGAACTCTTGTGTTTTTAATGGGAGTAAAAAATTTACCTCATATAGTTCAGGGGCTCATTGAAAACGGTAAAAGCAAAGAAACTCCAATAGCTTTAATAGAGAGTGGCAGCACTACAAAACAGAGGACGATAACTGGGGTATTAGACAATATAGTAAAGGTTTCAAAGGAGAAAAATGTTGTTCCACCTGCAATAATAGTAGTAGGTGAAGTTGTGAACTTAAGAGAGAAGTTAAAATGGTTTGAAAAAAAGAAACTTTTTGGAAAAAATGTTTTGGTTACCAGGAACGTTGAGCAGGCAGTGAACTTTTCTGAAAAGATAAGAGAATTAGGCGGTGAATCGTTTGAGCTACCTTTTATAGATATTGTTTATAGAGAATTTGAGTTTCCTGATTTATCTGATTACGGTGCGGTGCTTTTCAACAGTGCCAACGCTGTAAGGGGTTTTTTTAGAAAGCTAGATGATGTAAGGAAGTTGGGAAATATAAAAATTGGTGCTGTAGGTGTAAAGACCTATGAAGAACTGATAAAAAACAGAATAGTACCAAACTTTATGCCGAAGGAGTACAGTGGAGATGTACTAGCTAAGGAAGCTGTATCTTATACAGAAGAAGGAGATAAGATATTCATAGTTACTTCGGATATCTCGCCGGTTCAAGAAAATTTCTATTCACAGGAATACTCTAGAAAATTTGAAAAGCTGGTAGCCTATGAAACAAGAAAAATAAAGAGAGAAAAACAGGAAGTTGAAAGGTACTTAAAAGAAACGGATATAGTTAGCTTTTTGAGTAGCTCCACTTTTGAGGCTTTTTGGGAAAGTATAGAAGGGGACAAAAGTTTGTTAGATGGCAAAATGATAGTTTCTATAGGACCTATGACTAGCAAGACAATAGAAGAAGTAGGGGTGAATGTGGACATAGAAGCTAGGGATTACACTGTGGATGGAATAATAGAAGTACTTAAAAAATTGTAAAGTAGTGGGAGTTGAAGAGATGATACATAAAAATTCAAGAGAAATATTTGAGAGAGCAAAAGACTCTATACCAGGTGGGGTAAATAGTCCTGTTAGGGCATTTCAATCGGTGAAAAAAGCTTATCCAATATTTATATGCAGGGGAAAGGGCAGTAAGATTTATGATGAAGATGGAAATGAATATCTAGACTGCATCTGCTCTTGGGGACCAATGATACTCGGACATAATGATGAAAGATTAGTGGAGGCAGTAAAAAAAGAGGTGGAAAACGGCAGCTCATTTGGTCTTCCAACTAAAAAGGAAGTGGAGCTCGCAGAATTGGTAAAAGAGTGTTTCCCATCTATTGAAAAGATAAGGTTAACTACATCGGGAACAGAAGCTACCATGGCTGCAGTGAGGCTGGCAAGGGCTTATACCCAAAAAAATAAGATACTAAAATTTGAAGGGTGTTATCACGGGCATTCAGATTCACTTATGGTAAAAGCCGGGTCAGGACTTTTGACTTCCGGCCACCAGGACAGCAACGGGATAACCGAAGGGGTAATGCAGGATACTTTGACACTTCCATTTGGGGATATGGATAGGGTGAAAAGACTTCTTGAAAGCGAAGATGACATGGCCTGTATAATAGTAGAACCGGTACCTGCAAATATGGGGCTTATTATTACAGACAAGGAGTTTTTAAAAGGATTGAGAAAACTCTGCGATGAACACGAGGTAGTGCTTATTTTCGACGAGGTTATAAGCGGATTTAGGCTTTCTATTGGCGGGGCTCAAAAAGTATATGGAGTAACCCCGGATTTAACCACATTGGGGAAAATAATAGGTGGAGGTTATCCGGTAGGAGCTTTTGGTGGGAAAAAAGAAATAATGGATATGGTAGCACCGATTGGAAATGTGTACCATGCAGGGACCCTCTCGGGAAACCCGGTTTCTGTAAGGGCGGGAATAGAAACCCTTAAAATTTTGAAAAATAGTAAAGGATTTTATGAGAACTTGGAAGCTAAGACTGTTAAGTTGGTTGTGGGTATAAGGGAGCTTTCAAAACAACACGGGATTCCTGTGACGGTAAACCAGATAGGAAGTCTTTTTACTATATTCTTTTCGGAAAAAGAGGTTAATAACCTAGAGGACGCAATTAATACAAATGATGATATGTATGTGGAATACTTTTCAACTATGCTAGAAGAGGGGATAATAGTTCCTCCTGCAAAATATGAAGCTCATTTCATTTCGGCAACCCACAGTGATGAAGATTTGGATAAGATATTAAATTCCATTGATAAGGCCTTTGCTAATATTTCTAAAAAGGTAAGCTGGTAAAATGAGTGAAGATTTTTTTCCAATTTTTATAAATCTTAATGGAAAGAAATGTCTTGTAGTAGGTGGTGGTAATATAGCTTTTAGAAAGATAAAAACACTATCAAAATACGGGGCTATCATTGATGTAGTTTCGAGAGAGATAAAGATAGAAGCAATTAATGAACTGGCACAGAATGTTTATCTTAGGGAGTTTAGGCAAGGGGATTTAGAGGAATATTTTTTTGTGGTGGCAGCTACTGATAGTCCAGAAGTAAATGAAAAAATATACAGAGAAGCTGACTCTAAAAATATACTGGTTAACAATATAACTAGCAGCAATAAATGTAATACCAGGTTTACCGCTGTCTTAGAAAGGGAAGAATTTGTCGTTGCAGTATCTGGCAAGGGGAAAAACCCGAAGTTAGCAGTTAAAATAAGGGATAAAATAGGTGATTTTTTATGAAATTGTTAAACGAAACTTTAGAAAGTATTGTTGGTTTAAATAAAATAGATATAGAAAATAGAAAAAGGCACATGAATTTGTTATTGAAAACACCAGATGGTTTAGGAAAGCTTGAACATATATCTTTTCAGCTATCAGGAATAGATTCTGATTACAAAGTTAATAAAAAGGCTGTTGTTGTAATGGCAGCTGATAACGGCGTCGAGGCTGAAGGAGTCAGTGCTTCTAAAAGAGTTATAACTCAATATGTTGTTGAGGCTATGTTAAAAAAGGAAGCCTCTATAAGCTCTCTAGCAAAAACTTTTGGGAGTGATGTATTTGTAGTAGACCTAGGGATAGATAGCGAAAAGAAATTTCCGGGTATAATAGATAGAAAAGTGATGAAAAACGGGACAAAAAATATAAGAGTTGGAGAAGCCATGACCAGGGAGGAGGCTATAAAGGCAATAGAAGCAGGGATAGAAACTGTGGATAGACTTGTAGCTGAAGGATATAATCTTTTTGCAATTGGAGAAATGGGAATTGCTAATACAACTACGAGCAGCGCAATATTAAGAGTTCTTACAGATTTGCCTTTAAATGATATCGTTGGGAAAGGTAGTGGTATTTGCGATGAAAAACTTGAACTGAAAAAACAGGTGATAATGGATGCTATATCGGTAAACTCACCAAATACAAGTGATCCTATAGAGGTACTTCATAAACTGGGTGGATTAGACATTGCTGCAATGACTGGAGCATATTTAGGAGCAGCTAAAAACAGAGCTCCTGTAATAATAGACGGTTTGATATCTGGAGTTTCAGCACTATTAGCAAGTTTAATAAACCCGAAAATAAAAGAATATATGCTGCCTTCTCATATTGGTGAAGAGCCTGGAATAAAGTGGATCATGAAAAACATGGAATTGGAGCCAATGCTTTTTATGAATATGAAGCTGGGAGAAGGAAGTGGGGCTGTGTTGATGTTTCCAATAGTGGAAGCAGCCAGCAATATAGCAAGGGATATAAGACTGTATCCAGAAGTATAGGAGGAGTGTATGCTTAATATTTATTTTGTAAGGCATGGTGAAACTGTATGGAATACTAAGGGAATAATGCAGGGAAGACTAGATTCTGACCTTACTGAAAAAGGTGTTGAGCAGGCTAAAAAGTTGTCTGAGCAGCTTAAGAATGTTGATTTCACTGCTGTATATTCTAGCGAGCTTGGGAGAGCTTATAAAACAGCCAATATCTTAAAGGGCAATAGGAAAATACAGGTAAAAAGAATCGGACAATTTAATGAAAATAGCTTCGGTATATGGGAAGGAATGAGTTTTGAAGATATCTATTTAAAATATCCAGAAGAATCGGAGAAATTTTTTAAAAATCCAGCTCAATATGATGCAAATCTTATAAATGCAGAAACTTTAAAAGAAGCATTAGAACGGTTTTTGAATGGAATTGAAAAAATAAAGAATATGCATAGCAACGGGAATGTTATGGTAGTTTCACACGGAACAGTTTTAAATCTTTTTTTCAACCACGTTGAGGGAAACGGAATTGAAAAATTTAGTGAAAATGAAATAGTACCAAATTCTACTTATAAAGTAGTTATATTTAATGATTAGTAGATGCTAAGAAGGGATAATTATGATAGTAGACTTTATTTTACTTTTACAATTTTTTACAAGAATTCCAATAAACAATAATGTTGAGTACAATGAAATAAGATATGGTAAAAGTTCTAAATTTTTACCTTTAGTAGGCGGAGTTATCGGGATTTTACTGGTACTTTTTTACAAACTTTTAAGCTATAAACTTGAGTCTACATATCTTATAGCTACTTTTGTTTTAATTGCTGAGATACTACTAACCGGAGCACTTCATTTAGACGGGTTTTCAGATAGCTTTGATGCTCTTTTTTCCTATAGAGACAGAGACAGAATGCTTGAAATAATGAAAGATTCTAGAATAGGAGTAAATGGTGTTATTGGGGTGGGACTTTTATTAGTCTTAAAAATATTTTTAATTGCCAGTGTTCATGTGAATTTTATTTATATAATGCCTATAATTTCCAGGTTAGGATTAGTATATAGTGCTTCTATATCAACTTATGCCAGAGAAAAAGGAATGGGAGGCGCAATGATCATAAATACTGGGAAAAAAGAATTTTTTGTGGCTTTTTTAATTTCATTAATTTTAATATTACCAGTTATTGATTTGAAAGTGTTGATTTGTATTGTATTTGTAATTTTTTTAACTCATTTAAATACTCTGAGTGTTGTAAAAAAAATAGGTGGAACTACCGGTGACACTTTGGGTATGACAGTTGAATTAAATGAGATATATATTCTGATATTGGCACTATTTTTAGTTTAAAATAAGGGGGACATTAGGTTGTTTAAGAGACATAGAAGACTTAGAAATAGCAAAGACATGAGAAATCTTGTAAAGGATGTATATTTAGATGTAGATGATTTTGTGTACCCTATATTTGTAGAAGAAGGGGAAAATATAAAAAAAGAGATAGCTTCTATGCCTGGCATATATAGGTATTCTATAGACAGGCTAAAAGAGGAATTAGATGAGGTATGGGATCTAGGTATAAGGTCCATATTAGTATTTGGAATACCGAAAGAGAAGGATGAGCTCGGGCAAGAAGCCTATAATGATAGAGGTATTGTGCAGGAAGGTGTTAGGTATATAAAAAAATTGTATCCAGAGATGCTAGTTGTCACTGATGTATGTATGTGTGAGTATACATCTCACGGACATTGTGGGGTTTTGGATGAAAATGGATATGTAAAAAATGATGAAACCATTGAATTACTTGGTAAGATAGCTGTATCCCATGCAAAAGCAGGAGCTGATATAGTAGCTCCATCTGATATGATGGATGGCAGAGTGAAGGCTATAAGGGAAGCGTTGGATGAAAATGGATATGAAAATATCCCTATAATGTCATACTCGGTTAAATACTCGTCAGCTTTTTACGGACCTTTTAGGGATGCAGCGGATTCTGCTCCTAGTTTTGGTGACAGAAAGACATATCAGATGGATTACAGGTCTAGTTGGCAGGCATTAGACGAAGCAAAAGAAGACTTGGAGCAAGGAGCAGATATTTTAATAGTAAAGCCAGCGCTGGCCTATCTAGATGTAATCAGCCGTTTAAAGGACAACCTTAACGCACCTATAGCAGCCTATAATGTAAGTGCGGAATATTCCATGGTAAAAGCCTGTTCGCAAAATGGTTGGGTAGACGAAAAAGATATAGTAATTGAAAAAATATATGGTATAAAAAGAGCTGGAGCTACGATAATAATCACTTACTTTGCGAAAGACCTTGCTAAATGGCTAAAAGAGGGAATATAAAGATGAAAAATATATGGCTCATAGGTGGAACTAAGGATTCTAGAGAGCTTGCAAGGAGAATATCTGAAAAAAAGACTAGCAGGATTATTGTAAGTACTAGCTCTAAGTATGGAAAAAAGCTAATAGAGGGTGTGGGTTTAGATGTAATTGATAAAAAAATGGATTTAAATGAGATGGAAAACCTTGTAATGCAAAGAGAGATACAAGTTATAGTAGATGCTAGTCACCCATATGCACAAAATGTTTCTAAAAATTCTATGGAAGTAGCTAAAAAGCATGGGATAAGATATCTTAGATTTGAAAGGGAAATGATATCATATGAAGGCGCTCTTAGATTTGACAATATCGATTCTATAGTTGATTATTTAAACTCCAATTATTTTTGTGGAAACATACTCAGCACTATTGGAGTAAACAACCTGCATAAACTAAAAAACCTAAAAATGCTGGATAAACTTTATGTGAGGATACTTCCAGTTAAGGCTTCTATAGAAATTGCAGAAAATTTGGATTACCAGGCTAAGAATATAATAGCCTTACAGGGTCCTTTTTCAAAAGAGTTTAATAAAGATATTATGAGAAATTATGGAATAAAATATATGATAACTAAAGAAAGTGGCATAGAAGGAGGAGAGCTTGAGAAGGTAGAAGCTTGTAAAGATCTAGGGATAGAAATTTTGGTCTTAAAAAGGCCAAAATTGGAGTATATAAATATATTTAAAGATATGAATGAAGTTATAGAAGAACTTTAGAATTCTTAAAGGTTAATTTTCAGATTA